>CAZOYL010000006.1:0-40464 GCA_964584035.1 uncultured Gemmatimonadota bacterium | reverse complement strand
GAAGAAGATGATCACGGTGAACGCGCAGGGATTGAGGATGCCGTCCGCCAGTCCGGCGACGATGATGACGGCCGTCGTGAGCCGCTCGTACCGGGCCTGCAACTCCTGGCGGGCCGCGGGCCGGAAAGTGGCGGAGCGCCGCTGTTCGACGACGACGCTCTGCAGGCCGTGTACCGAGCCACCGATGGCATCGCGCGACTGATCCATCAGGTTTGCGATCACGCCCTGATTCTGGGACAGGAAGACGATCAGGTCTATGCCTACTTCCACGAGGCGCTGGAT
The DNA here is from genome assembly GCA_964584035.1 of uncultured Gemmatimonadota bacterium. Taxonomy (GTDB): domain Bacteria; phylum SM23-81; class SM23-81; order SM23-81; family SM23-81; genus CAZOYL01. Next base: position 40,182 of record CAZOYL010000006.1, on the reverse strand, counting down.
TTTCTGACCCGGGATGATCTCAACCTGGATGAGCTGGTGGCCATGAATCTGAAATGCGGCCAGGTGAACTTGAGGGTCATGGAGCTGCTGGATGCGGCCAACACCGGCGCCTATGGAGATCCGATTCCCACTCCGGTGCGCATCGAGCCTCTCAAGGGCAAGGCGATTCTGGTCTCGGGCCACGATTTGAAGGACCTCGAGGAGCTGCTCAAGCAGACCCGGGGCCGGGGGATCAACGTCTATACACACGGCGAGATGCTGCCTGCCCACGGCTATCCGGGGCTGAAGAAATATGAGCATCTGGCAGGCAATTACGGTGGCGCCTGGCAGGATCAACGGGTCGAGTTCGATCAATTTCCCGGGGCCATCCTGATGACGACCAACTGCATCCAAAAGCCGAGAGAGACTTACCTGGGCCGGATCTTCACCAGCGGTCTGGTGGCCTGGCCCGGGGTGGTGCATATCGCCGGCCGGGACTTCACCCAGGTTATCGAGGCAGCCCTGGCTGCTCCGGGTTTTCCGGAAGACGGTTCCGATAAGACCATCACCGTCGGATTCGGCCACCAGGCCGTCCTGGGCGTGGCCGATAAGGTGGTCGCAGCGGTCAAGAACGGCGACATCAGGCACTTCTTCCTCATCGGCGGCTGCGACGGGGCCAAGTCCGGGCGGAACTACTATACCGAGCTCGCCCAGGCCCTGCCCGAGGATACCATCATCCTGACCCTGGCCTGTGGAAAATACCGCTTCAACAAGCTGGATTTCGGCGATATCGGGGGTATCCCGCGGCTCCTGGACGTTGGGCAGTGCAACGACGCCCACTCGGCCATCCAGATTGCCCTGGCCCTGGCCAGTGCCTTCAAGACGGATGTGAACGGCCTGCCCCTGTCCATAATCCTCTCCTGGTACGAGCAAAAGGCCGTCTGCATTCTGCTGACCCTGCTGCATCTGGGCATCAGGGACATCCGTCTGGGTCCCAGCCTACCGGCCTTCGTTACTCCTGCGGTGTTGAAGGTGCTGGTGGAGAATTTCAACATCATGCCCATCACGACCGCCCGGGAGGATCTCAAGGCGATCCTGGGATAAAGGGCAGAAAATGACCCGGCCCGCATCCTCAGGTCGAGGCGGTGATATGTCTCGCGATGCGGAAACGAGAAAATTTGTTGACCAATTCAATGATTGGGGGAGGTGAGAAACATGGCAGTGGATCCGGTATGCAAGATGAACGTGGACCCCAAGACGGCAAAGGCCCAGACCGACTATCAGGGTAAAACTTACTACTTCTGCGCTCCGGGATGCAAGGAGATCTTCGAGAAGAATCCGGAGAAGTACCTCGATACAGCGCCGAGAGGCGGTTGCCGCGGATGCTGCGGCTGCTGATCGATGGTCGCTTGAAACGACAGCGTGTGATGGATGTATCCATGTGATGGGGAGTGTGCGAAGAGCCGGCTAGAGCCTGCGATTTCGCGCGCTCCCCTCTCACGTTCTGACGGCACTTGCCGTCTGCCTGAATTAGCTTGACATAGGCGCCACCCAACGATATATTGAAATTCAACGCCAACAAGCGGTTCGAAAGTCGAGAAAGATGTTTCCTGGAGAATATGATCATCCTTCCCTCCACCACAGGGGGTTCGATCATGAGGCGATTGGATCGGTTTGGCGGTTTTCGATGTCGGGTTCCGGCCATGTGCCTCGTCCTGGGTCTGGCCATCTTTTTAATCTCCCTGCCGGCCGCGGCAGACCCGGAAGATCCTGTGCCGGAAACCGATCAGGAATACCAGCATTGGCTCCAGGAGAACCCGGAATACCAAGCCGAACTGGACGAGATCGACTCCCTGCTGGCCAGCGACGAAGAGCTGGAGGACAGCTACCTGGCCTATCAGGAATCCCTGGGAACCGATCCGGAGCTGGCCGCTCAGGAGAGCACCTTCTACGAGATCCTGGAGGAGGACACTCTTCTGGCTCAGCGCTATGCCGAGTTCGAGCAGACCGCGGCGGCGGACTCCGAAGCCCTGGACCAGTTGGCCGTTATGGACAGCCTTCTGGCCGCCGATGAGGAACTGGCCGAGCGCATGGAGGCCCTGGAGACGGCGGCCGCCGAGCATGAAGAGATGCTCGATGAACACGGCGATCAGATGTCCTACCTGCAGGCTCATGCCGAGGAGGCCGAGGAGTTTTTCGGCAGCCAGGAGGGACCGACCTACCGGGGTGATGATGATGGACTGATCGCCTTCGCCGCTTATCTCCGGGCTCGGCCGCCCCTGTATCATGCCTACTGGCGGCTGTATCACTATCTCCGTGCGCATCCGCTGGCAGCCGGCCGGATCTACCGCCACTGGCGCTGGATGCACCCCCGCCGCAGCCTGTGGCTGACCTGGTGGCGTTATCGTCTGTATGCCGCCCGTCACCCCCGGTTCCATCGCATCATCTGGAGCCGCCGCCTGTATCTGGGACGGCGTCCCTGGCTGGCCCGGAGCGTCTGGCATCACCGTCTGTTGACGGCCCGCCGGCCGGCCTGGCGCCATGCGCTGCACCGCCACAGTGTCTTCATGCTGCGCCACCCCAGGCTGCATCGGGCCGTGGCTCAGCATCGCCGCTGGGTTCGGCACCGCCGGCCGAATCACAAACCGCGATCGAAACCGAAACCTTTGATGCCTCACAAGGCCAAACACAAACCACCGCCTCACCATCCGTGAAGCCGGACTGGTGAGTGAAATGATCAGGAAGGGAACCGGCATGATTCGTTCCGGCATCTGCTACCTGTTTCTCTCCGCGATGATCGCATTTGGGGCCCGCGGTGCGAACGCCGTTTCAGTGTCCATCTCCGGCATCGTCTTCCAGGACACCGACCAGAATGGCCGGCGTGACGGCCGAGAGCCGGGCCTCTCCGGCGTAATCGTTTCGGATGGTATCGAGGTCGTACGGACCGATGGCCAGGGACGCTACCAGCTGACATCCCAGGATTCCCGCGTGCTGTTCGTTTGCCTTCCGGGTGACTATCGTTCCAACGGAGATTTTTTCGAGGACCTGGGAAGCCACAGCGATGGCGATGAGATTCACTTTCCCATGCTCAGGCATCCTGCCTGTGATCAGGTTTCTTTTCTCTTCTTCACCGACGCCCACGTGACACCCCGGGAGAAGTATAACGCCGTGGCGGGAATGAAAGCGGCCGTGGCGCATATGAACGGTCAACAGGGGATCGATCTGGTCATCTGCGGCGGCGATCTGATCATGGATGCCCTCAGGGTCTGTGAACCGGAAAGTCGACAGCAGTTTGGTCTCTATCAGGAGCTTGCCGGCGAGCTGAGTTTTCCCCTGTTCAATGCCATCGGCAATCACGAGCACTACGGCATCTACCTCGAGGGTGTGGGGGACGATCCCTGCATCGTCAGGGAGGACGACGATCTTTACGGAGTCGGACTCTATCGGGAACTTCTCGGTCCGGACTATTACTCCTTCAACTGGGGGCGCTATCACTTCATGGTCTTGAACACCATTAGCCTGACCCGGGTGCTCAATGATGACGGAGATACGGTCAGGACGTATTATGGAAATGTGTCATCGGACCAGATCTCCTGGATGAGAAAGGACCTGGCTCACGTGCCGCCCGAGACGCCCGTCATCCTGGTCGGCCATATTCCTTTCATGACCGCCGTGCACACCTTCGAGGGCTACAGCGAATATCAGACCATCCACTATGATCTCAGCGAACCCGAGGCCGGCAGCTATACTCATGTGGTCAGCAACGCTTCCCGGGTGATCAACGAGATCCTGGCCGGGCACCGTTTCATCCTGGCCCTGGCCGGTCACCACCATCATTATGAGGTTGTCCGCTGGGCCGACAGCCAGCACGATGCCGTCTTTGTCCTGGGGGGATCGATCTGCGGTCAGTGGTGGCAGGGGGATCGCCGCATCGCCGGGAGCACCTGGCCGGAAGGATACCTGCGGGTACGGCTGGAAAACGAAAAAGTCCACGACCTGCAATATATCTCTTTTGATTGGAAAGGTTACCAGGAGTGATGGCGGTGTCTGCTGACGGATCCGGGGAGCGACATTCTTACGGAGGGTGGTATCGTGTTCAAAGGCGTATCGTCCCTTACAGGTTTTTTCATTTTTGGGCTGATGCTGGCATCCTGCCTGATCCTGGTGACCCCATCGAGTCGCGGAGCCATGGCTGACGAAACGACATTGATCGTTCATTACCAGCGATCCGACGGCCGGTACGACGGCTGGACCCTGTGGACCTGGGACGATGCCGCCGACGGGGATTCTCAGGAGATCCAGGCAGTCGATCGGGGCGCCGATGGCCTGGTGTTTCACCTGGACCTCTCCCGGTATGGCGACGGGAGCTCCATCGGCCTGTTACCCAAATTCGGCGACTGGGAGAGCAAGGATCCCCCGGATCGGATGTGGACCCCGGACATGGGTGCAGAGGTCTGGATCCTGGGGGGGTATCCCCGGCTGCTCGCCGAGCGGCCGGAAGCGGCGCTGGCCGAGGATCGGGGCGCGCCGCAGTTCACAGTGCATTACCATCGTTCCGAGGGAGATTATGGAGGATGGACCCTATGGACCTGGAACGACAAGACCGATGGCGGTTCTCAGGAGCTGCGGGAGGAGCAACAGGATGATTTCGGCATGGTCTTTGTGGTCACCAAGGAAAATTACGGAGACGGCCGGCAGATCGGCGTCCTGCCCAAATACGGCAACTGGGCCGACAAGGATGCGCCCGACCGGATCTGGTTTCCCTTCCTGGGGGATGAGGTCTGGATCGTCAGCGGCGATCCGGAACTGTATGCCGAGCGGCCGGACATCTCACCCTGGGTGCGCGGGGGATTCGTGGATGCTTCCGATCTGGTGACCGTTTCCCTTTCCCGGTCTATGAAAGCGGAGCAGATTGTTCCACAGAACTTCACCCTTCGGGATGCTTCCGGCCGGGAAGTGACCATCCTGACGGCGGTGGCCCATCCGCCTGCCGCGGCGGCCAGCTCCGAGATCCAACTGCGGGTGGCCCGGCCCTTCGATCTGGCCGCCGACCGGCTGGATCGGTTCATCATCGAGGCCCAGGGTTACCGCCCCGGAAGACTGACCGTCCGCGGGCTTCTGGATGGTCCCGAGTATACGTCCAACCGGCCGATGGGCGCCGTGATCTCGGAGGGCCGGACGACGCTGCGCGCGTTCGCTCCCACCGCCTCCCGGCTAACGGCCCTGCTCTATGAGCAGCCCGAGGGCGGAAGCCCCCGGATCGTGGAGATGGCTCCGGCCGACAGGGGACTCTGGGAGATCGTCCTGGCCGAGGATCTTGGCGGTCTCTACTATACCTTCAAGGTCGATGGTGACGCCCCCGGATTCATTCCCGGCCGGGAGATCATCGATCCCTACTCGCGCTGCAATACCGCTCATGACGGCCGCGGTATGATCCTGAGCGATGAGACGCCGGTGGCCGACCGGCCCGGTTTTGGGATCGATGAGGCCGTCATCTATGAGCTGCACATCCGGGATTTCACCATCGATGAGCACTCCGGCATCCGGCACCGGGGAAAGTACCTCGGCCTCGCCGAGGAGGGCACCGTCATGCCCGATCATCCGGAGGTCAGGACGGGATTGGACCATCTGGTGGAGCTGGGCGTCAATGCCGTTCAGATCATGCCCGTTCAGGATTTCGAGAACGACGAAAGGAGCCAGGAGTATAACTGGGGCTATATGCCGGTACACTTCAACTCTCCCGACGGCTGGTATGCCACCCAGGTTCATGGACCGGCCCGGGTGGAGGAGTTCAAAAAGCTGGTCGATGCTCTTCACCGCCGGGGCATCAGGGTGATCATGGATGTGGTTTACAACCACACGGCCGAGACCAGCCCGTCGAAGGTCTTCAGTTTCAATGGGTTGACTCCAGGCTACTACTATCGCCTGAAGGAAGACGGCAGCTATTGGAATGGATCCGGAACGGGCAACGAGTTCCGGTCCGAGGCCCCCATGGCGCGGAAATTCATCCTCGACTCGGTGGAATACTGGGTCAGAGAATACAAGGTCGACGGTTTCCGTTTCGATCTCATGGGACTCATCGATCTGGAAACCATGGAACAGATCGTCCGGAGGCTGAGGGCCATCGCCCCTCATCTGCTGATTCACGGTGAGCCCTGGACCGGAGGACAGACGCCCATCACGCCTACGGTCAAGGGCATGCAGAGGGGAAAGGGTTTTGCCGTTTTCGGCGATCATTTCCGGGACGCCATCAAGGGCGGCGTCTTCGACCTCAATCCCGGCTACGTGCAGACGGGCATCAACATCGACCGGATCAAGAAAGGCATCCAGGGCAGCATCAATGATTTCGCCGCCAGTCCCCTGGAAGTCATCAATTACGCCGCCTGCCATGATAATCATACCTTCTGGGACCGGCTGCTGTTGACCACCCGGAACCGGGCCGATGTGGATGATGCTGATCGCATCCGGATGGACAAACTGGGCGCCGTCCTGGTGTTGACCTCTCAGGGGATCCCTTTTCTGCATTCCGGCCAGGAGATGCTGCGGACCAAAGGCGGAGATGAGAACAGCTATAATAAGCCGGATGCCGTCAATATGATCCGCTGGCAGTGGAAGGTGGATCACCGCGATGTCTTCGAGTACTACCGGGGCTTGATCTCGTTGAGAAAACAGCATCCCGTCTTTCGCATGAAGTCCCGGCAGGAGGTTGTCGAGAACCTCGAGTTCTTCGACGATCAGCTGGGACTACCGGTTCCGCCGCGCTGCATCGCCTATCGGCTGACCGGGGAAGCGGCCGGAGACGGCTGGAAACAGGTGATCCTGTTGTTCAATCCCAATGAGAAGGATGCCCAGTTCACCCTTCCGGCCGGACGCTGGATCGTGGTGGTGGATGAGGATGAGGCCGGACCGGAACCGGTTGTCACCGGACCGAAGAAAATGGAGAAGAAAGCCAGGGTGCCGGGAAGAAGCGCCATGGTGCTGCATTTGGAGGAACATTGATGGGTTGCTCATATGCACATTTTCCGTATCAACGGTTCCTGATCGTCCCGTTTCTGGTCGTGTTTCTGTGGGCCTCACCGGTTGTCGCTGAGCCAACCCTGGCGCCCCGACCGGTGGAAGGAGGCATACAGTTTTCTTACCGGCCCGACGAGCCGGTTCGATCGGTGATGCTGGCCGGAGATTTCAACGGCTGGGATGTGGCCGCCACCCCCATGGCCGATGAGGACAGCGACGGTATCTGGACGGTGGTCGTTCCCCTGCCCAGCGGGCGCTGGGAATATAAATTCGTGGTGGATGGAGGTCTGTGGATCACCGATCCGCATGCTCCCGGCATCAACTATGAGAATTTCGATAACGGGATCGTCTATGTCGGGATAGATCCTCCCGAAAATGTCTCTGCACCGCGGTCGGATATCCCCTGGTCGGAAGACGATGAGCTGGCTCCGCATCCCGTCGAAGGCGGAGTCCTGTTCTCCCATCGGGCTCCCCAGGGCGCCAGGGCAGTCTATCTGGCCGGGGAGTTCAACGGCTGGTCCATGCGCGCCACCCCGATGTTCGATGAGGACGGCGACGGCCTGTGGCGCACCCGGTATCCTCTTCGCGCCGGAAGATCCTATCAGTACAAATTCGTCGTCGACGGTCAGTGGATCACCGATCCCAATGCCCCGCAGACCGACGCATCCAATTTTAATAACGGCGTGGTTTTTGTAGCCGAGCCCGGCGTGCCATACGCCGTCATGGATTTTCCCACCGACAAATCCCGCCCCCGGAAGATCGAGCCGGTATCCGGGGAGCTGCGCTGTTATAAAGATCAGGTGGATCCAGGGAGCATTGAGATCCGGCTGGGGGGACAGGTGCTCCAGCATGACTACCAGGATCGGACCGGACGGTTTCGCGCCTCATTGCCGGAGGACCTGCCGGATCTGGACTTTCGCCTGGTGATCTCCGCCATGGGGCTCACCTCCGGAAAGCGAGGCGACACCAGGATTGATTTTACCATGGATCGTGAGCCGGCCGTCTTCGATTCCCCGGACTATTATGACCGCACCGTCATCTACGAGATCTTCGTGCGCAGCTTTCATGATTCCGATGGAGACAGTGTCGGTGACCTTCAGGGCGTCATCGAGCGGTTGGATTATCTCAACGACGGCGATCCGGACAGCGATAGCGACCTGGGTGCCGGGGCCATCTGGCTGATGCCCGTTTGCCAATCACCGTCCTATCACGGATACGATGTCACCGATTATTTCACCATCGAGGAGGACTACGGCACCAATGAAGATTTTTTCACGCTATGCCGTGAGGCCCATCGCCGCGGTATCCGGGTGATCTTCGATCTGGTGATCAATCATTGCTCCGATCGTCATCCCTTCTTTCAGGATGCCCTGGGCAATCCCGACTCGGAGTATTCGGAATGGTTCAAGTTTCTCGATCCGGAACAGATCGAATATGATTCCTTCTTCGGTTATAAGGGGATGCCGGAATTCAATTTTGATTCCCGAGACCTCCGGGATTGGCTGCTGGAGATGGCCAGGTTCTGGATGGATCCCAACGGTGATGGCGATTTTTCCGACGGCGTGGATGGATATCGCCTGGATGTCGCCAAGGGCCCGCCGCACGATTGGTGGAAGGAGCTACGGCAGGAGCTGAAGAAGGTGCGTCCCGATGTTCTTCTCCTGGGAGAGGTCTGGGATGATGTGGAGACCATTTACGGGTACTTCGATTATGAATTCGACATGCAATTCGATTATCCCCTCTATTATGTTCTGCTGAAATTGATGGCAGGAGGGGAGAAGGTCGATGTGCGCCAGATTTTGAAGAAGGAAAAGGACGACTTTCCCCTCCAGGCCCAGCTGTGTCGTTTTTTGAACAATCATGATAATGACCGTATTCTCAGTGCTCTGGATCAAGATAAAGAACTCAATAAGTTGGCGGCCTTGATGTTGCTCACTCTTCCGGGAACCCCCCTGATCTATTACGGCGAGGAGATCGGCATGACAGGGACCAATCCGCCTGATGAGGCCATCCGAGCTCCTATGGAGTGGGAGCGGGTCTATGATCAGAGGACGGATCCAGGCTCTCTGTTCAACTGGTATCGCCGGCTCATCGAACTGCGTTCCCAATATCCCGCCCTGACGGCCCGGGATGATCAGGAGCAGGCCAGTTACGGAGATTTGATGACCGGCGATGGGGATATCTACGCCTACTTACGGTATGCCGACGGCGCCGATCCAATATTGGTGGTCATCAATCTGTCGAACCAGCCCGTGGAGGACTATACCATCGGGATCAATCATTCGCTTCTGGAGGCGGGCCGCTATCGGGTTCATGACCTGCTGCAGAAATCCTCGAAGGGAGAATGCGCCATCCTGAAGATTCCGCACAAGGGGCGCATCATGGGCTATCGACCGTTTTTACAGCTGGAACCGGGCAGGGGCTATCTTCTCAGGTTGCAGCGTGTTGAGGAAAAACAGAAGCATTGATCGAAGGAAAGTGACCGGGGACCCCTTGCCACCCGACTCCGCCAGGGGATTGGGGTGGGGGGTCCTTTTGTATGATCTTCTGCAGAACCTTCGGACTTCCCACCCAACTCATTTGCCCTCATGTGTTTTGTATTCATTTTCGAAATACCAGAAAATTGTTGCATTCACTACAGATTCGTGTTACAATAAAATGAAAGGTCTCACTTTCCACCCTTCTCCCAGCCTATGAATCTAAAGATTCGCGTTGCCATCATTTCCGTCATCGCCAATGTGATTCTGGTGGTCCTGAAGCTGCTGCTGGCTCGATGGTCCTCCAGTAAAGCCATTCTGGCTGACGCCATCCACTCTCTCTCCGATATCTTCGTATCGATCCTGGTGCTCAGCGGTCTCGTTCTGGCTGCTCGAGGTATCCGACGAAAAGCGGTCCTTTTCCGGAAGATCGAGGATGTGATCGCCGTCGTGGTCGGTTTCTTCATACTGGGAGCCGCCGTTGAGATCTTCACCGGGACGGTTCAGGGATCATCCACGACACTGATGCATCTGCCGGTCGCCATGATCGGCGTTTTCTTCTGCATACTGGTTTCCGGATTCATCGCCAGGCTGAAGATTAAAGTTGGACAGGAGAAACATTCCAACAGCCTGATAGCCGATGGTTACCACTCGCGAATGGATATGTATTCCTCCGTCGGAGTGTTGATCGGTTTGGTGGGAGCCATGGTCGGCCTGAACCTGGACGTCCAGGCCGCTGCCTTGATCTCCCTGCTGATCGCCGTCACCGGGCTGGAGGTAATATACGGCGGTGTCAGGGCTCTTTTACGGGGAACCTTTCTGGAAGAATACTGGCTGGCGAGCTTATTGGAAGGCACTCGATCCGGAGCCAAGCGAGAATCGGTTTCCCGTCGGAAAACATTGCGGATGATCGACTGGTTCCAGCTGCGGGGCCGCGTTCTCGTGATCGGTCTCTTGCTTCTGGGATTCTTCCTCTGGGCGGGAAACGGTCTTTACCGGGTGGGACCGGGAGAGCATGCTCTGGTCTTCCGTTTCGGCCGGCTGGTGGATCGAGCGGGTCAGGAACCCGGATTGCACTACCACCTGCCTTGGCCCTTTGAGGCGGTACGGAAAACATCTCTGCTGGCCATCAGGCGCCTGGAGATCGGTTTTCGAACCCAAGCCGAGATAACGACCGGGAATGCGCAATCATATCAATGGGAAAGCCGCCATGTGCGGGGCCGCTACTCCAAGCAGCCCGAAGAATCCGTCATGTTCACGGGCGATGAAAACCTGGTCGATATCAATGCCATCGTTCAATACCGGGTGATCGATATCGAAAAATTTATTCTCCTGGTGGAAGAACCGGAGAAACTGGTGCGCTCGGCAGCCGAGGAGATCATCAGAAAGGTTGTCGGTACGGAACCTCTCGACGACCTGTTCACCAGAGGTCGTATGATCGTCGAACAGACGATTCAGAAAAGCCTGCAGAAAACGATGGAGCGAACCGATTGCGGAATCGGCATCACCGCCGTAAAGCTGCAGGATGTGCATCCGCCCGTCGAGGTCGTGGAATATTTTCGCGATGTCGCCAGTGCCCGGGAGGATAAAGACCGGCTGATCAATGAAGCGCTCGCCTACCGGAACGAAGTGCTGCCGATCGCTCGCGGTCAGGCTGTGGAGCAGATACGGCAGGCAGAGGCCGATCATAAAGAGCGCATTGATCGGGCCCGTGGAGAGGCAGAACGGTTTGTGGCTCTTCTGCGGAAATATCAGCAGGCTCGAACCGTAACCGAGATCCGGTTGTTTCTCGAGATGGTGGATGAAATGATGCCGGAATTGGAGAAATTTATCGTCGAACCGGATGCGTCCCATGATCCGGTCGATTTGAGATTTTTCAGTAAAGGCTACGATCAAGGTTTCGATAAAGGAGCAAAAGAAGATATTCTCACGCTGGAGGAACGATGAAAAGAAAGATCATTCTCGGTTTCCTGCTAACAGGTTTTTTCATTATTTTCATCGGCTCGATTTTTTTTCAGATCGACGAGACAGAATTTGCCGTCATCACGCAATTCGGCAAGCCGGTGCGGGTGATTGAATCCGCGGGATTGCACGTCAAATGGCCGGATCCAATTCAATCGCTGCGACGTTTTGACCGGAGATTACTGCTGTTCGATCCGGAGCCCGGGGAGTATCTCACCGAAGACAAGAAGAATATACTGGTCGATATCTATATGGGATGGCGCATCAGCGAGCCGAGGAAATTTCTTGAAGCGGTCAAGGAACGTCCGGTGGCCGAAATATTCCTGGCCGATATCACCTCAGCATCCTTGGGAGCCGCATTGGGGAATTACCCGCTTTCTGCGTTGATCTCCGTCGATCCCGAGCAGATCAAAGTGGATGAGATTATGGGGGGGGTCACGGAAAAATGTCGTCAAAAAGCCGCCGAGGAATATGGCATTCATATCCTGGAGGTGCGCCTGAAACGGCTGAACCTTCCCGATCAGAACAAGGAGAGCGTCTTTCAGCGTATGCGCACCGAGCGGGAACGAATGGCCAAAAAATACCGTTCCGAGGGTGAAGAAGAGGCCATGAAAGTACGGGCCGAGGCGGACAAGGAAAGCCGCGCCATTCTTTCCGAGGCTTATGAAGAAGCACAAAAGATCATCGGCAAAGGCGAGGCAGAGGCGGCTCAGATCTATTCCGCCGCCCATAACAAAGATCCGCAGTTTTATAAATTGGTCAGGACCCTGGAGTCCTACCGAAAGGTACTCAACGAGAAGACCACGATTGTTTTATCAACCGATTCCGAACTTCTCGAGCTGCTCACCGAAGGGAAGGTAAGGAAATAGCGATGACGGCCGACCTGAAACCGGTCTCCGACGATTCCAGAACGCTGTTCCAGCAAATCAGGGCGGTGTGGCCCCCCTGGCGGAAACTCGTATTCTTTGGAACCCTGGCCATATTCCTCCTGTATCTGCTTTCGGGCGTGTACGTCGTTCAGCCCAACGAACAGGGTGTGGTACGCCGCTTCGGCCGCCTGGTGAATGATCAGGTCATGCCCGGCATTCACTATCATCTGCCCTGGCCTATGGAGCGGGTCGATCGCCCCAAGACCTTACAGGTCAAGGTGATGAGCGTTGGATTCCGTATGGTCGATAAGGTCAAGGGGATCGGTCCGCTGCCGGAGGAAACTCAGGTCTTGACCGGTGACGAGAACATCATCGATATGCAGATGATCGTTCAATATCGGGTCAAGGATCCCAGCGCCTATATATTTTCGATGGAAGAGCCTCAATGGCTGGTGCGGAAGGCGGCCGAGTCCTGTTTGACATCGATCATCGGATCGATGGGCGTCGATCAGGTATTGACGACGGATAAGCTTCTGATAGAGGATAAATTGAAAGATCAAACACAGAAAATTTTAGATCGCTACGGCTGCGGGTTGCAGATTTCCGGGACCTATTTCCAGGACATCGGTCCCTCCGAGGAGGTGGCTTACGCCTTTCGCGACGTGACCAGCGCCCGGGAGGACCGGAACCGCCTGATCAACGAAGCTCACGGCTATCGGAATCAGAAATTGCCGCAGGTGCGCGGACAGTCCCAGCAGATGATTCGACAGGCAGAAGCCTATCGCACCGAACGGAGCAATCGAGCCCGGGGAGAGGCCGAGCGTTTCCTCTCTCTGATGCGGGAGTATGTCAAAAACCGAAAGGTGACCGAGACCCGGCTGTACCTGGAGACCATGGAGGATATTCTGCCGAAGATGCGTAAGTATCTGCTGGCGAGCGACGGAGAACAAGGTGTGGTGAACATACGCATGATCACGCCCCAGGGAAAATAGAAGGGAGCGCTTTGTAGTGGGGCCATAGGGGAAATCTTCCGATAACATTTCCATGGCAATGTCTCCGTGACGGCGTTCCAGTCATAGCGGTTCCGAGAGCAATTTCGCTGGAATATTCTCACATCCTGGAAAAGGGGGTATTGTGAAATCAAGTGCGCAACGGAGAAAATCTCATTTCTGCACGATCTGTCAGAGAGTCGTTAAAATGGATATGATCCGGAAAGTGCCGGACGAAGAGGTGACCTGGCTTCAGTGTCCTGATTGCGAAGGGTATGTGCCCTATGTTTCCACATCGACCCGAGAGACGATGGGATTGGATGAGGAGTTTCTCGGGACGGTCGATACCGATAATGTGCCGCTGTATAACATGAGCGAAAATTACGACATCGGCCAGGTCTTTTACCATTCGGTATGGGATGATTACGGTTTGGTCCTGCAGAAGGGGAAGAAATCGAAGAAGGGCCGGTCTATCATGGTGTCTTTCGTAAAGGGTGGGCTTAAGAAGATCGTCGAGGATTTTCAGCAGCCCGCGTAAACTCTCTGAAAATATTGCCCGGGTAAAGGGCCGGCCATCAGGCCGGCCCTTTACTTATAGGCTCCGAACAGAAGGAGATTCTTATGCCGGATGCGGGGGTTTCACTTGGTTTTTTTCTCACTGCTGGAGCTGTTTTTAGAACTGCGGTCCTGGCTGCTGGAGCTGCTCTTCGAACGGCTGCTCCCGGAATCGGAGCTTTTCGATTTTTTCGAGGAACTGTTGCTTTTCTTCTTGGAGTCTCCGGTGAAGATCTTGGCCACCCCGCCGAAGATTTTACCGATCGTGGAGCTTCGTTTGGATTGTTTTTCCACTTTCTTCGTCTCGCTGGACCGTGAGCTCCGTGTGCGGATGGCCTCCTGAGACCTGGCTTTCTCCGACGACTCCGGAGTGCGAATCTCTTGCCGGGAACGGCTGGCAGATCTGGTCTCTCTGTTCAGATCGGTCGATCTGTTTCTGGCGTCCCTCTCGGCAGCGATCCTCCCGGTATCGTCCTGGCGGTCTTCCCGCTGTTTCCGTTCCAGATCGACTGATTCTCTGCCCTGAGCTTTTGTCCTGATTTCCTCCGCATCGGTGCCCGGATCGCCCCATGGCGACCGCCGGCGATTCTCCCATGCACCGCGTCCGTTCTCGTCGTCGCGGGAGGGTCGCTCGACACCGCCGCTGCGCCTGACGGGTTTTTCGCGATACCAGTCAGGTTTTCGACGATCGTTGTGGTAATCCCCCTTCCAGGTCACGCGGCGGCCGGAATCTCTATCGATGTACCAGTAAACATAGACTGGCTGGCAGCCGCGGCACCACCACCAGGGACGGCACCAGTAATGATCCCAGTAGAAATCGGTCCAGATATGGACGTGGACGTAAGGGTCCCACCAGGGATCGTAGATATATTCCGGATACCATTGATAGACGATATACCGCGGATAGGGAACCCATTCCTGGACATAGAACCAGCCGACATCGCTGGAATACCCTTCCGGCTCGTATTCCTCATTGCCCCAGGCCAGCCGTTCGTTGATATCGTTGATGGCCAGATGGGGATCGCCGGTGACGCGCCCCATGGGCCAGTAGAACTCATTGTCCACTCCGTCCTCGATATCATAGACGGCCCGAAGATTTAGCGGGAATTCCGATGCCACCGCGACCACGTATTCGATGCCCTTGGGCCCATCCACGACCAGATCATAGTCGTCATAGGGATCGGGGATCTCGTAGATCTGCTCTCCCTCCACCCAGGCCTGATCGTCGTACTTGGGATAGAGCACATTGACAAAGCCCTCGGCGTCGATATTGTATACGGTGACATAGCAATCCGAGTCGGCCTGGAAGTAGACTCTTACGACCTGACCGGGCCGGTAGACCGAACCGTTGTGCTTGTTGAGCCACACCTCAACATGTGCCTGCCGAGAAGGACGGTTGCCGATTTCTTCAAAGGCAGCAACGCTGGAAATCCAGGACATTGCAACGGCCGCCATGATCAGTGCCATGACAAGTTTCTTCATCTTTATCGCCCCCTTCTATGAGTAACCTTCTCCTACGGATTCGAAGTGCGGCCGGGACGGTTCCCCGGAATGGTTCCCGGTTCGGAGACGGCCCGAGGCGTCTTCAGGTCAGCGGGTGTGAGGGTTTTTGCCCCGGGAAGACGTTTCAGCTCGGGATTGCCCTCGTCGATTTGAAAAGCCCAGTCGATGATCACATAATCATAGCCGATGTGGTGCACCCGGAATTTAGCGAAATTATTCTCCCAGGTCCAGGCGACATAGGCGTGGCCCTCATAGAGCGTGACCGTGTCGGCGATATCGGTGGACCAGCCGCTTTCCGGGGCCCAATCGATCTCGTCCAGGGTATTGACGTACCCGGCATACTGAATGTCGGTGCCGTAGACGGCTCCCTCATATTCCACATCCGCGCTGGCCAGGCAATACCGTCCATTGAGCCACAAAAGGTACAGATCCACATAGGGATCGTTCCAGGGCCAGATCATATGGCTGTAATATCCTGAAAAATCCACTCCCGCCAGGGCGTCATCGTCATAGATGACCAGATCGTATCCCTGAGGACGGGGAGTATCATGGATGGTTTCGTAGCTGAGATCACTCTCGTTGCCATGCCAATCATAAGCGGACACGGCGTAATAATAGGTTTCCCCGTTGTGTACGTTCTCATCGATGAACTCATTATCCTGGCTGTCTCCGATCTGCCAGTATCGGCCTGCAGGGTATTGGCTGCGGTAAATGCGGTATCCGTCCAGGTCATCGACGCGCAATGGACTCCACAGGATCTCCACGTAGCCGTCCCCGGTGATGGTGTAGACGCCCGAAGGGATGGGTGGTGAGTAGTAATCGTGATGATGATTGACATCCTCACAGCCGGAGATGATCAATGAGATGAGCAGGAACGCTGCCAGTGTCGATTGTGCCAGTCCGGTTTTCATGACCATCGACCTCCTCTCCTGGAGCAATCAATGGTTATCGGAACGGGAGGACCTGTTCTCGTCCTCGTCTTGCTGGCGGGATGACCGTTCCTGAGTAGACTCTCTTTTTTGCGGGGCTTTCTTCTGCGATTCGCTCTCTTGGTCCCCGGTTCGGCTTCTCGATGAATCTCTGCTACCGACGGATCTCGACGGGGTTCGGCCGCTGTCCTCCGGCTGTTGCTCCCGCTGCTGGACCTGATTCTTCTTGCTGCGATCGGGCTGCGCTCTCTGAGCCTTATCTTTTAAGGTGTCGTCTTTTCTGGAACTGTCCCTTTGAGCGCTATCCCTTTGAGTGCTGTCCTTCCTTTCTCTTTCGGGTTCCACTCGGCGAGTGTCGGAAGGCTCTTTTTTCTGAAGGTCCTCCTTCTGAATATCCCGGATCATCTGGCGCAGCCGTTCGTCGAACTTTTTCTCGAACAGCTCGTACTTGGCCTGTTGCTCTACCGTGAGGATTCTGGAGAGCTTGGTGTGGAGCCGGTCCTCGTTGGTTCTGGTCTGCTCATCGATTTTCTTTAGCTGAGCCATCTTTTCCTTGATCAGCCCCCGGTTTTTCTCCTTGGCTTCAAGAAGCCGGGTGAGTTCCGTTTCAACCTCCAGGCGCTGTCCGGTCAGCTCACCTTTTTTGTCTTCGAAGGATTTTTGTGCCGGGAACAGATCCTGAGCCTGCTTTTCGGTGAGATCCAGTTCCTCGATCATCTGCCAGGTCTTCACGGTGCTGATCTGTCGGCGGACCTGTTCTCTCTCCTCCTCTTTCAATGCATCGGACGTCTGGAAGGCAAACAGGATCAGCAGGCCGCACAGGCCGATTGTTGTGACAGAAAATAGGGTCGATCGCATCATACTTTACCTCCTGATGAGGTCAAGTGGTCGCTGTTTCATTCCTATCCTAATAATCGGTCCAGCCGATCCGACAGTGTTCTCAACTGGTCTTCGGACAGCTCCTCGAGCAGAAGGTCGACCGGTCTTAACAAATGGGTTTTTTCCTCGATGACCGATTCCCAGAGATCGGGTTGCTCCGCCATTTTCACGCCGATGAGAGCCTGTTCCAAGGTCTCCGAAGGCCGGGGCGCGGCCGCCAGCAGTGATGCCAGGGAATCTCCGGGCGAATCCGGCAACAGGATCATCTCTGAATCCTGATAGGTATCGCCCAGCGCTTTCAGGCTCTGGCGGCCCTCCAATTCTAAATCAGACAGCATGGGACCCGGCCCGGGCACGGGGGGCAGAGGGGGTTGCGCCCACCACAGGAAAACAAAAACCACCATGGCGGCCACTATCGCCGCAGGTGCCCATGTTCGGGCCGGCGCCGGAGCTGACCGGCGACTGGGCGCCCGGTCATCCCGGATGCCCTCCCGGACCCGCCCTTTGAGCTCCATCCAGAAACGCTCGTCGGGTTCGGGGAATTCCCGGCGGCTCATGATCGTGAGCGTCTTCTCCAGCGATATCCGCTCGGCCGCGCAGCGGGAGCAGCCCTTCATATGAGCGGTGATCCTGTCCTGTTCACCGGCCGGGAGCTGCCCTTCCAGATACTCCACCAGCGCGGCCTGTACGCGGCGGCACGAGGTCCGGGGGCGGCGGCTTTTTTTATGGTCAGCGAAGGTCTTCATAGCGGGTCAATCTCTTTCTCAGTTTCTTGACGGCCTGACAATAACTTGATTTGATGGCTCCTTCGGAACGGCCCATGATCCGGGCGATCTCCTTATGAGCCAGCTCTTCCTGGTAATGCATGACGAAAATGGCTCTCTGCTTCGGAGGCAGCGACGCGACCGCCTGCTCGATCTCCTCGCTGAGATCTTTCAGCACCAGCTCCCTTCCAGGTCGTCCCAGGTTGGAGGTCAGCCGGTGAGAGACCTCGGAAAGACTGAGGTGATGCCGTATCTGTTGATGGCGGATGCGGCTGATGCTGTAATTCACCGTGATGCGGTGCAGCCAGGTGCTGAAACGAGATTCGAATTTGAAGGTTTTCAAGGAGCGGAACGCCCGAATGAACACTTCCTGGACGACATCGGCAGCCTCGTCGTGATCCCCCAGCATCCCCAGGGCGATGCGATAAACCTTTTTCTGGTGCCGGTTCATAAGACGATCGAAAGCCCATTGTTCACCCTCAAGGAATTTATGTATCAGTTCATTATCTGGGGTCGCATCCATTCTGTTCAATGTGAACTCCACTTGTTGGACGCTCTGGGGAGGTCGGCGTTTAAAACTATTTGGCCATGCCCTGTGGTCCGGTGGTCTCGGATTCCCAACAATAATATATGATCCTGGTAGAGAAAACTCCAGAAAAAAGCGATTGCTCCAACCTGTTGAACCATAAGGTCAGATGGACATATCCTGGCGGCCCGGTGTCGAGCCGGAGAGGACTTTTCGGTTTTCTTTGCTTGACACGCATTTCAGAGCATGCTATTATCTGTTTAGGCGACTGAAGTGGTAGAATACGGTCGGTTCTCTCACAGGAGGCACTGTTGTGACCGGATGCTCTCGTGGATCGGTGATGTACGGTGGGGTGTTCTTCATCATGTTCCTCTTGGTAACGATTTCTCAGGCAGACGACCACGTATTTCCGGATACGGTCAGCATCACGGCCGGCCGGTCCTGTGGGCCTGACCACGCAGGTCCGGCCGATACACTGGTGGTTACGGTGACCATTAATAATGCCGAGCTCGATTCCCTGCGCAGCATCTATTTTTCGGATCACCTTCCGGCTGTTTTTTTTGATGTCAGCACGCAGCAGGTGCGGGTCAATGATATCCTGCTCCCCGATACGGCCTACATATATGAGACCACCCCGGTCGATCAGATATTCCCGGGGGCCAGATCTCATCGCTGGATCATCGAAGCTCCTCCGGATTCTCTAGGATCCCGCCCCTGCGGTCACATCCTCGATCCGGCCGGCGGCTCGCTGCAGATCGTCTACGCGGTTCGCTGTACGACCAATGGACAGCATTGTCTTCCCGGATACTCCTGGGCAGCCCAGCTTGTCGGAGGAGATGTACGAGAGGTCTTCGGCTATGCCGATTCCCTTTTTATCGCCATCTCCAGCCCTCCGGAGGCGGTGGACGATCTATTGGCGGGAAAAGCAGGCTCGCATATTTACCTCTGCTGGAGCGAACCCTGGGACGATATGGGCATCGGATCTTACGTTATCTTTCGCGATACGGTTTCAGACTTCACTTCGTTGAACGGCGATTCAATCGCCGTCACCGGAGACACCTTTTTTGTGGATGTCGATGGCGCGCTGGGAGATCCCGGAGTGAACCGGTTCTACCTGGTCCGGGCTGTGGATGTGACCGGCAAACGATCGGATGATTCCAACCACGCCGGCGAGTTCGACAAGAACCTCGGCAGCACCAAATAGGAAGGCAGAAGATGGAAGGAATCATCGGCCGAGAAAGAGGGAAAGGGACCTTTCATGAAACAATCCATGCCCGGAAGACGTAAGCTAAGTAATGGGAAATTAAAAGGTTCCATCACCCGAAGGCAGTTCATCAGGGATGTCTCAATGGGCACCGCCGGGCTGGCCGTGGCCAGCTCCATTCCGGGATTGGCCCGCTCCGCCATCGATACCGGGAAGCAACTCAGCAAGGTCGTCATCGCCCGGCATCCGGATGCCGTTCTGGGGGCTTCCAACTTCGATCCGAGCATCGTGGGCGAGCTGATCAATCGGGCGATCATGGAGTTCACCGGACAGGAGGCCCCGGGACTGGCCTGGGGGCAGATCTTTCCGGGGCTCACCGCCGGCAGTGTCATTGGCATAAAGGTCAATTGCATCAACCGCTTCTGTTCCAGCCATCCGGTCATGGCCCAGGCGGTCACCGAGGGCCTGGCCAGCATACCGGTGGATGGGGGAAATTTCCCGCGCAACAACATCATCATCTGGGATCGGACCAACAACGAACTACAGAACGCCGGCTACGCAAAATACACCGATTCCGATCCAGACACGGTGCGCTGCTTTGGAACAGATGACGATTATGACACGAACCACCCCATCGATATCAACGGCTACACGCGCTACCCCAGTAGAATTATCACTGAAGATTGCGATCATCTCATTAATCTTGCCGTACTGAAAAATCATGGGGGCCCGGGCGTGACCCTCTGTATGAAGAACCACTTGGGATCCATCAACAATCCGGAGGGTTTACCTCACGGCGATATGGATCCTGAGCTTCCAGATCTCAATCAGGAGATGAGGGACGAGCTGGGAGATAAGCATAGAATCTCCATCATAGATTCTCTTGTCGGGATCATATCCGGAGGTCCCAGCGGGTCCCCTCAAATCTCCTATGGGGGCGTCATCCTGGGCGCCGATCTGGTGGCCACCGATTATGTGGGCCGGGATGTGCTAGCGGCCAATGGCTGTACCACGACGGGTAATGCCGGTTACATCGATACAGCTGGCAGTGCACCGTATACTTTAGGCACCGCTGATCCGGAAGAGATAGACCTGGTGGAACACAGTCCCATCCCGTCGGCCACACGGGAGTATGTGGACAGAATGATCCGCTTTCACAAAGAGGGCCTGGCCACCGCACTGCAGGTGGAGTGGGCCGTCAACCGTTATGCTCGGGGCAAGTAGAGCTCTCTGTGAAAGAGGATGTGCTTGACAGGGGTGGATATCTTCAATCTGTGCCGGCTTTCCGCCGGCGGGTGTGAGGACAGCGTCAAATTGTCCCTTATCAAATGAACAGAGGTGATGATGCCATTGCGACCGAAATCGATCGTCCTTCCGACGCTCCTGCTGATCGTGCTGTTGTTAGGGAGCTGTTCGAAGGATAAAGGTTCGAATCCGGACCAGACCATCCTCGATCCGGTGGATCTGTTGCCCGCATCGGGAGAGATCAGCGGCTGGACGCCCCAGGGAGATCCGGAGGAATGGGTCGGGGAAGCCCTCTATCAGCCGATCGACGGTGAGGCGGAGATCCATCTTCGGCACGGTTTCCAGGAGGCCGCCTTTCAGGATTATCAGGGCAGCGGATCGTGGGCCACTGCGGTGCTCACGGTGCGGATTTTCGACCAGGACACCGAAGATCAGGCCAGAGATCTGTATGAGGATCCCGGGTCCGGGACCGGCACGCCCTGGACCGGCAGCCAGGCCGCCGGAACTCAGGCGCGGACGGAACAGTATGCCCTCAGTTGCAGCGTCGAGTTCCATGAGGCGGAGTATTTCATCCATATCGACATCGGCAGCGGCGAGGATCAGGCCCTCGACGTGGTCAAACTGTTCGCCCGGAATATCTCCCAGAAGATACCGTGAGATGAACACCGTCGAGACATGCTGAAAGGAGGCCATGACGATGAAGGAACTGACCAGACGGAAATTCCTGGAGAAAAGCGCCGCGGCCGGCATCGCCATGGGGTGCGGAGCGCTGCTGCCATCCTGGCTGCAGGCCGCCGAGGAGCAAACGGCGCTTTCGGTGCTCGCTCAGGTGAAGGGGCCGACCGCTGAAGCGGTCCGGGAATCCATCGGTCTTTTAGGCGGCATGGAGAGTTTTGTCGGCCGGGGACAGCGGGTTCTGCTGAAGCCCAATGTCTCCTTTTCCGCGCCTCCTGAATGGGGCGCCACCACCAGCTCACAGGTGGTCAGGACGGTTGCCGAGATGTGCCTGGAGTGCGGGGCGGAGCGTGTCGTCGTGTTCGATCATCCCCTGCGTTCTCCGGAATTGTGCCTCGAGCAGACCGGTCTTGAGGAAGCTCTGGCCGATCTGGATGAGGTGAAGCTGATTCTGGCCACCAAACAGCGGTATTTTGAACCAGTGAACGTGCCCGATGGAAAGGCTCTGCAGCAGATCGAGGTGGCCAAAGAGGTCCTCCGGGCCGATGTGGTCATCAACCTGCCCGTGGCCAAATCGCATTCGGCCACCGGCGTCAGTCTGGGCATGAAAAATCTCATGGGCCTGATCTGGGATCGCGGCTATTTTCATCAGGCCACCGATCTGCACCGGGCCATCGCCGAGCTTTCCACGGTGGTCCGCCCCGATCTGGTCATTGTCGACGCCACCCGGGCTCTGGTGACCGGCGGTCCCGGCGGTCCGGGCAAGGTGCTGGAGCTCGGCACCATCGTGGCCGGCACGGACCCGGTGGCGGTGGATGCTCACGTGGTCGGAATGGCGCCCTGGATGAACCGCTCCATGACTCCTGATCAGGTAGCCTATATCGCCGCGGCCTATTCGCTGGGACTGGGTCAGATGGATCAGGAAAACATTCGGCTGGAGGAGGTCGACCTGGGATGAGGGCGGGGATTTCACGCAGGATCGTGCAGGGAGCATGCCTGGCTTTGTTCGTGTTCCTGTTCGCCAGGACCGTCTATCCCTTACAGAACCCTCTGCCGGTGGATTTGCTGTTACGCATCGATCCGCTGGCCGCGGCCGTCTCCTTCCTGGCCGGCCGCACCATCGTCCCCCGGATGCTGTTCTCCCTGATGCTTCTGGGGGCGACCTTTATTCTGGGAAGATTCTTTTGCGGATACGTTTGCCCTCTGGGCACGGCCATCGATCTGTTCGATGGAATCCTGAGCCGGCTGAGACTGGGCATTTTTCGTCTGGCCTCCATCCCTCGCTTTCCCAAGTATGCCCTGCTGATTTTCCTGCTGGTGCTGGCCCTGTTCGGCCGTTCCCTGTTGTGGCCTTTCGACCCCCTGGTCATCTTTACCCGCGGGTTGGTGGCGGTGTTCTTCCCGGCCGCCGTGATGCTGGCCAATGCCGGTGTGGACCTCTTCCGCCCTCTGGCCGAACGCTGGGAGCTGGAGGCCCTGGCCGATGCCGGTTTCACTCAGCCGGTCTTTGGCCTGTGGGTCCTGCCCCTGATCTTGCTGCTCGCCATCCTGGGCCTGGGGCTGCTGGGGCGCCGTTTCTGGTGCCGGGCTTTTTGTCCCCTGGGGGCCATGCTGGCATTGATCACCAGATTCTCTCCCTTCCGGAGAGTGGTCTCGGACAAGCTGTGTACCCATTGCGGCCTGTGCCGCCGGCATTGCTCCATGGGAGCTATTCGGGAGGATGAGACCTCGACCCTCCCGGGTGAGTGTATCGACTGCGGGGTCTGCGCCGCCGTCTGTCCGGCCAGAGCGGTCTCTTTTCGGATGGGACGGAACATTGCGCAGCCGAAGAAGGTCGATCATGACCGCCGGCGTATCGTTCTGGCCTCCCTGGCCGGCCTGGCCGCCATTCCCCTCTCTCGCGCCATCCCGTCGGCGGCGCCGGACAGGCCGCGACGCATCCGCCCTCCGGGATCGGTGCCTGAAGAAATATTTCTGGATCGCTGCCTGCGCTGCGGCGAATGCATGAAGGTCTGCCTGACCAACGGATTGCAGCCCTCGCTGAGCGAGGCCGGCCCGGGAGGTTTCTGGACGCCGGTTCTGGTGCCCAGAAAAGGCCCCTGCGAGCGGAGCTGTCATCTCTGCGGACAGGTCTGTCCCACCCAGGCCATCAGATCTCTGTCCCTCCAGGAGAAGAGCTATGCCCGGATCGGGCGGGCACATGTAGAACGGTCCCGCTGCCTGGAGTGGGGCTATGGCCGGGCCTGTATGGTCTGTGACGAGGTGTGTCCCTATGGCGCTATTTACGTCGGAGGATCAGGACGGTCGGGCAGGGGGCGGCGCGGTCCGGTGGTCGACGCCGATATCTGTGTGGGCTGCGGGGTCTGCGAGCATCATTGCCCCGTGATCGGCCCGGCGGCCATACGGGTCAGCGCCGCGGGTGAAGACCGCCTGCTGAAGGGCCGCTATACGACTCCGGAAAAACAGGCCGCCCGGGCGCGCGCCGGGCAGGAAGATCCCCCCGGAGAATAACTGACGTCTGTCGGAAATACACCTCTCCAAGGTATCGAGGAGGAACCCCATGATCTCGTGGCGGCTGTCCATCCTCTTTTTTTATCTCCTGTGTGCGCTGTCCGGAACCCCGAGCCGGGCTGCCGAAGTGGACCGCGGGCTGGATCGCCGCTGGCCCATCGTCGTCTCCGGGGAGGCGGTCTGGGTAGGCACCGAGGGAGGTCTCTATCGATACGATCTGGGGGAGGATGGCTGGCAGATCATCACGCCGCGGGAGGGACTGAGTCACTGGCACGCGGAACTGTTGGGATTGGACAATGGCATTCTCTGGGTGGGCACGCCGGCGGGATTCTGCAACGCCGACGTCCGGCTGTTTGACTGGGATGTTTTCGATACCACCAGAGGATTACCCGGAAACAGGATCCTGTCCTTCGCCTTCGAGGAGGATGATATCTGGGTGGGGACCGATAAAGGGGCGGTCCGGTACGATCCTCTCATCGAGGAACTGGAGCGCTTCACCGGTCCGGGAACGCCTTCCGGGCACCCTGTCAACGACATCGCTCTGGACGAGGAGGCCGTCTGGCTGGCCACCGGCAACGGGATCTGGGAGTTCGACCGGGAGTATCAGACCTGGAAAGTCCATGGAACCGCCCAGGGCCTGCGTTCGCCACGGGCCCGGCGGATCATCGAAGGCGCCGGCGCCCTGTGGTTTTTGACCGATGCCGGCCTGGAGCGCTTCGATCCCGAATCCCGCACCTGGCATGCCTACCGCGTCCCCGATATGAGCGCGATTAACGATGTGGCTCTGGACGGCGCCACCATCTGGCTGGCCACGGATGCGGGCGTTTTCTTCTATGACTCCGCCCTGGATCAGTGGCGCGAGTTTCAGGAACTGCTGAGCCTATCTTTCCGCCGTATCAACGGACTGGTCATGGCCCAGGATGATATCTGGATGACAACGGATGCAGGCGTGGCCCGGTTCCACCGCGGTACCCGCTCATGGACGCTCTATACAGTGGAAAACGGTCTCAGCACCGACGAGGTGAAAACCATCGCCTACGCCAACAGGATCCTGTTCGTCACTTCCGACAGGGCCATCGATTATTACAAACTTGACGAGGACCGCTGGTATTCCGAGCCGGTCACCCCGCCGCAGAAAGGTTCGGGGATTCGGCCGCAGCCATCAATTTTTTCACTGGGGGGTGCTGAGGGCACGGTCTTCAGGCCGGCCGAGGATATCAGCATGCGGCTGATGGGCAGAGCCTCCTACCAGTTGAAGCGGACCGATGTCGACCGATCCGGCGGCGGTGGTGGGGAATCCGAGCAGGAAACACGTGGGCGCACGGATCTGGTGCTGGCCGCCGCTCTCGGCGGCGACCGCACGGCCCATCTTTTTTACGACGATACCCGCTTCCAGGAAGATCGCGAGTACGGCGCCCGCTACCGGGGAGGGGACAGCGATGTTCTGGGGGAGCTCTCCCTGGGGGACTTCCGCTGGAATCTGGGCCGGGGAGAACTGTTGCCCAACCTGGGTCTGTTCGGCGGGGGAGCCCGACTGGAGCACGGAAAAAGAACCTCGCGGTTGGGCAGGCGGCACCTGAGCCTGTCCCTGGCCGGCGGAGATCAGACCACCGATTTCCAGACCGATACCTTCATTGGCTCATCACAGGATCACAGCGGAACGGCGGCGGACTATCGATATCTCGCCAGGCGGTTCTTCTCGCTGGTGGATCATCAGGTCGACCTGCCCATCGAGGCCGGCAGCGTCAGGATCTATCTGGATGACGGCCTGCCGGGCACCGATACGCCCAATACTGCAGAAGATCTGACCGTGGCCGGAATCACCGCGGATTTCGATCTTCTGCATCCGGTCGAGGATTATGTTCTCGACGAAGAACACGGCCTGCTGGACATGCTGGCCTCCATCCCCTCGACCGTGCTGATGGCCGCCTCCTTCCGGATACAGGGCCGTCCGGGAGAGCAAAAAGAGGTGCTGGTATTCGGGGATGGCGCCGATCGCAGTCTGGTCAACCGATACGCGCTGGGAGCCAGGGAGATCCTTCCCCATACGCTGGCGATCGAGATCGTCGGCCGGGATGGAACTTCCAGACCGCTGGAGGAATTCGGGCTGGACGATGACGGCGATGGCGCCGTGGACGCCGGGAATGTCAATTACCGCGACGGCATCCTCTGGTTTCCCGCCGACAGGCCTTTCCCTGACAGCGTCTATGCCCGGGAAGATCCCGGGCACGAATATGATATCGTCTATCGTCATCAGACATCGTCAACCGCCCTGCAGCTTTCCCGGAGCGATCTGATCTCCGAATCAGAGAGGGTCGTGGTGGATGGCCGGAGCCTGCGGAGAGGAGAGGACTATATCGTCGATTATCGCAGCGGAAGCGTGCTCTTTCTCAAGGAGGGTCTGGCGGAGCAGGGCAGCAGAATTGAGGTGGAATATGAATACCGCCGGGAAAGCGAGGATAAACTGGCCTCAGCCGGGTTTTCCTTCAGCCCCTCGGATGCGCTGACCACCTCCGTGAACATGGTCCACTACGAGCCCCAGGCGGGCGTGGGCAGCGTTCAGTTATGGCAGGCCGGCGGAGAGCTGCGTCTGGACGATGGGCCCGGCGGGATGGATCTCCAGGTCTTCTCCGAGGTCGCCCGAAGTGTTCAGCAAGATGCCCGGGCGTCAGCCGCCACCGCAGAGGTCTCGGCCCGGCGGGATGGCCTTCGCCTGCTGGCCCGGATGGAGGACTACGGAGAGGAGTTTCTCTCCCTGCGCCCGCGGCAGACGGCCCTGGGCCGATTGATCCGGAAAGCACGTTTGGAAGCCCAGTATGAATGGGCCAATGTCTTCGTTCTGGAGGGAGACTGGTCCGACGAGCGTTTCATCATTCACGATGGAGGCCGCGCGGAGGAGGAATACTATCAGGCCCGCGCGATCTTGAACCGCAGCGACCTGCCCGCCGTGGTGATGTCTCTGGGCCGCCGCCTGGAGGGCGGTGCTTCTCCGTTCCCGGATCAGACGGTCCTGAGGGCCGATATGGAATATCAGATTCCCCGACGGTGGCTGGAGCTCCTGCGGGTTCAGTCTGTCAAGATCACTTCGTACCTGCACCGCACCTGGGAGCAGGGAACCGACTCGACCTATCATCCGGCCTCCCGGAAAGCCGTCCGCCAGGGTGATTATCTCCGCCTGGATATTTCTCCGATAACCGATGTTCAGACCGCGGCCTCGTTTCGCCGTGAACGGCGGGAAGTTCAGCCGGATGTCTCCGGCGGCGGATATCAGCCCTCCGAGGAAACCGGTGAGGCCATTTTTACGGCCAGCTGTGACCGCCTATCGGGATTGTCCCTGTATACACGCCTGGAGGGGAATGCCCGTGAGGATGTGACCTCGGGGATGGCGCACAGCAGCATTTACGATCTCGACCGCCAACGGCAGCTGACCACACGGATCTACCCCGGAAGGTGGCAGAGCCTTCTCAGCCTCCTGACCGTGGAGCTGAACTATTTCTACCGCTGGAGCGGGCAGCTCTCCGCCCTGGACCGGGCGTTATCATTCCAAAAGAGGTATTGGTCGGCTTTCTCCGGCCGGAGCGTGTTGGCTGCTGACCGATTTGAGAGCAAAGAGGCCCGCATGGAGATACGGCCCTCATCCTCCCTCGACCTCAGTTTCGGTCTGGAGCGTCAGGACACGGACCGTCGCCAGGTGAACAGTGTGCTGGAACAGCGCCTGTGGACGTTGGACGGCAAGCTGGAGTATCGCTGGGCCGGCTCGGTGTACGTGTTCAATTTCGTTCACGATCAGATGAAGATATCCGGCCTTTCCGAACTGACGCGCATAGCCCCCTCGCTGTGGTGGGAGCGCCGCTGGAGCCGGGGACTGATCAGCAAGACGTCCCTGTTCCTGTGGAGAGAGCGCCTTCGTGAAGGCGCCCAGAGGACCACGTTTTCCTCTCTTTCGCCCCGCCTCAGCCTGACCAGCCGTTGGGACCATCTGGCCCTTTTGGGAGCCGTCGAGCTGACCGATGACCTCTCCTGGACGCTGTCCGAGAGCGAAACCTGGCAGGCCGAAACCTCGTCGCGGGTGGTGGCCAATGCTCTCAAGCTGGATCTGCGGCCTTTTCCTCTGGCGCTTTTCCGCCTGCAGAGCCAGATATCCCACACGGGCCGGGAGGGGAACATGAATACCCTGCGCCACGATCTGACCATCAAGCTGGCCCTGCAATTCTGATCATCTTTTCCCTTGACTTTTTGCGTCCGGCAACGGATACTGTAAGCTTGCATCACGCATGCCGTGGTTGAACGAAAGACGAAACGATCCCCTATCGACATTTCACTGCTGGAGCACTGTTTTGAACAAAATGACCGGGGGTAGCCTATGAACGCCGGCCGTCTGATTGGAACATTCCTTCTGACCGCGATAGCCGCGTGCCTGTTTTCCGGTTGCGCGGGGATCAGACCGGTTCCCGAGGTCGGGGAAACACCTCCGCCCGCTCCGGAGGAGGCTGAGGAGCCCGGGGAAGGGCACCGGCTGCTGGGCTCGTTCAGCCCGACATTTTACTGTTTGGCCGACGAGACCGACGATCGTTATGCCGGCCGGCCCGCCGCAGACGCCATCCTGGATGTCTATGGCCGGACCGTGGCCAGGGTTTCTCAGGAATTCAAGCGCAAGGCCGATCTGGAGGGTTCCGCCAGGCTGTCGGACGGTCGGGTGATCAACTTCGCCGGACGCGCTCCCGACGGCATTCGCTACCGTGTGGTCTATGGAGCCGACTACGGCCTGGGAGCCGCCAACGCCGATTATATTTCCCGGGTCGAGCCCTATAAGCTGATTCCCTATCGCAGCGTGGCCGTGGATCGCGAACAGATCGCTCTGGGCAGCGTGCTCTATATTCCCGGGGCGGAGGGGATCCCGTTGCCCGGCGGCGAGGAGCACGATGGATATTTTCTGGCTCACGACGTGGGCGGCGCCATTACATCGCGGCGGATCGACCTGTTCGTGGGCCTCGAGGAGGATGTCAATAATGTGTTCACTCAAAACGGGATCAGCAATATGTCGCCGCTGCAGGTCTACCTGGTCCATGAGCCGCAGGCCGGGGAGATACGCTCCCGCTATCGCTCCCGCTACACGCTGACGGCCAAACCGGTGTACCGGATGACCTGGAGTGAGGTGGATATGATGCTGGCCAATCTGTCGGCTGCCGTGACCGACCCGGATCAGCGAATCCAGTTTCTCTCCGAGGTAGCCCGGGAAACCCCGTATCTCATCTTCTGTCTGGGCGAGGGCCCCTCCGGTCTCTACGACAAGGATCCTCTGGTGGATATCGCCCGGGTCGACTGCATGACCTTCTGCGAACAGATCCTGAGCATGGCCATCTCCGGAAGCTACGAGGAATTTTTTCAGAACCTTCAGAAGATCCGCTACCGCGACGCCATCATCAGCTTCAAGACGCGCAATCACTATACCATCGCCGATTGGCTGCCCCATAACGCCTGGCTGCTGGAGGATGCCACCGAACTGATCGGCGGTGACTACTGCCGGTCGATGACCAAGACCATAGACCGGGCCGGGGTTTTGGGAACCATGGGGTGCACCGACCTCAGAGGGATCCCGCCGCCGGAGACCATGACGGTGCAGTATATTCCCAAAGAATACTTGATGGATGTGGCAGAGCATCTCCGCGGGGGCGAGATCGTCAGTATTATTTCCAAACACGAGGGTATCTTCTCCTCCCATATGGCCCTCATCGCCAAGGATCGGGAGGGGGGAACCATCTTTCGCCACGCCTCACGGACGGCCGGCAAGGTGGTGGATGAATCTTTCTCGGAATACGTTCGTAAAATTCAGGACTGGAAGAGCACAGCCGGCATGATGTTCATCAGGATTCGGCGGGATTATCCTCTGGCCGGAAATGAGCCCTGACGGGAGACCATATGGATTGCCGCACAACCATGCTGGACCGGGATCGAGCCGCTCTGCTGGTGGTCGATGTACAGGAGCGCCTGTGGGCGGTGATGCATCGGCGTCAGCATCTGGCCGACCGGATCGTCGTCATGGTCCAGGGCTGCCGGCTGCTGAACATACCGGTGCATGTCACCGAGCAGTATCCCCAGGGCCTGGGTTCCACCATCGGGCCGGTCAGGGAGGCTTTAGGCGATATCGTACCCCTGGTCAAAATGACGTTCAGCTGCTGTGGTCTGACACAGCTGCCCGAGATGTTGAAGAAGAGAGGAATCGGCCAGGTGATCCTGACGGGTATCGAGGCTCATGTGTGCGTCCTGCAGACGGCCCTCGATCTTCTCTCGGGAGGATTCCGGGTCCATCTGCTGACCGACGCTGTCTCTTCCCGGAATCAGGCCGATCAGAAGACCGCCCTGCGGCGTCTGTGGCGGGAGGGCGTGGTGCTCTCAACGGTCGAGACGGCCCTGTTCGAGCTGTTGACGACGGCCGATGCACCGGAGTTTAAGGCGATGTCTGGATTGATCAAGTAATTATATAATAGATGATTATGGGGAAGATGTGAGGATTTGGTTGAAGCTAAAGAGATAACCAGAGGAGGGTACCGAAATGACCATGCCTAAGATCAGAAAGATGGCCAAGCAGATGGGGATCAAGGCTGCACCCCGAACCAAAAAGGCCGACCTCATCCGCCAGATTCAACGTGCCGAGGGAAACTTCGACTGTTTCGGAACGGCCCTGAAAGGCTGTGATCAATACGACTGCCTGTGGCAAGGGGATTGCCTCGGGAAGGAGTAGAAGGTTCGACACTCGGTATTGAAGGGCCGTATGACGGCCGGCGCCCGGTTGAGGCGCCGGCTTTTTTTATTTGAGGAACACGATGGTGGCGCCCCAACCTCCCATATCCGGCGTAGGCCCAGATGCACGGCGTTGTCGATAAAATCGGTGACGATATCGCGGACCTGCTCGGGGAAAAAGCCGTGCAGATCCAGCGTCTCGGTCACCACGAGAGGTTCCATAACCGGGTCCGGCGGAGAATGATCGGAGGGCGAGAAGGTGTTCGGCTCCCCGGAAGGCCGCTTTTTTCTGCGGAAAGGCCACATGAGACAGGCGGAGCTGCCGCGGATCCCGGGGTATCCAGGCGGTTAGAGGTTTGGTGGTGAGGCGGCGGGGCGTTCCGGCCTGAAGCCCATCGCCTGCAGCGATGTGATCATAGGCGCCAGAATCTGATCGGCCGCGTGGCGGGCCGAGGCCGGGAGGACCTTGATGAGCAGCTCGTCGGTGGTGACTACCGTGACCGAGATCTGATAGCTCACCTGGCGTCCATCCTCTGCCGTGTGCGTTTTTCTCTCCGTTTTGATGATCCCGGCAGCGGTGTCGAAAATAGCGATCCGGTAGCCCCGGTCTATAAGGGCCTGTCGAACGAACCGCAGGGCCTGCGGGACAGAATAGGTATGAGTAAAGCGGTGGGCCGGAGAGGTGGCACAGAAGAGGATGAAGACCGATAAGATCAAAAGAAGAGATACGGGAGTCTTTTTCATTTCGGACCGCCTGAATGTGTCATCGCCCGATTCGCACTGGATCAACCGGAAGCCGATGATAATTAAATCAACAGGCTGTGAGAAATCAAGGTCTTTTTAACAGCGAACACCACGAGGGACATCTTCGTCTGAATGGCTGTTTTTCCTAGTAACAATTGAAACTTTTCCGTCGTATATGTCATAGAAGAAAAGGTCGAGTGATTGCTGCCCGGTCATTACCATATCAGGAGGATCCGTCATGACCACATGTAAAACCTTTCTGTGCTTGCTCATTATTCCGCTCTCACTTTTATTGCAAAACGTGTGGCTCGATGAGAAGGCGGAAGCTGCCGGCCAATCTTCCGCCTGCTCGATCCGTGGCAAACATGCTATCGAATTGAGTCTGGGGTTGCTGAGCAAATTCCGTTCTGCGACGATGGTGTCTGCAGGCAGCACCACGACCGAGAGTGAGGCCAATGGTTTTATCGGATCGATCACCTATACCCACTGGCTTGAAGAACAGGTGAGTATTCATATTACTTCAGGCGCACTCGATGTGGATGCGAGCACATCGGTGGATGGTTCAAGGACATTCATGGAAACATCGACCGTCGTCCCTCTGCTGTTTGGTGTGAAATACAGCCCATTCCGGAGACCCATCGGTGATGTCATGAGACCCTTTGTCTCGGCATCTGTCGGGCCCTATATAGGATTTACTTCAAAGGTTCGCTCGGGAACCGACACCAGAAGAGAGTCCTATTCGGAAACGGCACTGGGGTCGCGCCTTGGTGCAGGCGTTGATCTGTCGATCAGCAGACTCTTTATCCTCGGAGTAAGCGCCGGTTATCATTTTGTGGAGGATTTCAACAATCGTATTGGCGCCGAGAAAAACTACAGCAGTCCTGATTTCTCGCTGTCCTTAGGGGTCATTTTCGGGAAGGGGAAGTAAGAGGAGACAGGATGGACGTGACGCTTACGGGGGCGGGTTTAAAACCTGCCCCCTTTTTTTTTCCGCCGGGATGGCACTTTATCTCAGCAGCACCATTGCCCGTGTGCTCGTAAAACCATCTCCGGTGATCAATCGGTAAAGATACACACCGCTGCCCACCGCCGCACCGCTCTCATCCCGTCCATTCCATGCTACCAGATGAGATCCCTGCTCTTTTTGTTCGCACAGGAGCGTTGTGACCAATTGGCCGGCAATATTGAAAACGCTGAGCTTCACTCCTGTCCTCTGATCGAGCGAGAATCTGATGGCCGTCGACACATTGAAGGGATTCGGGTAATTTTGCAGCAGGGTATATCGATCGGCACCGGTCTTATTTGATTCCTGCACATCGGTGGCCGGGATGAAGACCGAATCCAGTATCCCCTGGCTGGGGTTGAAATAGCTTCCGCTTGCGGTCGTCTCCAGCTTCACCGCCCGGACCATATAGATATTGTTTCCATCCAGCGGGGCCGGGTCGACATAAACCGTATCCGCGATGAGGTTCACGGTGAGACGTGAAAAATCGCCGTGCAGGGCATTGGATCGATACACGTGATAGCCCTCGATGATGTCCGCGGATGAAACCCAGCTCAGCCGCGCGATCCGGTCGATTGGTTCGATGTTCAGGTGCGACGGCGGCAGGACCACGTGCATCCGCAGGGTGGGATCGCCCAGCAGGGCGATGTGGATCTGCCTGGCCCGGTCCGTCGGGGCGTACAGTGAGGCGTTATTCTGGGTCAGCCTGGCGCTGTACCCGATAGTCTCTCCCAGGGCCATGTGATGATAATGCCAGGCCGGGGCACCGGCGAAACAGCAGGTCAATACGGAATTCTGTGAGGCCAGAGAAGCCCGCAGAAGATTATTGGTGCTGTCCCAGTCGCCGAAATAGCTGCCGTACAGCATGGTGAAGACCGTCCGGACCGTCTCGGAGGCAAAATCATAGGTGGTGCCCACCCCGCTGCAGGATACATAACTGCCTCCGCCGCATCCCTGAGACCACAGGTAGCTTTCCTCTTCCATGGTGCTGAAATAATCGACATGATGAATCTGGGAGGCTCCGAACATGGCTGAGAAATTCCGCAGACCGATGCCGGTGATGGCCAAACCCCACAAGACGCCGACATTGTCATCAATCAGTCCCCTCCGCTGAGCGCCATTGAGGCCGCAGCGGAAAGCATGGTTCTTGTCGAGATACCGCCGCAACAGTTCCACCTCGCCGGCCGGGAAGGCCGGCAGATCGATGAGATCCACCCGCCCGATGCACAGATCGACATCGGAGGGGATCAGGGTCTGGTCGAACTTGCCGTCACCGGGCACATTGTGATTCTGCGGCCGGCTGGCCGTGGTATTGGTGATCGAGTCGTCCGTCCAGTCGCCGTCCAGCTCGGCGTAATACACATCGGCCGGATAGGCGCCGCGATGATCGGAATGAGCGGCCATGACATTGCCGGAATAGGGCACCGGAATGTGTCCCAATAGAAACACGGTCGTGATGGTCTCGTCGCCGGCGCTCTCGTCGGTGATCCGTTCTTTGATGAGACTGACCGGATCGGCCCGGCTGGCGTATAGGCGCCTGACGCGCCAGCCGTCACAGATCAAGTCGGTTTCAAGCCTGTTCAGTTCCCCGGACAATAAGTCGGATAGGGCATCATCGACCAGCAGCAGAACGGTGCCCCGGTTCTCTGTCAGCGGATAGTGGATGCCGGCGAAGATGTGTCCGAATCTTGGCGATTCGTAGGGGCCTCCCGATGCGAATGTGGTACCGGAAGGATATTCCACCAGCTCCCAGGTGGTCTCCTCCCCGAAGATATCCAGCGTGATCGATACGACGATATTATCCTGAGAGGAAGTATCCCCTCCGTCAACCATAAAGAGGGTCGATTCATGGGTGCCGAAATCGCCTCCGCTAACATAGGTCGTTTCATAGCCGGCCACTCGGTAGGAACCAACGCCGCGATCGCAGCACAGGCCATCGCCCCAGGAATCTCGGATAGTGAAGATAACCGATGTCCCGTTGGGTACCACGACCGTATCGGAAAAGGACTGCAGATTCTTGTAAAAGGCATACTCGTAGGCCTGGCCGATGCCGGTCTCAGAATCCGCGAATCCCACGACCGAGCCATCCAGCCGGGCGATGAGGTCTCCCCAGCAGGTATCGGCTTTCGTTTTTTTGTAGACGTAATACTGTTCGGCCGTCGGATCGAAAGGCCAGGAGAAGGTGATCCGCGGCGGATCTTCCTGCACCTCGGCGCTGACCTGAACAGCGTATTCCTCTACCTGAGCACGGGCAGGGAGTGTCAGCGCCAGGAGAATGAACGGGATCAGCAGCCATCTGATCGGCACGGTTTCCTCCTGATAAAAGAGGCATACTGAAAGATGGCTTTGTCGTTCAGTGGCATCATATTATCGAATATGGTCTTGATGCGGGTAAAATCCGTACGCCAGATGCCGCGGCGATCTATGACTCGTTCGATCGAACCAAACAGATTTCTATAGTTCAGCGAGGTCTCCAGGATGACGGGCGGCCTTGTCCACTCGAAAACGAAAGAGCATAACGTGTCGTCGGCCTTCCGAAAGATACTTTCTGTGGCGAGAATGTCAATGTCTATTTCTCGTGGAGAGGGGTGTCAAAGGCCAGCACTTGGCCGCCGGTCGAGCGGCGCCGGTGACATCTTTTCGAACCATGGTCGGCGAACAGGGACCCGGTGCAGCCGGATGTGGAATGCAGGAAAAAAATTCAATATGAGCAAAAAAAGACTTGACAAAAGGAAGATAGGACGGTATAATGCAGGTGAAAAATGATCAACAACGATCAATAGTGATGTCAGGAGATATCCGGTGGCTCCGGAGCAATGGTATTCCATACAAGAAGCTGCTGATTATCTTGGGATTAGCGCTGTCACACTGCGGCGTTATATCAAGCATCATCGCATCACCACGTACCGTATCGCCGGCCGTTATCGCTTCAAGAGAACGGCATTGGACGATTTTATCGAAGCCTGTCGGCTCGGCCCGAAGCACCGCTTAGCCGCTCACCGGGAGGAAACGGATGGGACGGCCGGCGCAGGTTCTGAAAATCCCGGAATGTACCAGAGCGACGATCACCTCGCCGATCGTGTCCTTAAGGGGGCGCCTCGTCCGGCGAGGTCTCTTTACATCCAGGCCTTTACCGCCAGCCGATCGGGACACTTCGAACAGGCCGAAGATCTCTATCGCCGGATCATCGATCACAATCCTCGGGACGGGGCGGCATACTATTTTCTGGGGCTTCTTTACCAGGACGTGGAAAAACAGGATCTGGCCCTGGAGATGTGGCGCCAGGTGATTAAACTCGACAGGACTTCCGATCTGGCCAAAGTGGCGCAATATCATATCACACGAGCCCTGCGAGAAACCTGAGACGCTCGCCGCTGCGTGTGACCGTTGCACCGTTCACTATTGATGCATGTGGAGTCGATATGATGAATCGTCAATGGATTTGGAGTCATTATCACCGCCTCGGAAGCGGAGGTCCCAATGGATGATCGCAAAGCTTTCGAACGGTATCTGCGGGATCTGCAGGATCTGCCACTTATTACGGCCGAGCAGGAGGCTGAACTGGCCGGGCGCATCAAAAGCGGAGATCGCGAGGCCCTGAAAAAACTGGTGGAGGCGAACCTTCGTTTCGTGGTCAGCGTTGCCCGGCAATTCCAGGGTCAGGGCCTTTCACTGGCCGACCTGGTGGCCGAGGGCAATGTCGGCCTGATCGAAGCGGCCAAGCGCTTCGATGGCACCAAGGGTTTCAAGTTCATCTCCTATGCCGTGTGGTGGATTCGGCAGGCCATCCTGGCGGCACTGGCCAAGCAGTCGCGGATCGTTCGGCTGCCGCAGAACAAGATCGGCCAGCTGCATAAGATTCAACGGGAATCGAGCCGCCTGCAGCAGAAATTGCACCGGGATCCGAAATGTGATGAAGTGGCCAAAAAGCTGGGCACGGAAGAGGAGAACGTGTCCAGCACCCTGGCCCTGTCGAAGGTTTACCTGTCGCTCGATGCGCCTTTGAGAGATGACAGCAAGGAGGATCTGAAGAGTCTGCTGGTGGATGACAGCCAGCCGTCTCCCGACCGCAGCCTGTGGAAGGATAGTCTCATCTCTCAGGTCAAGAACAGTCTGTCGACCCTGGAGGGCCGTGAATCGCAGGTCATCAGGCTGTATTTCGGCATCGACCGGGATGATTCCCTGACTCTGGAAGAGATCGGGGACCGGATGAACCTGACCCGCGAGCGAGTACGCCAGATCCGCAATAAAGCCATCTCGCGGCTTCGTCACATTTCCCGCAGCAGGGCTTTGAGGCCGTATCTCGAGTAACGGGCCGTTCCTTGCCGGCTGCGGGAAAAAGATGGACGCTTCTATCGTTTCAAGGGCGGACTCCATGTGTCCGCCCTTTGTTTATCGTTTTTTTGTAAAAAAGGGGAAGTGATTTCACGGCCGATATCACCAAGTATTTGATGATCGATCTCTGTATCAAGTTTCTTTCTGACGGCCGTTCAATCCGTTTTACGCTCTCATAAGGGAGGCGATCATGAAGAGGTTCGCTTCTGCTCTCGCCATTGCGGCCCTGTGCTGCTGCCCGCCGGTCTCCACGGCGGATCCGTGGACTCTGACCGCGGATGTCAATTTGACCCTGGCTCAGACGGCCTACAGTAATAATTGGGTCGGGGGGGAAGCCGGCAACATCACCTGGGCTTTTAACTCCAATTGGCTGGCCGAAAAGCAGCTTCAGCCCCTCATTCATAACAAGAATGCCCTCAAGCTCTCGTTCGGGCAAACGCACAGTCAAGATGCGGATTCGAAGGATTGGGCCAGCCCGGAGAAATCGACGGACCTGATAGATTTTGAGACGCTTTTCAATTTCACGCTGGGCGGATTTGTGGATCCCTTCGCCGCCGGCCATGTGGAGAGCCAGTTTCTGGATGCCAGTGATCCGGCGAAGGGCCGTTATCTCAATCCCCTGAAATTCACCGAGAGTTTCGGTGTCATCCGCTACCTGATGAAAGAGGACAAGCGGGAGTGGTCGACCCGCCTGGGCGGCGCGCTGAGGCAGTTCGTCGATCGCGACGTTCTCGTCGATACGGACCAACGCCAGACGCAGACCTCCAATGATGGCGGCATCGAGTTCGTCAGCGAGCTGAAATCGCCCCTGGCCGGCGAGAGGATTTCGGTTAGCAACAAGCTGACCGTCTTCCAGGCGCTGTTCTCCTCGAAATCGGATGAGCTCAAAGGGCAGCCGAACGCGGATTACTGGAAATCTCCGGACGTCAACTGGGAAAACATCCTGACCGTCGGTATCACCAAGTATCTGATGGTGAATCTTTACAACCAGCTTCTCTACGACAAGGAAGTGGATAAGGGGGGGCGTTTCAAGCAAACCCTCTCACTGGGATTTACCTATAAATTGGGCTGACGCCAGGGGGCATTCGGCCCGTGGGAATAGTCATCGGCCAGCGAGGAGGTGATGTCACCATTTATATAACCTTTACCTGGTGATTGCAGTTCGGGTTTGAACCGTAACCGGGAGGCATTATCATGATGAAGGATTTTAAAGAATTCGCCCTGCGCGGAAACGTGCTGGACATGGCGGTGGGTATCATTATCGGCGCGGCCTTCGCCACCATTGTGAAGTCCCTGGTCGAGGATATCATTATGCCGCCCATCGGTTTATTGTTGGGCAACGTGGATTTCACCAACCTGTTCATCGTCCTCAAGCAAGGAGCCACCGCCGGTCCCTATGCTGCCCTGATGGACGCCAAGGAGGCTGGGGCGGTCTCGATCAATTACGGCATGTTCATCAACCATATCATCACCTTTCTGATCATCGCATTCTGTGTTTTTATGATCGTCCGCAACTTCGTCAGGATGAAGAAAAAGGAAGAAGCGCCGCCGGCTGAACCGACCACCAAAGACTGTCCGCATTGCTTTTCCACCATACCCATCAAGGCCACACGCTGCGCCTTTTGCACCTCACAGCTCAGCGGATCCTGATAGGTCAGTCAAAAATCACGAGGGAGTGCTATGGAAGCGGTCATGGAGAAGCTCACCCTGTTCGCCACCGAATACGGCCTGAAGGTGATCGGCGTCATCCTCATTCTGATCATCGGCCGGATTATCGCCGGGGTACTGCGAAAGGTCGCCAGAAAGCTGCTGCGGAGGGCGAATACGGACGAATCGATCGTCTCCTTCGCGAGCAGCATGGTCTATGCCCTGGTCATCGTCTTCGTCATCATTGCCGTGCTGCAGAAATTCGGCGTGGAGACGGCCTCCCTGGTGGCTGTGCTGGGCGCCGCCACCTTCGCCATCGGCTTCGCTCTGCAGGGTTCCCTGTCGAACTTCGCCGCCGGTGTGATGATCCTGGCCTTCCGGACGTATAAGGTCGATGACTATATCGACGCGGCCGGTGTGTCCGGATCGGTGAAGGATATCAAGCTGTTCACCACCGTCCTGGCCACTCCCGATAACGTCAAGATCATCGTGCCCAACAGCAAGATCTTCGGCGACGTCATCAAGAACTTCACCGCCTTTGACACCCGCCGGATCAGCATAGAGGTGGGCATCAGTTACCATGCCCCCATCCAGAAGGCCTTCGATGTGATCATGAACATCGTCCGGTCCGACGATCGCATCCTCCCGGAGCCGGCGGCCATGGTGGCCGTCACAGCCCTGGCCGACTCCAGTGTCAACCTGGTGGCCCGCGCCTGGGTCAAACGGCAGGATTACTGGGACGTGTTCTTCGATCTTACCCGTAAGGTCAAGGAAACGCTGGATGAGCACGGCATCGAGATCCCCTTCCCGCAGCAGGTGGTGCATATAAGAACAGAGCCGGCGAAGGCGAAGCCAGCATCGTCGATATAGTGCAAAGAAAGAACCTGATTCTTCGCTGAACAGAAGAGAATCGGCTGATAGGATGTGGGATGTGCAGGAAGGCTGCACCGGAAAACGCGTCGTTCTGCCATCGTATTGACTTCCTGGACGGCTATCATTATGTTCTTTATTGGAAACTTTTCGAAGGTTCTATTATCTGTTCTTCGGTTGGTGGATATGCGCAAACATATTTTCTCTCTGGCTGTCCTGATCCTATTCCTCTGTGCTCCAACTTTTGCCGACCATACCATCGCCGTGCTGTCCTTTGAGGACCACAGCGGTTTTGATGGCCGGTGGGATGTCGGAGCAGGGCTGTCGCGGTTGTTGTCACAACGGTTGAGCGCCGTGCCGGGCTATTGGGTGGTCAAACCGGACTCCGCCATATCGGCGTGGACAGCTCTGAAGAATGCCGTGCCCGACTCCGGCTGTTCTCGAGAAGCGCTGCTCGACTCGATGAAAGCCGGCTATATCATCTCCGGCACGATCGAGGAGTTCGGCATCTCCCGGTTCGGCATCGCCACGCCCACGCTGGGGGGATACCAATCCTACCGGGCCGGCGTCATGGTGAGCTTCTCCATCCGTGAGCGGGGCGTCGAAGCGGCCCTGTTGACCGATCGATCCGAGGGAGAGGTCCAGCAGGGGGGACTGGGTCTGACCCTGTTCGGCAAGCCGACCGATGAAATGCAGCAATGGGAGATGCTGGATGCTCTGGAGTTCGGTTCGCAGGCCTTCATGGCCACCATCATCGGCGG
>CAZOYL010000005.1:35669-47622 GCA_964584035.1 uncultured Gemmatimonadota bacterium | reverse complement strand
CCAGCGATTCATGACATTTCTCTATACCGAGCGCTATGCATACAGCGCCAACATCTTCAGAATATACGTCTTGATGATGTTTCTTCAGGTGACCGCTTATGACTGCATCATCCAGGCGACCGGCAAGACCCGGATCATTTTCTATGCCTCTGCGCTCAACGTGATCACCACGCTGACGGCCAGCCTGCTAATCATCAGGTGGCTGGGTCTGCAGGGCGCCGCGGTGGGGTTCTTATTGGGTCAATTGGTCGCCACCGCATATTATCTGACCCGCATCCGGCGCATTTTCGGAGTGGCCCTGAAACACCTGTTTCCCTGGATGCACCTGTTCAAGGTGCTGGGATTGGTGTTCCTGCTGGGGGCGCTGATCTACAGCCTGCATTTCACCGCCTGGTTTTCCTCCAAGCTCGTTTTTATGCTGATCTACGGCGCCCTTTTCACCGTCGCGTACACCTTCTTGGTGTTTCGCCTGGGGCTTATCAGACGAGAAGAACTGAGCTTTTTAAAGTTGCCGCTGGGTTCGCGCGGCCGGTCCTGAGGTCTCGGGGGACGTAGTTTCGGGTTTCACGTTTCAGGTTTCACGGTTGATGAAGGGGAGATTCGGCCGTGGTCGGAGCGAACGAGTCAGGCCCGCGGATGCTGTCCGGCGAACGGGAAATTTTCACCCTTTCGGGCCGTCATTACATCACCCATTATCAGATTCGCCGGGGCACCCTGCTGCTGGGCATCGCACTGACGGCCGTATTCCTCGGCCTGCTGCTGCTGTATCTGCCGGCCCGGGCGGGTCTGGTGGCCACGGGGGTGCTCATTTTCTCCGCTCTTCTGGCGATCTATCCCTACCTGGGACTGTTCGCCCAGGTGTGGCTGTATTTTCGACCCTTTCCCGTCTGGAGCGGACCGGAGTTCCTGCGACCCATCTTCCTGGTGACCGTCGTCACCATGCTTTTTTTCCTTCTCCACCACGTGCTGGTGAAGAAGCGGGGCGTCTACCTGCCCCTGGAAGCCAAGCTGTTATTGGCCTTATTGGGTTGTACGATCCTATCGTCCTTTTTCGCGGTCCATTCCAGCGCGGTGAGCTTCTCGCAGAACGTGATCTTCGCCAAGATCATCCTGTTCTACCTGCTGGTCATCAATTTAGTGACCAATCGCCGAGAGCTGGATGGGTTCATCTGGATCATCCTGTTCTGCTGCGCCCTGGCCTCGCTGGAGGCCATCCAGGTGTATCGATATTACGGCTATGCTCGCATCGATAACGTCGGCGGTACGCATCGGGAGGCCAACTATCTTGCGGCCACCCTCGTCCTGGCCCTTCCCCTGGCTTTTTACAAGATCAACAGCCGGAGATTATTCGAGCGGCTGGCCGGCATCGGACTGGTGCCCCTGTTCATGGTCGGAGTGGTTCTCACCGGCTCCCGCAGCGGCACACTGGGCCTGCTGGCCGTCCTGGTGTTGATGGCCTGGCGTTTTCGCAGCCGGAAGCTCAGCAGAAGCGTGTTGGTGATCCTCCTGCTGGTGACCATCGTGGCGGCGCCGTCTCACTACTGGAGCAGGACCACGACCATCGTGGACTATCAGGAAGAACGAGCGGCGGAAAGCCGCATCGATCTGTGGAAGGCCAGCCTGCGGATCTTTATCGACCATCCTCTGACCGGCGTGGGCCAGGGCAATTTCGTCTGGGTCAGCCCGCGTTATACCGACAACTATTACCAGATCTGGACCGGCCAGGGATATGTGGCTCATAACATCTTCCTGCAGTTTCTGGCCGAGGGCGGACTGCAGACCCTGCTGGTTTTTCTGGCCTTTCTGTGGATCACCTTTCGCGGTTTACGGAGGGTCCGGAGAAGGCTGACCGCCGAGGCGGCGGTAGAAGACCTGAGGGATTTCAGCAAAGCGGTGGAGATCGGCCTGATCGGTTTTCTGGTGGCCGGTTTTTTCCTCAGCTCGGCTCATCTGGATATTTTCTATTGGATTCTGGCTCTGGGCCCGGTCGCGGTGACCTTGACCAACCGGATGGCGGTCGAACCCCAGTCGGCGGCTTTGCCGCCCGGGCGGCCGGAATCGATGACCCGGAAGGCGCCTTCCTCCGTCTCTGTGTCCTGATCGGAGACCACTATGTGCGGCATCGTCGGACAGTATAATTTTGGCGATCATCGCCCCGTAGAAGAAGAAGATATCCGGCGGA
This sequence comes from uncultured Gemmatimonadota bacterium, assembly GCA_964584035.1. GTDB lineage: Bacteria > SM23-81 > SM23-81 > SM23-81 > SM23-81 > CAZOYL01. The sequence goes on along the minus strand of CAZOYL010000005.1, from coordinate 45,440 downwards.
TGTGCCGGGTCATCGCGCATCGCGGCCCCGATGATGAGGGTACGTTCCAGGACGGCGATTTCGGCATGGGCATGAGGCGTTTGAGCATCATCGATCTTCCCGGAGGCCAGCAGCCCATATTCAATGAGGACCGGACGGTGGCCGTGGTGTTCAACGGGGAGATCTATAATTATCGCGATCTCATGGCCCAGCTGAAAGGCAAGGGCCACCGTTTCAAGACCCGCAGCGATACCGAGACGATCGTGCATCTCTACGAGGAGATGGGCCCGGCCTGTCCCCGCCTGCTGCGCGGCATGTTCGCTTTTGCCCTGTGGGACGGTCCCAACCGGCGGTTGATGCTGGCCAGGGACCGGGTGGGCAAGAAGCCCTTGTTTTACTGGCTGGGCCCGGGCCGGTGTGTGTTCGGCTCGGAGATGAAATCCATCTTCCAGGACCCCCAGGTTCCCAGGGACATCAACCTCCAGGCCGTAGTGGATTACGTCACTTTTCTGTGCGTCCCCTGGCCGAAGACGATCTATCAAAATGTCTGGAAACTCCCTCCCGGCAGCGTGGCCGTCGTTGACCCCCGGGGCCTGCGACTGTCCCAGTACTGGGATCTTGATTTCGCCGCCGGCGATACCCGGAGCGATGAGCGCCGGGCGGTCGGGGAGCTGATGGAGCATCTCCGGGACAGCGTCGGCTGCCGCCTGGAGAGCGAAGTGCCTCTGGGAGCGTTCCTCAGCGGCGGTATCGACTCCAGCGCCATGGTGGCGTTGATGTCGACCTTGCAGGAGAAACCGGTCACCTCGGTATCCATTGGATTTCAGGAGAAGCGCTTCGATGAATCATCCGATGCCGGGGAGATCGCCCGGCGCTTCCACACCCGGCATCACACCCACGTGGTCAGTCCCGATGCCCTGTCCGTTCTGGACAAGCTGGTCTGGCATTTCGACGAGCCGTTCGCCGATTCCTCGGCCGTGCCGACCTATTACGTTTGCCGCGCCGCTCGCCAGCACGTCACCGTGGCTCTGTCGGGGGATGGCGGCGATGAAGCCTTTGGAGGGTACCGGCGCTATTACTACGACCTCCTGGAGGGGCGGTTCAGAGCCGCGCTCCCGGCATTCATCCGCCGCTGGATGATCTCGCCCCTGGCCGCCATCTATCCCAAGGCCGACCGGCTGCCCCGTTTTCTCCGGGCCAAAACGCTGCTGAGCAATGTGGCCGCCGACGCTGACCGGGGCTACTTCAGGAGTCGCTCCATCTTCCAGGAACCGTTACGCCGCTGTCTGCTGCGGCCGGAAGTCCTGGAAACGGTGGCCCCCTATGATCCATTCTCCGTTCTGGAACCGCACTTTCAGAGAACCCGGGGATGGCCGCATCTGTCGCGCCTGCAATATGTCGATTTGAAAACCTATCTGCCGGATGATATTCTCGTCAAGGTGGACCGCATGAGCATGGCCAATTCTCTGGAGGTCCGCTCTCCGCTGCTGGACCAGAGGCTATGGGCCTACCTGGCGGGCCTTTCGCCCGATCTTAAGATCAACGGGCGGGAGCAAAAGTATATTTTTAAAAAAACCATGGAGCCGCTGCTGCCCAGGGCCACCCTGTACCGAAAGAAAAGGGGTTTCGTCGTCCCCCTGGCAGGCTGGTTCCGAGACGGCATCAAGGAGATGGGCCGGCAGGTCCTGCTGGACGACAGCTCGGCCGGCAGCGGTTTATTCGAGCCGGCCTGCCTGGAACGGCTGTGGAGGGATCACCAGTCGGGCCGGCGCAATTATGCCACCCACCTGTGGACCGTTCTGATGTTCGAATTGTGGTACCGCACCTTCATGAAAGCATCTCCACTCCGGGCGTCATCGGTGTCGGCGGTGAGACGATGAAGATATTATCCCTGACCAGCCTGTTTCCCAATCACATGAATCCGGTGCGCGGCGTTTTCATCAAGGAACGGCTCCGCCACGTGGCCAAGCACCATCGACTCGCCGTGGTGGCTCCGGTGCCGTATTTTCCGCCGATTCGATGTTATCACCGCTGGCATCAGTTTACCCGGGTGCATCCCCGGGAGCGGATCGACGATCTGCCGGTGTATCATCCCCGATATGTCACCATACCGCGAATCGGAATGGTTCTCTATGGACTGCTGTACTTTTTTTCGCTGTATCACTTCATCAAGAAATTGCATCGCCGCTACTGCTTCGATCTGCTCGATGCCCATTATCTCTATCCCGATGGGCTGGCAGCGGTGCTGCTGGCCCGGGCGTTGAGACGGCCGGTCGTTCTGTCGGCCCGGGGAACCGATGTGAATCTGTTCATGAAGCTGCCCCTCATCCGGGCCTGGATCCTTTATGCCCTGCGGCGCTGCGATCGTATCATCGCCGTCTCCGGAGCCCTCAAGACGACCATGGTCGCGGCCGGTGTGCGCCCCGACAAGATCGATGTGGTGCCCAACGGCGTGGACGTCTCCAGGTTTCCGGAGATCTCCAGAGAGCAGGCCCGATCCGAGCTGGGATTGCCCCGGACCGGCCGTATGATCCTGTCGGTCGGCAGCCTGCGGCCCTCGAAGAATTTCGAATATCTTCTCCAGGCCCTCGGGGAGATCCGTTCTTCGAAGGCGGGCCGGGATGTTTCTCTGGTCATCGTCGGGTATGGACACCATCGCGGCCGGCTGGAGCGGGAGATCTCCCGTCTCGACCTTGACGCTCATGTCATCCTGGCCGGCCGGGTGCCTCACGAACAGATCTACCGCTGGTATCGGGCCTGCGATCTGTTCTGCCTGGCCAGTTCCTCGGAGGGCTGGCCCAACGTCATCTTCGAGGCCCTGGCCTGCGGTCTTCCGGTGGTAGCCACGCCGGTCGGCGGCGTGCCCGAGATCCTGATTTCCTCCGAGTACGGCATTATGTTGAAGGATGCTCATCCCTCCCGGCTGGCGGCCGGTCTGCGCGATGCGATTGTGACGGCCCTGGAGAAGGATTGGGATGGCGATAAGCTGGCGGCCTTTGCCCGCCGTCACACCTGGGATGAGGTGGCCGGTGGGGTCATCGCGACCTTTCGAAGGACCCTCAACGGTCGATAGTTTTTCCAGATGGGAGCGCCCGTGTGAACGCCAACGAGGTAACCTACCGAGAATTAACCCCGTCCGACGGTGACCGGATCAATGATCTGTTCGCCCGGTCCTATGGCCGGGTGCGGACCCCGGACCAGTGGCGCTGGGAATTCACCCGGGCTCCCGGGGGCAGCCCGGTGCTCTGGGCGGCCGAGGCAGGGGGGCGGCTGATCGGGCATTACGCCCTGATTCCCCTGGAGATGAGCTCTTTCGGGCAACCGCTGAAGGGTGCCAAGGCCGAGAGCGCCATGGTGGATCCGGAGTATCGCGGCCGGGGCATCTGCTCTCGCCTGGTCGAACTGACCCTCCGGGATGCCCGGCAGAGGGGCATCTCGGTGGTGTGGGGTTTTCCCAACGAGCGGTCCTTCCGGATCATGGAACGGAGCGGCCGGATTCATATCGGCGGCCTCTACGGATATATCCGGGTTCTGCGGCGGGGGCGGGTTCTGCGAGCCTATTTACGGCGGTGTTGGAGGCGGTCGAGCGAGTTGCCCGCACAGGGACGGGCGGAGGCCGGAGCGCCGTTGACCGATCGGCTCGCCGGCGAACGGATCCTGACGGCCCAGGGTCTGATCGGCGAGAGCTGCATCGAAGAGCGCTGTATCGACGAGCGTTTCCAGGAACTGTGGGAACGCTCTCGGGATCGATTGGGCATTACCGTGAACCGCAGTCCGGAGTATTTGGCCTGGCGTTTCGGGACCAATCCATACGGGCGCTATCTCATCCTGACCCAAGGACCGCAGGGAGGAATCCCGGCGGGGTACATGATATCCACCCTGAGGAGAGAGGGGGAACTGTCGATCGGGTACATCGTCGATTTTCTATCCGCAGGGGATGGAGCCGAGGTCTTCGCCGGCCTGTTGACCGGGACCCTGCAGCGCCTGGGCGCAGCGGGGGCCGATATGGCCGTTCTGTTTCTCAATCCCGCTCATCCTCTCTGCCGTCCCCTTCTGCCGGTCCTGAAAAAACAGCACTTTCATCGCCGGAATCGCCCCAAGCAATTTTCGATAAAAGTTATTTCCGACGAAAACGGTTCTCCCCGAGATGCCCGGAATGAAGGTCAACAGCGATGGCACCGCATCGAGAACTGGTATTTAACCGGTGCCTTCGGAGAGGGCGTGGAGTACTGAGAGATGATCGATATCCTGATCGGCGTTCCGGAGACATACCGTGCCCGGGCGACCTATATTTTCGGAATGTTCATGGATATCCTGGGCCTGAAGCACCGGTTCCTGGAGGCGGAGGAGGCCGGTCAGGCCGGCGGGGCCGGTCAGGCCGGCAGGGCCGGTCAGGCCGGTGAGATTGCCTCCCAGGGGGACCTGCTGCTGTACTACGGGGACCTGCCGGGGGACTGCCGCCGGCAGGGTGGCCGGGGGCAACTCTGCATTCAGGCAGTCCTGGGAGAGGAGGCCCCCGACGAGATCCGTCATCTCCGCTGGGGCGACCGGCCCTTGCCCGTCCTCTTTTGGAAGGATGTCAAGCTATCAGGGACGCCCCTGATCCATTTCAGTGACGCCCCGGGACCGGCCGCGGTCTTTCAGGAGGAGAGCCGGCGGATCCTGGTGAGCGCCGATCTGATGTGGTCCTGTTTCTATCTCGTTTCCCGCCGGGAGGAGCACGATCCGGAAATGCGGGATGAGCTGGGACGTTTTTCGTCCGCGGCCAGCCTCGCTTTTCGTCAGGATTTTCTCAGGTTTCCGGTGGTCGATGCCACCGTGGCCCTGCTGGATGCTCTGCTTGCCCGGCTGTATCGCGCCGGCCGGACGCCCTGCCTCAGGACCGCCCGCTGGCCCGGCGGACGTCGTTGGGCACTGTGTCTGTCTCATGATGTAGACTGGGTGAAAAAATGGACCCCGGGCGGGATGGTCAAATATCTGTTCCGCCTGGACAGGCCCCGGGGATGGGCAGATGGAAACTGGCGGCGGCGACTCAAAACGGTGCTGCAGGATCTGCGCGCCGGCCGTGATCCCTACGATAATATCGAGCTGATTCTCGATCTGGAATCGGACCACCAGGCCGTCTCAACCTTTTTTTTCCTGCCGGGCGCACCGGACACACGACGGGCCGGACGAAAGATTCTGGGAAAATATCCCGGCCGGTTCGATGTCGGCCTCAATGCCCGGCGGATCCGGCAGGCCGGCGGGGAAGTGGAGCTCCACGGCAGCTTCGGCTCCTATGATGATGAGGCCCAGCTGGCCCGGGAGCGGGAGATGCTCCAGCACCGCAGCGGATCCTGGCCCAGGGGTGTTCGTCAGCATTTTCTGAGATACCGCTTTCCCGAAACCGCTCGCTGCCATGATGAGATCGGTATGGCCTACGACAGCACCCTGGGTTTCGGCGATCACCCCGGGTATCGTTGCGGGATTTCCTTTCCGTATCATCTGTTCGACCTGTCCGAGGATCGCTGCATGAGGATCATGGAGATACCGCTGGTGATCATGGACGGGGCCTTAAATGTCATTCCGGAAGAAGGGACGGAGGCGTCATCGTGGGCCACGGTCGATGAGCTCTTGGGCCGGGCAGAACAATTCGGGGGCGTCTGTACCCTGCTCTGGCACAATACCAGCTTCGCGCAGGGTGACGATGGCGGCCTCCTCAGGAGCATCTACCTTCGATCTCTCCAGCGAGCCCGGGGATCGCAGGCCTGGCTGTGTTCCTGCGGACAGCTGATGGACTGGTGGCGATGGAGATCGGGCATCGAGCTGGACGCTGAAACCAGCGAGCCCGAGGGAGAACATCGCTGGCGCCTGCGCCTGCCGTCCGGTGCTCAGCAACCCCTGGTGCTGGAATTTCTGGGACACGGTTCTTTCCGGCCGGAGATCACCGGGGGACGGGGCCGCGTTCTCTCCGGAGGCAAGCCTGGGGAGGAAGGTTGGGTGGGGCTGGAGATTTCCGATTGGGACCGGCAGGAACTATCCATTCGTTTGATCCCGCCGTCATGATCCGGGCATCCGGGCGATCGCGGGGAAGTGAGGCTTCATGAAGATCGTAGAATACGAAGATGAATACGCCGAGCGCTGGGATCGATTCGTGCTCCAGCAGCCGAACGGCACTTTCTTCCATCTGACCGGCTGGAAACGGGCGGTGGAAAAGATCTTCGGCCATCAGGCCCACTATCTTCTGGTCCTCCAGGATGAGCACCTGGCGGCCGTGCTCCCTCTTTTTCTGGTCAGCAGTAAGATCTTCGGTCGATTTCTGGTCTCCAATCCATATGCCGTATATGGAGGCATCTGCACGTCCAGTGATCCGGCTCGCCGCCTTCTGATTCAACGGGCCGAACAGATGGCCGCGGATCTGAGAGTCGATTACGTGGAGTTCAGAAACCTCCAGTCGGACGATTCGGAGTGGCCCCACAGCGACCTGTATGCGACCTTCATCGAGCCCCTGCCGGAGACGCCGGAAGAATGCCTGCAGAATCTGCCCAGGAAGGCTCGTGCCGCGGCCCGGCAGAGCATGGAATTCGGCCTCCGGGCGGATATCTCCCTGGACCAGCTGGACCGTCACTATCAGCTCAACGCTATCCAGATGCGCCGGCTGGGTTCGCCCGTGCTGCCCCAGTCCTGGTTCCGGGCCCTGGCAGAGGCGTTCCAGGACCGGTCCACCATTCTGACCGTGACCCTGGATGGCAGACCCATCGCCAGCGTGTTCGTGTTTCTTTTTCGCGACAGCGTGCTGCCGTATTATTCCGGATCATTGGCGGAATACAATCACTATCACCCCAACAATTTCATGTATCTGCAATTAATGGAGTACGGAGTCCGCCAGGGATACCGCTTTTTCGATTTCGGCAGAAGCCGGAAGGACACCGGTCCGTATCGCTTTAAAAGACATCAGGGATTCAACCCGCAGCCGCTCTATTATCAGTATTACCTGCATCGCATCAAGGAGATACCCAACATCAATCCGTCCAATCCGAAATTCGATCTGCCTAAAAGCATCTGGCAAAGACTGCCCCTGCCGATCACCAAATGGCTGGGCCCGAAACTGGTACGCGGAATTCCCTGATGATCATCCGGACGGGAGGTCAGCTTTGAAAAGGATGGCCAGACTCGGCCTGTACCTGGAGAGACCGTTATTACAGGTGTTGACGCTCGGGCTCTTGCTGGCGGCGCTGTATCACCGGGTCATTGCGGAACTGGGGCATGACTGGGTGGTGGATGAGAATTATTCGCATGGCTTTCTCATTCCCCTGGTCTCGGCCTATATGATCTGGCGCCAGCGGGCCCGGATCCGTTCCCTGCGTCCGGAGTCCTCAGGCATCGGTCTGGTTCTGATCCTGTCCGGTCTGCTGCTGTTCATCGTCGCTAGCATCGCGACCGAGTACTTCACCCAGCGCCTCTCCCTGTTGGTCGTCATGGGCGGCCTGGTTTTGTATCTGGGAGGTCAACGTCTGGCCGGTCTGGTGGCCTTCCCCCTGGTCTATCTGGTCTTCATGATACCGCTGCCCTATGTGGTCTATTATTCGGCCTCCTTTCCTCTGGAGCTGCTGGCCAGCCGTGCGACGACCTCCGTGGTCGCTCTGCTGGGCATTCCCATCGTCCGGGCGGGCAACATTCTTCGGCTGGAAAGCACCACCCTGCAGGTGGTCGATGCCTGCAGCGGCCTGCGGTCGCTTCTCTCTCTCTCAGCTCTGGCCGCCGCCATGGCCTATTTGACACAGCGGACATTTTTAACTGCCCTGCTGCTGTTTCTCGCTTCCGTGCCGGTGGCCATTGGCGCCAACGTGCTGCGTTTGACCGTCACGGCCATCCTGGCGTCGATGTATGGCGAGCATGTCGCTCAGGGTTTTCTGCACCAATTCTCGGGCTTATTGGTCTTCGCTTTTGCCATCATCTGCCTGGGTATCATCGGAGGTATTCTTCGTTGGCTGGTTTCCGGAAAAGATACTGGCTCGCCGTCGGCCTGCTGACGGTCGCCATCATCTATCGTCACCTGCTCTGGCCCGGCAGCAGCACCGTGTCGGCCGGGGCTGCGCTGCAGGAGGTGCCTCATCGGATCGGCCATTGGCAGGGTGTGGATCAGCCTCTGGGACAGCGTGTCCTGGACGTGCTGGGCCTGGACGCTTACCTGCAGAGACGGTACAGCGACGATCGGGGAAACTGGCTCTGGCTCTATATCGGGTACTATCTTCAACAGCGCCAGGGTAAGGGAATTCATTCTCCCAAGCATTGCTATCCCGGGGCGGGCTGGTCGATCGTCGAGAAGGGGGTCGAAATCGTGCCGCTGGAGAACCCGGCGAGGCCCGTCATTCGAGCCAACCGCATACTTTTCCAGAGAGAGGGGACCCGGCAGGTGGTCCTATACTGGTTTCAGTCGACCGATCGCATCGTCCACAGCGAGTATGCCCAGCGTTTTTACCTGGTCCTGGACGCCATCTCCCGGGGGCGGACCGACGGTGCCCTGGTCAAGGTGTCCGCACCGGTGCAGGATGATACCGCCAGCACCGTGGAGCGCTTGAAGGACTTCATTCGGCAGACCTATCCCTATATACAACAGGCCCTTTCAAGCGATTGAGGGTTCATGAATATTCTCTTTCTGACACATCGGGTGCCCTATCCTCCCGACAAAGGCGATCGGATTCGTTCCTATCACCTGGTCCGGCATCTGGCCCGGGATCATCATCTCCATCTGGCCTGCCTGGCCTGGTCTCAAGAGGAGGTGGCGGCGGCCGAGACCCTGCGCGGCTTCTGTCGCTCTGTGGAGGTGGTCCGCCGGTCGGCCTTCGGATCCCGATGGCGCAGCCTGACGGGACTGCTCACCGGGCAGCCGCTGACCGTTCCGTACTTTGCATCCCCGGGTCTGAGGCGATTGATCGGACGACAGTGCCGGCGTCACTCCATCGATCTGGTGATGGTTTTTTCGTCCGGCATGGCTCAATTCGCGCCCCATCTCGGGGGAGCCAGGCGGATCATCGATTTCGCGGATGTCGATTCCGACAAATGGCTCCAGTATGCCCAGCACTCCGGCCTTCCGCGATCTCTGATTTATGCTCGTGAGGGACGCCGGCTGCGTCAATACGAAAAGGCTGTGGCCGCTCGATTTGATTCCTGCCTGGTGATCTCCAATGCGGAAGAGCGACTGTTCCGGAGTTTCTGTCCGGATTGTCAGCTGCACGTGGTCCCCAATGGTGTGGATCTGGAGTATTATCGCCCCGGGGAAACATCGGGAGGAGAACGGGAACTGGTTTTCGTCGGGGTCATGGATTACCAGGCGAATATCGATGGCGTGCTCCATTTCTGCAAAGAGATCTTTCCTCTCATCCGTCGTCAGATGCCCGGGACAACCTTCACGATTGTAGGGGGGCGGCCCACTCCGGCCGTCCGCCGGCTGGCCCGTCTGGAAGGTGTATCTGTCGAGGGGTATGTGCCAGATGTCAGGCCGTACCTTCACCGGGCCACCGTGTGTGTGGTGCCCCTGCGTATCGCCCGCGGGGTGCAGAACAAGATCCTCGAGGCCATGGCCTCCGGTCTGCCGGTGGTGACCACCAGCCGGGCGGTGGAAGGAATCCGGGCCAAACCCGGACGCGATATCGTGGTGGCCGACAGCGTTGAATCATTTGCCCGGCGAACGGTCGATCTGTTGCGGGACAAGATCCTCCGGGACCGGCTGGCCGGTCATGCTCGTACACTGGTCGAGGATCGTTATCGCTGGGAGCATTGCCTGCAGCCGCTGGATGAGATCATCGCCGG
>CAZOYL010000005.1:0-35569 GCA_964584035.1 uncultured Gemmatimonadota bacterium | reverse complement strand
CATCGCCGGCCCGGAATAAAGTCAGGGACTGACCTGGCCGGTCTCGGGTTTGGCGCCCAGAAGGGGATTTATTATGTTTTTGGTCCTGTTCTTGCTATCTATCATTGGGGGGGGCGTTTTCCTGTGGATTCAAATTCTACGACGGAATGTGCACATCTGGCTGGGCAGCTATGTTCGACAGCAGTTGCATCTTGCTTCCCGAACTCCGGCTGCGAGCCCGGTCCATATCCTGTTCTGCGTGGTGGACCACTATGAACCCCTGTGGCGCGGAGCCGATGAACAGCTGGGCAGGAAACGGGTCGAAAAATGGCTCCGGGACTATCCTCCTCTGGCCGATCGACATCGTGACGGCGACGGCATCGTACCGCAGCATACCTTCTTTTATCCCCAGGAGGAATACCGCCCGGAGCTCTTGGAGATGCTGGCCCGGCTCTGTCGGGATGGTTATGGCGAGGTGGAGGTGCATCTGCATCACGATGGCGACACCGGGGATCGACTACGCCAAAAACTGGAGACATTTAAAAACCAGTTGGTCTCCCATGGTCTCCTGAGCCGGAACGCGCGGGACGGCCGGCTGCAGTACGGGTTCATTCACGGCAACTGGGCGCTGGATAACTCGCGCCGGGATGGCCGCTGGTGCGGCGTCAATGATGAGCGGTTGATTCTCAAGAAGACCGGCTGTTACGCCGATTTCACTCTGCCCACGGCTCCCTCGGAGACGCAGACCCGTAAGATCAACGGCATCTATTACGCCACCGACGATCCCGAAAAGCCGAAATCGCACAACACCGGGATCGATGCCGGTGTTCACCGGGATCCCAGCGGGGATCTCTTGATCGTGCAGGGCCCCCTGGCCCTGGACTGGAGACGCCGAAAATGGGGTCTGATCCCCGGCATCGAATCCGGGGAGATCAAGGGAGATCACCCGCCCAACGAACATCGTGTCGATCTGTGGGTGAAACCGGCGATACATGTTCGCGGCCGTCCCGACTGGGTCTTCGTGAAAGTTTTTACCCACGGCACCCAGGAGCGCAATCAGGACGTTCTATTCGGCCGCCCGATGGATGAGGTGTTCACGCACCTGGAACGAACCTATAATGATGGACAGCAGTACAAGCTTCACTATATTACGGCCCGAGAGATGTTCAATATCATTCGGGCGGCGGAGGAAGGTCATCGGGGCGATCCCCATCGCTACCGTGATTATCTTCTCCGCCCGCTGACAGAATAAGCGGTCGCGGTATCGAGATCGGCGAAACCGTCCTCGCAATTTGCAAGCGGCGATGAAGGTTGCACAGAGAACAGGTGGATGATATGAAGAGCATTCTTCTGGTCCAGGTCGATGAGAAGACCGTACAGACCCTCAGGGAGGCGATGAGTTCACCTCGGGAGTTCACCCTTCACAGCTGTATGGCGGAGGAAGCTCAGACGTTCGTGTTGGAGCAGAAACCCGATATGGTCTTTCTGAACATCTCTAAACCGGAGGTCACCAAGTTTCACCTGCTGCAGAACCTTCGACGCCAGGCTTCGACCGTTCCCGTCATCGTGATCGCCGACAAGGTATCCACCTCCCTGGCCATCAAGGCCATGAGGGAGGGGGCTCTCGATTATGTCATCAAGCCCCTGGAAGTCGGGCAGCTGCGAGCCCTGCTGACCAGACTGGCTCGGATGCGGCAGAAGATGCCCAGCCGGATACCGCCACAGTGGGAGGACTCCCAGGAGGAGATCGTATTCGTCGGCGAACACCCCGAGATGCTGGAGATTTATAAGCTCATCGGCCGGGTCGCCCCCTCCAGCGTGCCGGTCCTCATCCAGGGGGAAAGTGGTACGGGCAAGGAGCTGGTAGCCAATGAGATTCACCGGCACAGCGACCGCATCAAGAGAAGATTTCTGGCGGTCAATTGCGCCGCCATTCCCGAGGCGCTCCTGGAAAGTGAGCTGTTCGGCCACGAGGCGGGCGCTTTTACCGGCGCCGTGGGCAAACGCAAGGGCAGATTCGAGCAGGCCGATGGCGGCACCATCTTTCTCGACGAGGTGGCCGACATGAGCGCCACCACTCAGAGCAAGGTCCTCCGGGTCCTGGAACAACATGAGTTTGAAAGATTGGGTGGAACGGAAACCATCCATGTCGATATCCGCGTGCTGGCCGCCACCAATCGAAGCCTGGTAAAATGCATGCAGGAGGGAAAATTCAGAGTCGATCTGTTTTATCGTCTGCGAGGAGCCTTTATCTGTCTGCCGCCCCTGAGAAATCGGGGAGATGATATTCGGCTGCTGGCCGAGCACTTCGTCTATCAGTTCGCCCAGGAGGCGGGCAAGAATATCAAGGGGCTTCACCCTAAATCCGTTGAGAAGATGATGGCCTACTCCTGGCCGGGCAATATCAGAGAACTGCGCAACGTCATCCACACGGCCGTCGTTTTCTGCCATGGGGAGATGCTGCTGCCCGAGCACATCGTCCTCGAAGAGCAGACCATCAATATGGACGAGGTCGAGGATGATTGCCAGCAGGTTTTCGTCAAGGCTATTGAGCCGCTGTTCGACAGATTCAGGGATGCCGGCCGGGGTCACCTCTACCACCAGATGACCTCGGCGCTGGAAAAGGTTCTCATTCAGATGACCATGGCCAGGATGAACAACAATCAGGTCAAGGCTGCAGATTTCCTGGGTATTAGCCGGAATACCCTGCGAGATCGCCTGAAGAAATACGGTCTGTAATTCTGGGTTGCTTTTTTATCTTCCTGTGGCGATATTGTGGGGGACTGTTCAACCTGGCCGGTCAAGTGGGCAAAACGTCACCACCATCCTGTGACCGTATCTTTCCGGGCCACTTTTCCGATCCTCTCTGATACCGATAATAATATACTTATCAAGGAATTATAAAGGACCCGCCGGTGCCCGCCGGAACGGCATCCGGTCGGCATATTGGCATGATCGTTGCGGGTTGGAAATGGGGCTGGTCACCATCATTTCTCCATGGCGGATGCCCGGATCACGGTCCGGACCGTCCATCGTCTGTGAATGGATTGGTCTTTTAATAAGGAAGGGTGAATATGTCGGCACGATGGAATCGAGTCGGATGGGGATCTCTCCTGAGCCTCCTCACCCTGATGGCCCTGGCACGCCCGGGAGATGCTTTTCAGGTGGAGCTGACCGTTTCGGAAGCGGCCGGGGTGAGCCGCCAGAACTACCCGCTGACCATGGGTGTGCCGCTGGCCAGAGGAGTGGTTTACTCGGATCAGGATGTCCAGATCGCCGGAGTTCCGGGTCAGTTTGCCACCCTGTCCAGATGGCCCGATGGAAGCGTGAAATGGCTGCTGTGTGATTTCCCCGCCGATGTATCCGCAAATGGGACCGCCACCTATTATCTTTCCGACGGCACCGGGAATACCGGCTATTCCTCCCTGGAGGTCACCGAGGACAGCGACAACATCGCGGTCGTGACCGGTCCGCTGAAATTTATCGTCAGCAAGACGCGTTTCAACCTCTTTGACCGGCTCTGGCTGGATGAGAACGAGAATGGCGTTTTCGAGGCCGAGGAGGAGATGGTGGCTCCGCACGACGACGATGGGGCCATCGTCACCGCCGATGCCGGCAACCAGTATCTGGCCGCCCTGGACGGCGATGTCACCGTGCAGCTGGAAGAGTCGGGCCCATTGCGGATTTCTATCCTGGCCGAGGGCTGGCATCGCGACGCCAGCGGCCAGCGGGGTCTCGATTTCACCATCCGTATGCAGGCCTATGCGGATCAGAGCTTTCTGCGGGTTTTCTATACTTTTTACAACCGTCAGAGCACCAGCATCGGCTGCCACTGGGACCCGCCGCCGCCTCCGGAGAGTTACTTCGACGTGGAAGATATCTCTCTGCGCAGCCACATCGCCCTGCAGGGCGACATCAGCTATGCTTTCGGCGGGTCGGGCAGCACCGTGCACAGCGGCAGCCTGCTCCCGTCGCAGCAGGCTTACATCTATGCTTACGGGACGGTCACGCCGGGCGATCTGCACTACGTCATCGGCGGCAGCGCTTCGGGCTCGGGAAACCGTGCTCGGGGATGGGCCGATGTCAGCGATGCTCGCTGGGGGCTGACCACCGGCATTCGACAATTCTGGCAGCATTTTCCCAAGGGTATTGAGGTGGGCGCCGATGGTGAGGTTAGCGTGCGCCTGATCCCCGAGTATTACGATTCCTCTCCGATCAATCCCGCTGATTCCTATACGGCCGCCGATCTGATCTATTGCGGTGCCGCCAAGACTCACGAGGTGTTTTACTATTTTCACCCGGGCGACTATCTGACGGCCGGTTCTGAGGACGTCATCCTGGCCATGGAACAGCCCCTGTATGCGTTTGCCTCTCCCCAGTACTACTGTGACACCGAGGTGTTCGGGAAAATGCCTCCGCGGGGTCTGTCCCTGATCCGATCGGAATATCGCTGGATCGTGGAGGACTGGGAAAATAAGGTGGAGACGATGCTGCAGACCATGCTGGATAATCGTGAGTCCAGCTATTGGTCGGCGAAGAATGAATACGGCATGTGGAATTACGGCGACAGCTATCAGTCGGAATGGTCGAACATGCAGTACGACACGCCCTATTCGTTGTTCATGCAGTTCTGCCGTACCGGCGATCGGCGCTATTACGACCTGGCCGTGGACCAATGCCGGCACTACCGCGATGTCGATATCGTCTATCACATGGGCGATGTCGAGGCCGGCAGCCTGGCGGAGGCCTTCGTCGGATCCGCCCGCCGGTTGCCCAACGTCAACCATGCCCTGGGCTACGACACCGATTTCATGGGCGACATCTCGCTCAAGGGGCCGGGCCTGATCTACCATTACTTCTTCACCGGCGACCGCCAGTCGCTGTATGGTGGCAAGATGCAGGCCGATTATGTCCGCAACTCGGCCCTTCGCTATCAGCGGGATTATATTTTTTGCGGACCGAGGCGCTACGGCATGGGTATCGAAGCCCTGCTGGCCTATTATGAGGCCTCCGGGGATGAGAGCTACCTGAATAACGGGGTCTATCATCTGGGCGATATCAGCAGCACCCAGAAGGCCTCGGCCTACACCCTGGTCAAAAAGGTCCACGAGCATCAGAATATCAGCCCCGATCATCCCGAGGAGTGGGCCATCTGGGGATATGCCGGATGCGACTGCGATGACGGACTCAAGTTTGAGTCGATCAATTATGGCGGCTGTTCCTGGCAGGCCTGCATGACCTGGGATGCCATGCTCAATTATTACCGGATCACCGGGGATACCGTGGCCCGGGATGACATCCTCCGGGGCGTGGCCTGGATGTGCGATCCCAGCCGCACCAATCTGTGGAACGGATCCTATTTCCATGCCTACGATCCGGACTACGGGGACTGGTACGAGGGTCATGGCAAGGAGGGGGCCGGTTTCAACAACGGGGTTCTGGGGTTCGCCTATGAGCAGACCGGCAATATCGATTACATCAATAAGGCCGTCTCAGCGCTGGATATCCAGGTGAATCACTGCGGCGCCACCACCGATCCGAAATGGTTTGCGCAGGTGACCAAGACAATTCCGCGTTTCTTTTATTACCTCACCGAGGAGTTCGGCGTTCAGGACACCATACCGCCCAATCCACCCACTGGACTGCATCTGGAGGAGGCCACCGAGCACAGTATCCGGTTGGGCTGGACCCCGCCCGCGCCGGCCGCGGACGGGGATTTGGCTTATTCCTATGCCATCCACCGCAACGGCCTGCCTCTGGGCAGTTCAATGGCCCCTGAGTACCAGGACGCCGGACTGGACGAGAATAGCGCCTTTGAGTATGCCATCTATTCGGTGGACAATGCCGGCAATCTCAGCCTCACCGCTGTCACTGGGACCTTCGGGACCCTGCCCGATACCGTGGCGCCGACCCTGGCCGACGTCAACCTGACCGGCACTACCGGGCTGGAGGTGGTCTTCGGCGAGCCGGTGGAACAGGCATCGGCCCAGGAAACGGCCAACTATGCCATCACGCCGGGCGTTTCGGTCCTTTCCGCTGTCCTGCAGGGCGATCTCAAGACCGTCCGGCTGGTCACCAGTGAACACGTCGAGGGGGAGACCTATACGCTGACCCTGAACGGTATCCGCGATCGGGCCGTGGAGCCCAACACGATCGCTCCTCAAACGATCTACCAATATCAGTTCCAGCTCCAGCTGATCATCAGTGAGATCAATCAGCCGGGGTATACCGACGACTATGTTCAGGTCAGTCAGGAATATTACATCGACCGCTCCTACACGGTGCTCAACCTGCCTCCGGACAAGGTTAATCTGCTCTGGATCAAGACGGCCAACGATGATAAACTGAATGCTCAGGAGGAGTTTCTCACCTTCTCCATCAACATCGATGCCGACCTGTACGTGGGCTATGATCACCGGGTCAGCAGCCTGCCGGGTTGGATCACCAATCACTTCACTGATTCCGGTCTCGATGTCGAGGTGTCCGATACCGATGCCTCTCCGATGAGGCTGTGGTTCAAACCGGTCCAGACCGGAACGGTGATCCTGGGCGGCAACATGGCTTCCGGCGCCAGCGGCGCCGGAAGCATGTACATCGTTCTCCTGGGCGCCGAGGGAACGGTCGTCGATACTCTGGGTCCGCAGATATCCAGCCTGTCCGCCTCGACGGTGACCGATTCGACCGCCGCCATCGGCTGGATGACAAATGAGCCGGCCGACTCCAGGGTGGAATACGGCCTCTCGTCTGGCAGCTATCCCTGGTCGATGGAGGGTGCCAACCTGGTTCTCAGCCATCAGCTGACCCTTTCCGGACTGACCCCGGGTACCATCTATCACTACCGGGTGCTCAGCGCCGATCAGTTCGGCAACTCATCGGTCTCCGATGATGCCGCCTTCACCACCCAGGCCGGGGATGCCACCCCACCGGTGATCAGCCAGGTACAGGCCGTTCAGATCACCAGCATGTCTGCGACCATCACCTGGATGACCGATGAAGCCGGTGATGGACAGGTCGAATATGGTCCTGATGACCAGTACGGTTTTCTCACCCCGGTGGATACCGTTCTCTCCACCGAGCATCAACGGGGATTGAGCGGCCTGGCGTCCGGTCAGCTCTATCATTACCGGGTCAGAAGCGCTGACGGCTGGGGCAACTCATCGGTCTCCGATGATGCCACCTTCACCACCCAGGCCGAGGACAACACTCCTCCGGCGATCAGCCAGATTGTGGTTTTCGTGCCCACCGACAGCACGGCTCAAGTAAACTGGAACACCGATGAGGGAGCCGACTCCCAGGTAGAATACGGATTCGACGATGGCTATGGATTTCTCAGCCTGCTGAACCCGGCCCTGGTCCAAAGCCACCAGGTGCTGATCGATCTGCCCGGGCCGGGAGCCAAGGGGAACCTTCCGACGAGCGATATCAGAAGCCCGGCATCATCCCGTGCCGCAGGGACCACATCCGGCGACCGGGCGGGAACGGTTTCGAAAACTCCGGGCGGTAAGGAACAGATGGTTTATCATTACCGCGTGCTGAGCCGAGATGCCGGAGAAAATCTGGCCGTCTCCGACGATGATACCTTTACCGTCAACCTGGGTGATACCCAGCCTCCTCAGATCCTTAACCTTCAGATATCGGATGTCATGGATACCTGTGCGCGCATCGGCTGGGAAACGGATGAACCGGCCCGGGCCACTTTGTTTTACGGTACGGCCGAGGAACAGTATGAGTGGTCCCTGGGCGATTCCGGTCTGGTGCTGCAACACGTGTTTGATCTGGAGCATCTGCAACCCGACCAGATCTATCACCTGCAGGCCCGCGCCGAGGACGCGGCCGGTAATTGGTCGGTCTCGGCCGACACCTCCCTGATGACCCAGCATATCCTCCCCAAACAACCGGGTCAACCGCAACACTGGGATGATTGAAGCTGACCGAGATGATCGATCCAGCCCTCTTGGTCAGGCATGGCCTGAAGAAGTCCTCGCTGCCCGGGGTAAGCGTTTTTTAACCGCCGGGAGAAGAAATCCTCGTTGCCGGAAAACGAGGATTTTTTATTGTCTGGCTGAAAAAAACCTTGCATTTTTCAAGCGGGTTGCGTAGATTGTAGTTCAACATCATGTAGTATGGCTTAAACTATCCGGACCCCACGGCTTGGGTATATCTATATATAATCGGCAGGAACGCTGTTTTTATTGATAACTTTTCCCCTAAGAGATGGCGACATGAGAGGGAGACCGACGATGACGACATTGATTCGAAGCTGTCCCAAACGGTCGGGATTCCTAACCCTTGCGGTGTTCTGGCAGTCCTGTGCTGTCGTGATTCTGTTGGCCGTGATGACCTTCCAAGCTGCCTGGGGTGGGGTGGATGACGATAAACGGATCGGTTTTATCTGGAAGCCGCCCGTCAATGCCGAGACGGCCGTCTGGAAATATCATATCTATCTCTCGGTCGATGATCAGGCTTTTGAATGGATCGATGAGACCATCAACACCTATTACATCGTCGCCGGCGACAGCGGATCTTGTTACCGTCTTCGAGTGGCCGGCGTCAACGCCTACGGTGAAGAAGGATGTCCTTCGCCGGATTCGGAACCCATCTGGTGTCTTCCTCAGGAATACACGCCGGTGGCCTTCGAGTATGCCGTTGCTCAGGCTCAGGAATGTCTCGGTCACATCAAGCTGGTCTGGGAGACCACCGGGTATCTGTCGCCGGGAAGTTTTCAGATCCGACGAAGGAATCTCAACGAGTCCGTGGAGCACTCCATGGAGGTCGAGGTGATCTCCGATCCCGCCAACGGGACGGAACGATTCCGATATTGGTGTATCGACCGCGATGTCGTTTTAGGAGAAACCTATCGCTATACCATCCAGGCCCCCGATCCTTCCGGATTCGGTGCCGTGGCCGTCTCGCTCTGCGCCCAGGTGACGGGGCCGGAGGACTACCGGCTGTTTCAGAATTATCCCAATCCCTTCAATGCCGAGACCACGATTTCCTATCAGAATCCTCAAGCCGGCCGCGTGGTGATCACCATTTTTAATACTCGCGGCCAGAAGGTTCGGACCCTGATGGATAATATCGAGGCCCCGGGACTTCATCTGGTGACCTGGGATGGGCTCGACGGGACCGGCGTGCCGGTGGCGAGTGGTGTCTATTTTTTCCACATGTGGACCGGGTCTTTCGTCGATGTCAAGAAACTCACCGTATTACGGTAGATTATGCTGATATTTGATCCCTCTTTGAGGGGATCAGAGACCAAGAAGTGTCGGTCAGGGCATCAATGAATAGCAAATTATAGCACCTATTGTGAAAGAGATTGCACATTTTGTGGCTCCTGTTTCTCTTTTTTTTCTGTTTTTCGGGAAGTTTGAGGTTGTCGATCCTCAGGCTTCCTTTTTTTTTGTTCGGATGTATTCTATAATATATTGTTAATTAATGAGTTAAATTTTTTCTGCGGAGACACCTGTGGCCGACTGGAGGGGTTGGCATAACCTTTGCGATATCTATTGGCTGGTGAGGGAGATCACACCCGATAAGCACCCGCGTTGAGCAAGGAACTGATATCGGAATTCGGAAGGGGAGAATGGTTTTGAAGCCGAAATCGTGGAATATGTCTGAGACGGCTGTCAGCGGGGTGCCATGGAGTCCGGTGAAAAGGTCGGGCTCTGTTGATATCTTCAACCCATCGCCTTTTCCCCTGATGCCGGATCGATCCTTGATGGGTCCCCGTGAGAGAACCGACCACACCCCCGATCGCCTTGGAAAAGTCGGTGGAGTGGTCCGTTCTCACGATCGGCTGCCGGCGTGGCTGAAGAATTTTTTGGCCAATGCTGTCATTTCGCCTTCCTTTCTGCTTTCTTCTCTGCTGGTTTTTCTGTTCGTTCCCGATGCCGTCTTGAAGGGCCGCCTGTCCCTGGATCTCAGGGGGCGGCTCAGCGAGACGGTCCGGCGGATGATCGATATCCTGGGGGCCGGCGTCCTGCTGGCGCTGATATCTCCGGTGTTACTGATCGTTCCTATTTTAATCAAACTGGATTCGCCCGGCAGCGTGATCTATCGCCAGGTTCGCGTGGGGCAAAACCGTCGCAGATCTCAACGTCGCCGAAATCTCTATCACCTGAGGGGAGATCGCCGAAACGGAGACCGCCGTCGGGAAAATCAACATGGGACGCTGTTCGTGGTCTATAAGTTTCGCTCCATGCGCGAGGATGCCGAGAAAAAAAGCGGCCCGGTCTGGGCCCGGCAGGGGGATCCCCGGATCACAAAGGTCGGCAAGATCCTCCGGGCTACGCGGGCCGACGAGCTGCCGCAGTTGTTCAACATACTCAAGGGAGATATGAGTCTGGTTGGACCTCGACCGGAGCGACCCTATTTTGTCAATCAGTTCATCAATAGCGTGACGCAATATCCGGATCGCCTGCAGGTGAAACCGGGGCTGACGGGATTGGCCCAGGTGATGGGCGGCTATGACACCTGTATGGAGGATGTCTGCAATAAACTGCAGCATGATCTCCGCTATATTCAACAGAGATCGCTGGGACAGGATTTGAAGATCATCCTCAAGACGATCGGCGTGGTGATCACCGGGAAGGGGGTCTATGAATAAGCAGTAAGGGGCACCAAAAGGGCTTGGAGGGAACCCAGTGCCCCCGGTTGGTCGACGGAAATAATCCCTTGACAACAGCTGAAAAAGATGATAACTTAAGGCTGTTATCAGGCAAAGGGGATGGAAGAACGGGTAAGATGCCAGTGCCGTCGAACCAACGGAGGAATGACGATCAATGAAACGTTTTCTCTGCCTACTGGTTCTGGTGGGTTTTCTGACCACAGAAGCCATGGTGTCAGCACAGGAGGAGCCTGCGGGATCACCCTCGAGCGGCAAGTTTTCTTTGTATTCGAAGCCCTCGGGGGCTTTTGTATATCTGGAGGGTGATTACGATTTCATCGGTATGACGCCCTGCGAGGTGCCCTTTGTCCTGGAGGGCAGCTACCGTGTGAAAGCGCTAAAAAGAGGATATGAGGACTGGTCGACTCGGATCACGGTGGTCGGAGACCGGCAGAATTCCTTGTATATGAGGCTGTCCCCCAAGACGAAATGGAAAGCGGCCGTGCGTTCGACCATCTTCCCGGGTTGGGGTCAATACTATACCGACCGGAAGACCAAGGGAGTTGTTTTCGGTCTTTTACAGATCGGCTCTCTGCTGGGAACGGCCTATGCTTATCAGAATTACGAGGAGGCTAAGGACGATTATTACGCCGCCATCGACCGCTACCGTTCCGAGAAACGAATCGACCAGTTGGACCGATTGCGTGTGGAGATGAACGATCTGCGTCGCGAAGCCGATTCCGCCTGGGAACTGAGAAACACCCTGATGGCTCTGACGGCCGGGATCTGGGCCTATAACGTATTGGAGTCGGTCCTGTTTTTCCCGAGATACGGGCAGGATATATACCATGGGGCGCCGGCGACCATCACCGGAAGCATCGGGGGGGACGGCGCCAGGATCCTCATCGCCCGTTCCTTTTGATTTCTTATCACAGGTCTTCGGAAAGGCTGAATGGCGACCTGAGGTGAAGATGCTAAGAAGCCTGAGCGGAGAGATGATGAAGCGTCTCATAGGCGACGATTCACACGGTGCCGGCATGCAGGACGCCGGTTTGAAGGGCGCCGGTTTGAAGGGCGCCAGTCTGAAGGGCGCCGGTCTGATGGTATTGATCCTGCTTCTGGGAGTGTCCATCCTGGCCGGCTGCTCCAAGGATCATGATCCGGTGGCCTATAAAAATCCCATCGATAACGGCCAGGTGGATGTGCCGCCAGTGCCCGTCGGTCTGCAAGCCCAGGTTGGGGATCGGACCGTTGTGCTCACCTGGGAGGTCGCTGACACGGCCGATGTCCAATGGTATCATGTCGCCCGCAAAGATTCGATTTCAGGTGATTTTTCCATTATCGATTCGGTCGGCCAGAGAGTCTATCGGGACGCCGGTTTGAAAAACGGTCGGGTCTATCGCTACCGTGTCTGCGTCGTCAGTCTGAGCGGTTATATCGGGACATTTTCCCATGAGATCGATGCGGTTCCCAGTGGATTTACCGTGACCATCAACGGAGGGGACCTGTATACAAATACCGCAGATGTCAACCTGACCCTTACCGCTCCCGGCGGCGCCGGGTATATCCTGCTGGCCAACGATTCTCTCTTTTCGGGGGCATCCTGGGAACCGTTTGTGATACAGAAGCCCTGGACGCTCACCGGAGAGGATGGAATCAAGGAGGTTTTTTTAAAGGTTCGGGATCTCGACGATAACGAGAGCTGTTGTCACTATCGGGATGACATCACTTTGGACACGGAAGCCAGCATCGTGAGCCTGACCTTTTCACCGGTCGATTCTCTGCTTTCTCCGGGTGATCGGGTCCATTTCTCAATGGAGACGGGTGAACAGGAGGGCCAGGCTGGCCTGGATATCGGTACAGCCACCCTGAGTAAAAAGCTCTACGATGACGGCACCCATGGGGATAGCGGGGCCGGCGACGGTCTCTATGAGCTTGATTATGTCATTCCCGGCGGAATGGACGTCATCGATGCGGTGGTCCGGGGGCGTTTTACCGACTGCGCCGGCAACCCGGCCGAGGAGTTCACCTCGATCAACACCCTGACCATCCAGCAGGCTCCACAGGCCGTCCAGCTGTTTTCTCCCGGGGTGCTCCAGGATCAGACAGCGGCTCTACACCTGGCCTGGTCTCAGAATCAGGATGGTGATTTCGCGGCCTATCGGCTGTATCGTGCACGAGAGGCCGGTGTCGAGAATGCTTCGGACAGACGCTTGGCGGCCGATATCTCCAGCCGGATGACCACCGTATATGACGATACCGACCTCGAGGAGAACACCACCTATTATTACCAGATCGCCGTCTATGATCAATACGGACTTCATTCTTACAGCAACGAAGTTTCCGCCACCACCGGTGAAAACGAGCCGCCCGAGCCGGTCACACTGCTGATCACGTCGGTGGAGCTGACACCGGAGGATTCTACCACAGCCCAGATCGAATTGAAATGGACACGATCCCAGGAAGCCGACTTCAGTCACTATCTTGTCTATCGGGATGAGCAATCTCCGGTGGACGATTCATCCACGCCCGTCGATCTGATCAGCGATGATCAAACGACTGTTTTTTCCGATACCCGGCTGCAGCTATCGGCCCGGTATTATTATCGAGTCTATGTCTGTGACGAAGGCGCTCTCTGTAGCGGTAGTAATGAGGTGACTGCGACCACACCAACTGGACCATGAACGAATACGGAGATGGAAAGGACAGAACCGTGCAAGAGGCCAGAACTCAAAGCGATCGAGAACGCATCGAGGAGCTGATCCATCAGGTCAGGGGCGTTCTCTCGGCCTATGTCTCGCTCACCAATGAGGGAGAGGTCGAGGAAATACACGTTCTCGGCGATGCTGAGAGAACTCCCAAACAGATCGTCCGGGACATCGAGTCCATGCTGGCGACTCAGTTGGGCCTGCGTATTGACCATAAACGAGTGAGCGTGGCTCAGATGCGGAAATCTGGCCGGCCTACTCAGGCCAAGTCCGCGATGCGATTGAAATTCCGCAGCGTCAATCTGACCGTCACCGGAGTGGCAGCCGAAGCTCAGGTTGAGATCGAAAAAGACGAAGTAGTTGCCACCGGGATTGCCTCCGGGCCGAGCTCCTCTCAGAATCAGATGAGATTGGTCAACATAGCCACCACCAGGTCTATCGAGAAATTCCTGCCACCCGATCATTCACTTTCTCTTGAGGAATTGAAGGTTATTCCCATGGGCAAGGAGGAGATTATCGTGGTCGTTCTGAATCTCCTCAAACCTCGCGAGGAAATTCAGCTGGTGGGCAGTGCCATCGTGGGAAGCGATGTCAAGCGGAGCGTTATCTTCGCTTCATTAAAAGCTTTAAACCGATATATTGCAAAAATCGACGGCGCGTCGAGGGAGTAGCACCTTCCTGGACTGAGGGGAGGACTGCATGGATCTGGTCGCGAGGGTGAACGCGCTCCTGTGGACCTGGATTCAAAGTTTGAGATCTGTGAAAAGGATCTCACTTTTTTTTCCCTTTCTTCTTTTTGCTTTTCTGCAAGGCGGTCTGGTCTTATTTCTTCTTTTTTTCTACGTCTCGCCCATCTCGAGTTTTCTGATCCCCCTGATCCGCCGACTCTCCCAGGAATCGGCCCTGCATTACCCCCAGTTTTATTTCTTTCTGCCCGGTCTCTTCTCGAAGATCAATGGCTGGATGCTGAATCTGATCATCGGGTGGCTGTTCATCGGAACGGCCACGCTGATGTTCGCCGGATGGTATCGAGAAAAACCTTTGAGCACCGGTAGAGGCCTGGCCGGCGCCTTTCGGTACATCGTTCCCCTCTTTATGGTTGGATTGGTGGAATGGGCGGTCATCAGAATCGTGATGCGGCTGTTTGGGCTGCTGTCCACATCCGTCTGGCATTGGGGGACGCAATCGCCCCGTTTGTTCATGCTGGTGGGTTTCTTTATGACCATCGTTTTCATCACGCCCTTTGCCTATACATCGGCTCATATCGTTCTGGGAAAGAGGGGCATCCTTGGCGCCCTCCGCGGCAGTTTCGATCTGGCTCGAAGGAATTTCGGATTGACCTATATTCTATTCGCCATTCCCTCTCTGCTGACACTGGCGATGAATATGATCCTGCAGGATGCGCCCATCATTGTTGCCCGAACCAGCCCGACCATGATCGTGGTGTTGCTGTTCATCAACATCATCATCACCGTGGTGGTGAATTTTCTCATCGTCGGCGCTCTGACGGCTTTCTATCTGCGAACGAGGCCTTCATGATCTATGCTGCCAGGCAGAGAGATCGGACGTGGTACCTACATCCAGCGGGAGCAGTGAGGTGACCATGCACCGGATGGTGACGGGTCGGCGCTTTCTATGGCTGCTGATGGGACTGGTCCTTTTGGTATCCTGCGCCCGAGACGAAGGCATTGGAGATCGGTATCGGGCCGAGCAGATGTACTATCGAGCCAGCAAGCTTTATCAGACCCTTCAGATCGATCAAGGGGAGCTCAGCTCGGAGCGGTTTGACAGGATCAGAGAATCATTCCGCCGCATCATTGAGGAATATCCCCCTTCAACCTTACGTCAGATAGATTACTATAATGATACCGTGCGGCAGGAGCTTTTCAGGATAACGGGAATGAGCCAGTTGAACCTGGCGGATCTGTTCACCCGGGAGGGGCAGGTCGATTCAGCTATTGCCGCCTATCGGATGGTCATCTCAGAGTATCGTGATCAGCGGTCGCTCAGTTCGCGGGCTCAATATTCCCTGGCCCTGGTCTATCAGGGTGCGGACCGCTGGTCAGAAGCAGTGACGGCTTTCGAGACGCTGCTAGAGGAGTATCCTCCCTTTCGGGAAACACCCCAGCAGCCGGATGAGATGATTTTAAATATCCCCGGGTATATAGCCTCCACCTACCTGTCTCGCGGTGATTCGGCCATGGCCGGGCAATATTTTCAGAAAGCTCACGACTTTCTTTCCCGGGTGACCGAGCAATGGCCTCAAACGCCCACCGCCCGAATGGCGCAAAACAAGATCGTCAACGCCTATATCATTCAAGAGCACTGGTCATCAGCGGTGTCCGCTTTGGAACGTCTTGCTGCCATGTCGGATAAAAGTGACGATCCACCGGATGCTCTTTTTCTGATGGCCACCCTGTACTCTGAGAGACTCGGCGATTTTCATCGGGCCATGGGCATCTATACGGACATGCTCCAACGATACCCCGACTCTGGTAAACTCGGACGGGCTATTCTGGCTATGGGGCAGATACATTTTCAGAAAGGTGAATTGCAGGAGGCTCACGATGCTTTCGGCCGGGTCATCGAAAACTATCCCGATGACCAGGCGGCCTGCGCCACCGCTCAGTTTGGGCTGGCTCTCAGTTACGAGTTTGAAGGAGACTGGGAGAAGGCTCTCAACGAGTTCCGGTGGGTTCTGGATAATTATCCCGGCTCTCGAGAGTCCTTTGCCGTGCCCAACCACATCTTCGAACATTACCGCCAATACGGAGAACAGGAACTCGCGCAAACGGCCTATCAGCAGGCCTTACGAACCTATAGCGATATCGTCACGAAACGTCCCGGCACTCCGCAGGCGCTGCAGGGTCAATGGCACATCGCCCAGGCTCATATTCTGATGCAATCCTGGGAACAGGCGGCCGCGGCGTTGGAGCAGTTAGTGCAGGATTTCCCTCAGAGCCAGCAGGTCCTGCCCGCCCTGATGAGTCTCGGGGAGATCTACGAGTTGCATTTGGGCAAGATCGATCAAGCCATGGGAGCCTATCAGATGGTAGTCAGATTGGCCCCCAGGAATCCTTATGCCGGCATCGCAGCCGAACATATCGATCGACTGCAAAAGGCGCTGCCATGAGTGTTCTGGATGTTCTCCCGTTATTGAATATCATTCTTGTCACCCTGCTGGCTCTGGTCGTCTGGCGGCGGAATCCGCGCGTCCTGGTAACCAAGATCTTTACGCTGAGTGTTCTGACTGTCGTCCTGGTCGAGCTGGGCCATTTTCTGGCCGGGATCAGCGCAAGCGCCTCGGGTTCTTTTTTGTGGTACCAGTTGTCTCTGGCAAGCCTCTGTTTCCTGCCGGTGACATGGTCTGTATTCAGCCTGGTGCTGTTTCAACCCAGGCCAGAAGAGATTCTGAAGAATAAACGCATCTATCTTGGCCTGCTTGTATTCCTCGGCTGTGGATTCCTGTCACTGCTATTGGCCGGCCGATTGATGGTATTGCCCCGCGGAGCCGGACTATCATGGCTGAGCGAGATTCGCTTCACCAACTGGGGCCGCTGGTTTCTTATTTATCTGCTGCTTACAACCGTCATCATGCTGGTCACTTTAGAGAATACCTACCGGCGGGTCAAACAACGGGGCGGGCGCTATGCTCTCTATGGGCTGATGAGCGGCCTGCTGTATCTCATCTTTCTGTGCAGCCAGGGGCTGTTACTGTCACGTATCCCCTCGCCAAACCTATATCTGGGATCGGGCATCGTCGCCATATCCAGTCTGCTGGTGGCCTACGATATTGTTCGCTATCGACTGCTGCAGGTCGATATCTATGTGGGCCGGGGAGCGGTCTATTCATCGGCCATTCTCCTTCTGGTGGGCGGCTATCTGGTGTTGATAGGATTGGTGGGCAAGCTGATCAGCGTGATCGGCGGCAATCTCAGTTTATTCTTCACTATTCTGGCCGCTTTTCTGATGCTGGTGATGTCGCTGGTTCTGCTGCTCTCGGGTTCTCTGAAGAAACGGGTAAAACGATTCATCGATCGGAACTTCTACCGTGGTCGCTACGATTATCGCGAGCAATGGTTGCGATTCAGCGAAGAGATGTCCAGCCTGCTGAACCTGGATGTGATCGTAACACGGTTCCTGCAGATGGCCCTGGAGACGATCGACGCCCGTAACGGTTGTGTTTTAGCGCCGGAGGAAACCGGCGGAGATTTCAGAATCGTCGAATCGATCGATCTCGATGATGATCTCCGCATCCCCAGGGACAGCGATTTCCTCGACTGGCTGTTCGTCCTCGGCCAGCCGATTCAGTTGAACGATGCCCGCTTCGAGAAAAATATGAGTGCCGCGATTTCCGGCCAAAGAGACCATTTTCGTCAACTGGGATTGGCGGTGCTGGTGCCCTTGGTTACCAAGCGAAAGCTGGTCGGTCTGTTGGCTCTTGGCCCGGCCAGATCCGGAGGGTCATACTCCGGCGTGGATCTCGAACTTCTCGAGGCCATCGGAAACCACCTGTCCATGGCCATCCTCAATGCCAGATTGAGCCAGGAGCTGGTGATCAATCGGGAACTTGAGTTCATGCATAAGGTCTCCTCATTTGTGGTTCACGATCTGAAGAATTCCGTTTCCGCACTCTCCATGATGCTGGAGAACGCGGCCAGCAACATGGAGGATCCTCAATTTCGCGAGAGCATGATCCGGACCATCGCCGGAACCGTGGAAAGAATGAAGGGACTCATGGGAAAGATGCGCACCATGCCCAAGGACATGCCGTTAAGCCGCCAGCCCCAGGACTTGAATCAGGTCGTTCAAGAGGTGGTCTTCAAAACGAAGGTCAATAGGCTGAATCGTATTGAGTATATAGAAGATCTTCAAGAGATTCCCCTGACCCATGTAGACCGGACGTATATGGAGAAGGTGCTTACCAACCTGATCATCAATGCTGTCGAAGCCATGCCCGGTGGCGGCAGATTGAAGGTCTCCACCAGTATGGTACAGAACGGGACCGGAGCGCGGGCTGGTCATGAAACGGACCCCGGTCGATGGGTGCAGATCGAGGTGGCCGATTCCGGATCAGGAATGAGTCAGGAATTCGTCAAACATCGCCTCTTCCGGCCGTTCCAGACCACCAAAAAGAAAGGTCTGGGCATCGGTCTGTATCAATGCCGGGAGGCCGTCGAGGCGCATGGCGGGCGGATCGAGGTCACCAGCAGGGAACAGGAAGGCACCGTTTTCACGGTTCGTTTGCCAGTCCAACATTCTATCAGGAAAGAGATTGAATGAAACAGGATGATCGCGACAAGGAGAAAGACACTGTGCTGATCGTCGATGACGATCAGGGTATCCGTGATCAACTCATGTGGGCTCTGAAGGAGCAGTACCGGGTTCTCCTGGCCGAGGATGCCGCTACGGCCGTGGAGATCGTCGGCGAGCAACATCCCCAGGTGGTGGCTCTGGATATCAGTCTATCGCCATTCGAGCAGAACGAGGAAGGATTCGAGATTCTCCGTAAAACCATGGAGATCGATCCCAAGATCAAGGTCATCATGATCACCGGTAACGAATTGAAACAGGTGGCTTTGAAAGCCATTCATATGGGCGCATATGATTATTTTAATAAGCCTATTGACCTGAGCGAGATGAAAATTATCATCGGCAGAGCCATCACCATCCAGAGGCTGGAGCGGGAGAATGAACAGCTCATGGAGAAACTGGAGGCCGAGCGGCGCTTCCACGATATCATCGGCAGCTGCCCCCATATGATGAAAGTCTTCGACCTGGTGGATCGTGTGGCCACGACCAACGCCACGGTCCTTGTCTTCGGGGAAAGCGGCACCGGCAAGGAACTGGTGGCCAAGGCCATCCACCGTCAAAGCTTGCGTCAGGGGAAACCTTTCGTGCCGATCAACTGCGGCGCGATACCTGAAAACCTTTTAGAAAGTGAGTTGTTCGGTTATGAAAAGGGCGCCTTTACGGGCGCTGTAGAGAGAAAAAAGGGGCGGTTTGAACTGGCCAATAAAGGGACCATCTTTCTCGATGAAATCGGGGAGCTCAGCACCGCGCTCCAGGTGAAGATTCTTCGTTTTCTACAGGAAAGAGAGATTGAGCGTGTCGGCGGCCGGGAATCCATAGAACTTGATGTCCGCATCATCGCGGCCACCAATAAGGATCTTCAACTGGAGATGGAAAAGGGGCGCTTCCGTGAAGATCTCTATTATCGGCTCAGTGTAGTATCCATCTCTCTCCCGCCGTTGCGGGATCGGGGAGATGATATCGTCCTTTTGGCCAATTCTTTTCTTCAACATTTCAACAAAGAATATGGTAAAAATATCCAATCCTTTTCCTCTGAAGCCCTGTTGCAGCTGCAAAACTATGGCTGGCCCGGCAATGTCAGGGAATTGGAAAACCGCGTGAAACGAGCGGTGATTATGTCTCGGGGAAAGCGCGCCCTTCCCGAAGATCTCGATTTGCTGGTGACCGAGAAAAGGGGCCGTCTGACCCTGCGTGAGGCCAAGGATCGACTGGAGAAGAAGATGATCACGGAGGTTCTGTCGAGGAACAAGGCCAACATCTCACGATCGGCGCGGGAGCTGGGGGTCAGTCGAGCGACCCTGTATGATCTTTTGGGCAAACATGAGATTTCCAAGGGGGAATACGCCTAAAGCCTTGTCGGATTCTTATACAGAATAAATCACTTTATTAACAAGAGCTTGCACCGGATATCCGATTCCAGACTGTCACTATTCTTGACACTTTACTCCCCACCGTTAGTCAGCAGACCTCTTCCTGACACAGGCGGTGGGGATTTTCTTTCTGATAGGTCCGTATATCGCCCTGCGTTAGAAAAATCCTTGGGAGAGAAGAGGTTTACCGATCAGAAGTTGGCATAGAGTTTGCCATTCTCATAAATGGGTTACTTCGTCTGGTAACAAGGAGCGAATGGGTTTCCAGCGAAGAGCAAAACGGTCGTCATCATCATCTCTCGTCGGTTCTGTCCACCGCTCATGGTGCGATCGATTCGGCAGGGAGACGCATGCTTCGCTCAAGCGCAAGGAGACATCATGGAAGTGACGGAAAATGGTCACGGCCAATTCGAAAAGCAGCTCCGCAAAATGAAGTCTGATAACGAATCGTTGCGGAAACGCATCTCCCTTCTGGAGAAGATGAGCGAATTCGATGAAGTAACTCAACTATATTCTCAGGGCTACTTCGAGAGGAGATTTACCCAAGAACTCCGGAGAGCCGAACGGTATTGTGAGTTCCTATCCCTGGTCTTGATCGATATGAGCTCTGCATTAGCGGATCAGAGCTCTTCAGCGGAGGTCAAGGCGATCAAAGACCTGGGGCAACTGGTCGGCACGACCGTGCGGGCCACGGATGTATTGGCCAAATTGGGGAAGAATCGGCTGGCCGTGCTGCTGACCGAAACCCCCAAAGAAGGTGCCTTCCGATTGGCCGAGAGATTGAGCGAGAAAATTACGGGCAGCAGTCTCTCGGAGGAACTCCAGGGGCTCAAAGAGGAGCCCCTGAATATCGGCATAGCCTCTTTTCCGGAAGACGGTGCTCATCAGGATGATCTCCTCCAGGTTGCCAGTTCACCTCTGAACGGCGGTTCCTCCGTTTTGCGGAGTCCAGAGTAGACTGACGGCTATATTTTCAAGCAAAGCTGTGTTGATGAAAAAGGGGGATGATCATCCCCCTTTTTTATCTCCGGCTCAAGCATGAACCTGACCACTGCCCGTTTTTCACTTGACTTTTCCCGGCAATTATATTAGCAATGAATCAGGAGCATTCCGTCAACCTCCCGTTGCGGGGTCCATCAGCTTTCGCGTCTCATCCTGCCAAAATCACATGGATATGCCTGGCCTTGAGGGGAGTTGGATACCACTATGAAGGTCAGAGTGCTTGTGAATCCAAGTTCCGGATTCCAGTTTCGGTCACGAGGGGATCTTGTCGAGCTGCAGTCCGTATTTCTGAACTACGGTCTCGAAGCCGAGATGATCCAATTGACCGAGAAATTCCAGTGTACGGTGCTGGCTCACGAGGCGGTCCAAAATGGTTATGGGATGGTGGTGGTCGCCGGAGGGGACGGCACCATCAACGAGGCGGTCTGCGGTCTGGTGAACAGCGATGTGCCCCTGGGAATCATTCCCGCGGGATCCGGTAACGGCATCTCCCGCACTCTGGGCATTCCACTGAACTCCGAAGAGGCATGCCGGGTGATCGCTGAGGGCCATAGCCGCAGGATCGATGTCGGAGAGATGAATGGCCGGTTTTTTTTAGGGGTGGCCGGCATTGGATACGATGCTCTGGTGGGACAACTTTTCGAGCAGAGATGGGGAAAACAACGGGGTCTGTGGAGTTATTTCCTCAGCGCCCTGACGGGTTTCTTTCAATACCGGCCGTACCCTGTTCAATTGCGGATCGGCGATCGCATCATATCGGTGGCGCCGCTTATGGTCACGGCGGCCAACACCAGTCAATTCGGCGGCGGGGCCATCATCGCGCCTCAGGCCAAACCGGACGATGGACTGCTCGATATCTGTATCATTCGCCGCCTGAATCTCCTCCAAGCGCTATTCTATTGGCCCAGGCTTTTTTCGGGTCGTATCGACACCGTGCCCCAGTGGGAGATGGTCCGCGCCGATTCTCTTGAATTGATATCCAGCCGGCCGGTTCCCGTGCATGTGGATGGGGAATTTCTCGACCAGTGCGCCCATGTGCGCATCAGCGTCCTGCCGGGAGGACTGTATGTCCGCGTGCCGCGCTGAGGGACCGGCGAAGACATACCCGGGTGGAGTTCGCCGGCTCCTTGGCAATGAGATCGCCTTGGGATCAGCGCGGCGGCCGATGGTCCACCGGCCGGACAATTTCTCGGCACGGGATTTGCTTAAGTCCACAAAGGGCGTCGCTTAGGCTGAAAAGCGGACCGTCCGAAGACTGGCCGAACCATTCCTCCCGGCGAACGGTGAGGGAGGGGGAAACATGCTTTATCCTGATATGGAATGAACGCCGCAGGATCATGATCTTTCCTGCCCGGTCGCAGCACCGGATGACCGAATGGTTCTGATGAAGATAAGACATAATGGTCTGGCAGAAATACTCTTGACAACCTTCGCGTGTCGATGTTATATTGAAATAAGAACGTTGGAGGATCTTATCTATTCCTCATGATGGTGTTTCATCCGTTTCCAAGGAGGTGTCTACAGGGCATTCGCTAACGGGTTTTAAAAACATGACCGACATCCCCAGTGATCGTTTTTTTTCAGCAGATCCTCATAGGCTCCAGTGAAGGGATGATGATCGGCTAACCGTCGAGACGCGGACCTCAACCCTGTCGATCGCCTTTTTACATACAGGCGATGCAGGTGTTATTGATGACGTTGACAAGGTGAGACCTCTGTTTCGGCGGTTTTTTATTGCCCCCCGGCCCTGTCCCAGATCGGCCGGGTTGTGAGCCCCGGATGATGTCATCGATCGAAGATCAGAAGAGATTGGAGAGAGTGATGAACGCAGAATGCCTTCGCCGCGTGATGGCGCGACTGTTTATGGTCAGCCTGGCCATCGCCGGTCTGGTGACCGTTCTATCGCCATTAGCGTGGTCGCAGACAAACAACGGACGTGGTTCGCTGGCCTCAATCCGTCGCGGTCCGCAGGAGATCCTGGACCCGGAGCGAACGACCGGATTACAATTGCTCCGTTCCGACGAGGATGGGGTGGAGGTGGAATGGGTCTCACCGTCTTTCGATGTCTCTGTTGAGATGGTGGAGGGCATTGCCTATCAGCATATCCGTCTGCCCGAAGCAGGCCTCATGCTTCAGGAAGGAGCCCCGCAACTGCCGGCCCAGATGATCACCGTGGGCATCCCTCCAGGGGTCGAGGTGCGCGCCGAGGTTGTCCTCAGCGAGACAGATCGAATTCCGGATGTCCGGGTTTATCCTGCGCCCAAGAAGGTCATTCGCCAGACCGCCGACGGTCAATCCTATACCGACCTGCAATTTTACCGGGACGAGGACCGCTACGGCCGGGATGCTTTATATCCGGCCAGAATCGTCGAGGTGGTCGAGACAGCCTTTCTCAGAGATCAGCGGTTGGTCCGTGTGGAATTACGGCCCATACAGGCCAATCCCGCAACCGGGGAATTGGTCTGGCACCGACGGATCGTATTCCGTCTCAACTTCGTGGGCGGAAAAGCGGGAGCTGGGTGGACCGATGGCCTGTCGGTCCGCTTTCCTGACTCCGGGGGACCCTTCGAATCGGTGCTGAAAAAGGTTCTGCTCAATTATGAATCTTCCAGAGCCTGGCGGAGCCTGCCGGCGGAGTCGGCCGTGTCGAAGTCGGCCGTCAGCCAGACGCCCTATAGCGATTCCACCGCCTACAAGATCGACATCTTGGAGGACGGCCTGTACTACATGAGCTATGAGTACCTCCAGACTCAGGGCGTGAAGGTGAACAATATCGATCCCCGGACGGTGAAGATCACCTGTCAGGGCCGGCAGATTCCGATCTATGTGTCCGGTGCTCGGGATGGGCGGTTCGATCCCGGCGATGCCATCCAGTTCTGGGGGATCATTCACTATGGGGATCAGCATTATTACGATCCCTTCACGCACACCAACGTATACTGGCTGCACTGGGGCGGGGAGATCGGCCTGCGGATGGTGGAGCAGGATGGCTCCCTGATGGAGGAGAATCCCGGCAACCTCATCGTTCCCGAGCATTATCGCACCTCCCTGCACCTGGAGCAGGATCTGAACTATGAACGATTATCGCAGGTCAGCGACGAAAGCGTTGACCGCTGGCTGTGGGAGCAGTTCCGGGCCGATACCACCCGTGATTATGCCTTTGAGCTGTCCGACATCGTCGATACTCTATCATACGAGATAGAAGTGCGGTTGCGGGGACTGACCTATGATTCTCATCACCCCAATCATCATACCAAGATCTCGCTCAACGGTAAATCACTGGCTACGGAACTTTGGAACGATCAGAGCGAGTTCATATATTATAACGATGATCGCCCCGGGACGGACCTCTGGGAGGGTAATAACCTTTTGAGAATCAGCAACCTGGGAGACACACCGGCGCAAGAAGTGGATACGTTTCGGCTGAATTGGATTCACATCAAGTTCTGGCGTCGATATCAGGCTAAGAACAATGAGCTCCGCTTTGCCTCTCCGGAGGGCGGTTCCCTGGGGCTGCATGAGTTCCGTCTGAAGGGATTTACCACCAACGATATCGAGATTTTCGATCTGGCCGGCAAGAAGATCGTCAATGCCGATATCAGCCCCGACAGCATCTTCTATCAGGTCACCTTTCAGAACCAGGTGGTCCGGCCGACCCAATATATCGCCCTGACGCGCGGACGAATGAAGCTGCCCGATGCTGTGACACTCAACCGGGCCTCGAACCTCCATGAGTTTTCAGGCGGGGCCGATCATATCATCATCGTGCACTCCGATTTCTATGATAGTGTCCTGCCCCTGGCTGACTTCCGAAGATCCCAGGGACTCCGGGTGGCGCTCGTTCGAGTGGAGGATATCTACGATGAGTTCAACGACGGCATCCTCAGCCCCGAGGCCATCCGCGACTTTCTCCGGTTCGCCTATCAGCACTGGAGTGCTCCGGCTCCGGCCAGCGTCCTCCTGGTGGGCGACACTTCCTGGGGTTATGACAAACCCGTCACGCACCGATCCTATTGGAAACAAAATTGTTATGTACCCACCATGATGGCCTGGACCTCTGCCTGGGGGACCTCGGCCGCCGACAACCGGCTGGTCTGCCTGGTGGGCGATGATAAATTGCCGGACATGTTCGTCGGCCGTTTCCCGGTTAACACCGTGGAACAGGCCGATGTGATCGTTGACAAGGTGATTCAGTACGAGGCCGACCCGCTGATCGGCCCCTGGAGAAAGCGCATCCAGCTGCTGGCCGGAGAGGGGGTCTCCTTTGAGGCGGGCTGCGTGGGCCTGGACAGCGCCTTCGTGCCCCCGGGATACGATGCCCCCAGGATTTATACCAAGTCCGGCTCGGTTCATTTCGGCACCACCCAGGACCTTCTGGACCAGTGGAAAGAGGGCGTTGCTCTGGCCACCTTCACCGGACACGGCGGGGGGAGCGTCTGGTTCGATGCGAACTTCTTTCTGCTTGATCATGTGGAATTTCTGGAGAATGAGCGGCGGCTTCCGGTGGTCCTGAGCCTGACCTGCTTCGTGGGTTTTTTCGACAATAACCAGCAAAGCTCTCTGGGAGAGGAGATTCTCAGGGCCAAGGACAAGGGCGCGGTGGCTCACTTTGGATCCTCCGGCGTAGCCTGGGCCAATGAAGACAATCTGCTGGGCCAGAATATCTTCGAGTCGATCTTCGAGGACGGTGTCCGTAACCTGGGAGAGCTTTTCACCCAGGGAAAGCTGGGCCCGCGGCGGATCTCGCAGGAACTGGTCGATGTCTTCAACCTCCTCGGGGATCCGGTCACCCGACTGGGCCTTCCGGAGCAGACCGTGTCCCTGAGTATGCCGGATCATTCCCTTCCCCTCGAGGAAACGATCTCCCTGACGGGCAGCCTACCGGGTAGTCTCGAGGGGAACGTCGAGATTTCCTTAGGAGAGGTCGATTCCACCGGCTGGCTGGCCGACACCACCCAGATCGATGCCTCCGACAAGATTTACACTGCCCGTATCCCGACCGTTCAGGAGACCCTGTCGGTCAGCGGCGGAAACTTCAATTGGCAGGTCGAGCTTCCAGATACCATGCCGGAATATCCCTTTTACCGGCCGACCTCCGGACAGAAATCGGTCAGAGCTTACTTCTGGAACGACCAGACCGATGCGATCGGCTGGGCCCCCATCTATCTGGATGCTCCCTATATCCGAGATATCCGGCATCAGCCGGAGGAGCCCACAGCCTGGGAGGATATCTACATCCTGGTCGATGTGGATCTGGGCAGCGGGTTGGATCCCGATGGACCGGATACGGTCAAGGTCCAGTGGGGGCTCCGTGACACGTGGTTGTATAATCACATTCCCATGTCGCACCAGGGCGGAAGCACCTACCGGACCAACGAAGCCTTCTCCGTTCAGGGCGGGGCTTATGTCTATTACCGGGTCGTGGTTCACTATGGCGGTGTGGGGGGATCGCCCTCGACGCACTCCGATACCAGCTCGGTGCGGTATTTTCAGGTCGCCCGAATACCCAATCTGTGGGTGGCCAAACGGGACCTATCCGCCTTTGTCCAGAACGATCAGTTTTCCGTGGGCGCCTGGATCCATAACACCGGAGTGGTTTCTTTGGACTCGGTGCTGATTCAATTCTACGATGACCATCCCGATTCCAACCGTCCCATCGGAGCGGACCAATGGGTCACCGTTCCGGCGAGTGACTCGATCTTCGTGTCCGTTCCCTGGGAAGGTCCCGGGGAATCCCATAATGTCTACGTCTGGCTGGATCGATACGGACAGATCGAGCAGGCTCCGACCTTCGATGATCGAGCCAGCCGGGAGTTCACCAACACTTTTCTGATCACCTCTCAACAGGGCTCCTCGGTCAGGGGTGTCAATGCCCGGGTCCATCACACCGGCGGCAACATGGGCTGCCGGATCGATCCCGGATCGGTGAATCTCAGCTCCCTATTGTTGATCGATGACCAGGGGGCCGATTCGGAGGACTACTGGCAAAGCTACGATCCGCTCACCTACCATCAGCCCGGTCTCTCTGCGGCCGTTCTGAAGGACAGCAGCCGGGCCGCCTATGGCCTGATCTGGTCCGACACCTCGGCAGCCTTGAACTCGGGCGGGGCCGCCCTGACCTTCTGGTATCACTCTCAGGACAGCCTGACCGACCTGGCCGCGCAGATGGCTCATCTGAAGATCTGTCGTTTCGACTCCGATATCGAACGGTGGGTGCTGGCCTCTGAGCAAACGATCACGCCGGAATCCACCATGGTTCAAGCTCAGATCGGGCGGTTGGGCATCTTCGGTCTGTTCGCCGTCGAGGATGATCAGGCGCCCCTGGTGCGTATCAATGTGGAGGGGCAGTCCTTCGCTGATGGAGATTACATCTCCTCCGATCCCATCATCTCAACGGCCATCGAGGATGAGAACGGCATCGATATGAGTACCGCCGCGGTGGAGATCACCCTGAACGGCAATCCGGTGAATGCCGATGAATATTCACTGGATTATTCGCCTCAAACCAGCAACCTCTCGTTACTGACCTTCGCGCCCCATCTCTCTTCTGGGCTTTACGCCTTTAAAGTCAAGGCCTGGGACTGTCTCGGTAATGTCGCTGCCGACTCCATCAGTTTCGGCGTATATTCCGGTTTCGAGATCCCCTTCGTCGCCAATCATCCCAATCCTTTTCAAACCGAGACGGTGTTCGCCTTCGTGGTGGCCTCCGACGCGCCGGCCGAACAGGTGCTATTAAAGATCTACACCGTGCGGGGCCGGCTGATCCGTGAATTTCGCCGCCGAAGTGTAGGGCCGGGCTATGTCGAAATCGTCTGGGACGGCCGCGACAGCGAGGGAGAGATGGTGGCCAATGGGGTCTACTATTACAAGATGTCTATCACCGGGGGCAACGGTGAAAAGATGTCTCCCGTCGTCGGAAAGATGGCCAAACTGGAGTGAGCGAACAGAGCGAGCAGAATGAAGACGGAATACAGAAGAGCCAGACACGGCCGGTATCGGCCAGGTGAGTATCTTACCAGCAGGAGCTGATCGATGATGAAAACGACACGGGTGTGTATGGCCGTCATGGGGCTGTTGCTGATATTCCTCCAGCCGCCCGAAGCATCGGCCGGGAAGTACGCCGCCGAATTTCTGTCCGAGGGTATCGGCGCCAGAGCTCTGGCCATGGGAGGGGCCTACGTGGCCGTGGCCGATGATGCCACCGCCAACTATTGGAATCCGGCCGGGTTGCCTTTTGTCAGAGGACCTGAAATCGGTTTCAGTCACGTGACTATGTTCGATGAACTGGCCAACTTTGATGCCTTCACCCTCAGCGTTCCGGTGGGCCACAGCATCGGCCTGGGACTGACCTGGATCCGGCTCGGGGTTGACAATATCCCCCGCTACGATGCCTTGCTGGGCACCAGCTCAGATCGCATCGGCCAGGCCCATCCGGAATGGCGCTCGGATGGAGAGTCGGAAGGCGCCTTCAGCGATACCGAGCAGGCCTATGTCTTCTCGGTCGCCAAGCGTTTCGATTTCGACCTGTTCATGGGAGGCGGACTGACGCCCTTGATGATCCCCATAGAGTTTGCTCTCGGCGCCAGCGGGAAATACATCTCTCAATCCCTGGATGACCGCAGCGGGACCGGACAGGGATTTGATCTGGGCACTCTGTTGCGCATCGGCCTGACATCCGAATCCCCCGAAACCTCGACCCGGTATGTTTCGCTCGGTTTCGCCATGCAGAATGTGGGCACGAAATTGACCTGGGATACCGATGGTGACCATCAGGATGAGGTCACCCCAAGTCTCCGCATCGGCCTGGCCTTCAGCCAGGCGTTGAGCTCACTGTCCAGCGTCGTCACCCTGGCGGCTCAACTGGACGATCAATACGGTCAGGACGTTCGTTATGGCGGCGAATACGCCTTCCGCGATATGGTCTTTCTTCGAGGCGGAGCAGATGTGAACGATTTTACCGCCGGAGCCGGTCTGAAGCTTTATATGGTCAGACTGGATTATGCTTTCGTAGGATATGAGCTGGGCAATACCCATCGGTTGAGTGCCGCGGTGGCTTTCTGATGATTCGCCGCCCGGAAGACGAATGAGTTAGAATACGGCATATATTTTGCTGTAACAGGACATACCTTTCTTTTTCCTTATACTTACGTATGTAAATTGATCCATCTCCGATCACAGACGGAGTTTTCACGGTGGCAAATGTGCCTGATACAATTCCCTATCAACAGGTTCTGGTGACCGGCGGAGCCGGTTTCATAGGTTCTCACCTGGCCGAACGCCTGCTGGCCAGCGGCGTCAACGTGGTCGGCCTGGATAATTTTGATGAGTACTATGATCCCCAGATCAAACGAAAGAATATCGCTTCCGCTCTCGGCCACGAGAACTACCGGTTCATGGAGGGCGACATCCGCGATCTCGATCTGCTCGATCATCTGTTTGCCCGGTCGTCCATAGAGGCTGTAGTGCATCTGGCCGCACGACCCGGGGTGCGGCCTTCTTTAAAGCAGCCCGGCCTCTATGAGCAGATCAATGTGCAGGGAACCCTGAACGTGCTGGAAATGGCACATCGGTACGGCATTAAAAAGGTCTTGTTTGCCTCATCCTCCTCTGTCTATGGTGAGGTGAATTCCGCTCCATCCAGAGAGAGCGATCGAGTCGATTGCCCTCAGTCCGTCTATGCGGCTACCAAGAGGGCCGGGGAGCTGATGGCTTCCGCCTATCACCAGCTCTATGGCATTTCCGTAGGATGTTTAAGGCTGTTCACCGTCTACGGCCCGCGTCAGAGGCCGGAAATGGCTATCCATAAATTCGTTCATTTGATCGAGGAGGGACAGGATGTGCCCCTGTTTGGGGATGGCAGTTCGGAGCGTGACTATACCTATATCGAAGATATTATCGATGGCCTGGTGGCGGCCCTGAAAGCCCCCTTCGAATTTGAAATATTTAATTTAGGGGACTCCCGGCCGGTAACCCTGGGACATTTAATCGAGATCATCGAGGAACATCTTTCTCGGCGGGCCTGTCTGCGGTCTTTGCCCAGACAGCCCGGCGATGTTCAAAGAACCTGCGCTCATATCGAGAAGGCTCGCGACATGCTGGGATATCGGCCCCGGGTACCGATCGAGAAAGGTATTGCCCTGTTCGTCCAGTGGTACCGGGATCGACAAAAGATCGAATAGCCGGACGTCTTATGAGGAGGTTATACATCCGTGAGGAAACGATGGATCAAGGCGACGCTTGTCGCGTTCCTGTCCGCGGGGCTCTTGACCGGCACGATGAGCTCTTTTTCCTGTGTCCGGTTACGAGGGCGGCCGCCGGTGGAGAAGGAACCGGAACCTCCCGTTGAGATCGCGGAAGCAGCGCCTGTCGAGGAAAGGGCCAGGCCTGTCACCCAGGGTGAAGTCGAGAGGATTTCCGTTCCGGTCCAACAGCCCCCTGAATCTCCCCCGGGGGGGGAATATCGTCTCGGATATGGGGACATTATCTCAGTCAAGTTTTTCTATGATCCGGAATTTAACCAAACCGTCACCATTCGGCCGGATGGCCGGATCACGCTGCCTCGCCTGGGAGACGTCCTGGTGGTCGGCATGACGCCCCCCCAGCTGGATGAGCTGATCACCGTGAAGTACGCCGAGATCATTCGGGATCCCGACGTCAGCGTCATCGTTGAACAGATCGGCGAGGACGTCGTTTATGTGCTCGGCGAAGTGAATCAACCGGGCGGATATCCACTGAATCCTTATGGAACGACGGTACTGGGAGCCATCGCCCTGGCCGAGGGATTCAAGAACACGGCCAAATTGAGCAGCGTCATTCTCATCACGAAGGACGCCTCCGGGGCGCCCCACCCGGAGCGCCTCAATCTGACCAGGGCCGTCGGCGGCAGCCGTGAGCACGATCCCTATCTGCGGGGCAGCGAAATCGTTTACGTGCCCAGTACCTTTATCGCCCAGTTGAATCTGTTTATGGAACAATTTTTCACTAAATTAAGCCCGCCGATGAGCTTTTATCTCAAGGGCTATGATGTTCTCCACCCGGAAGACCATCGCTACAATCCATAAGCAGGTTCGATTCAGGAGATACGCGGTATGGCTGAGCAGACTCAGAGCAGGATTATTTCCACCAGAGATGTGTTGTTCGTCATCTTCAAACGCCTGAAGCTGATCATCGCCGTTTTTATCGTCACTGTGGTGACGGTCATCATCGGCATCATGCTGGCCGAACCAGTCTATGAGAGCTCTGCCAAGGTGATCATCAATCGTGAGGTCCCTGAAGCGATTCTCAGGGTGGCTCCGTGGATACCCCTGACTCGAAGGTTTGAGCTGGAAGAGGAAATCAACTCCGAAATCGAGCTGATCAAGAGCCGCGCCGTCGCCGAGAATGTCATCCACAGACTGGATCAGCTTAACCAGGGAGACCCATCCGGGGAGGAGCTGCCCGATGCTGAAACGGCGGCTCCGCAGGCATCGGGGGACAGTGAGGAGGAGCAGTCTGCCAGGATTATGGCTATCCAGCGGGGCATTGAGGCCGAACCGGTGAAAAAATCGGATGTCATCCTGATCAGTTTTCGTTCGACCAATCCCCAGAGAGCCATGGATGTAGTCAATGCCGCTTCCGAGGCCTATATCGATTATCGCACCAGGGTCTACCGCTCCAGCGGAGCCGTGGACTTCTTCGAAGAGCAGATCGAAGTGGCCAGGCAGAATTTAGATCAGCTGGAATCGGCCCTGAAGGATTACCGGCAGCAGGAAGCTCTGCTGTCGTATGAGAAGCAGCAGGTTATTCTGCTGAACAAGCTCAATGAGTTCGAGACCTCTCTGACGGCCGTTAGAAAGGACATCATCAGCACCGAGTCCAAGCTGGCCAAGGTTCGAGAGTATTGGACCTCTTCGCTCCAGCCCCTGGTGCCCTCCATGGAGATCAGGGAAGAAGCCGTGATCGCCGGAATGAATGATCGGCTTATTACCCTGCGCCTGAGCCTCAATGAACTGCTGACCAAATTCACCGAGGATCACCGTGAGGTCAGGAATCTGCGTCAAGAGATTGCGCTGGCCGAGGCGGATCTCAAAGTAGAAGTGGAAAAGGTCATCGAACTTCAGGAAACCTCTTTGTCGGCCCTCAGGGCGGAGGAAAATGCTCTGCGCTCCACGGTCAACATGCTCTACACCGAGGTCAAGACGCTGCCGGAAAAAGAACTCACTATTTCCAAGCTCCAGCGGGCCATCGAGAATCACAAGGAAGTCTACTCCATGCTGATACTCAAACGGGAGGAGGCCCGCGTTACAGAGGCCAGCGACCGCCGGCTGGCCAATGTCTCCGTCATCAGTCCGGCCGCCCTGCCGAGAAAACCGGTCAAACCACAGAAGGGATTATTGTTATTCGTGGGATGTCTGATCGGTTTCATCGGAGGATTCGGGCTGGCCTTCGTG
The DNA here is from genome assembly GCA_964584035.1 of uncultured Gemmatimonadota bacterium. GTDB lineage: Bacteria > SM23-81 > SM23-81 > SM23-81 > SM23-81 > CAZOYL01. The sequence continues at coordinate 3,162 of CAZOYL010000005.1, read as the reverse complement.
CTTGAGTACATGGATCACTCCCTGCGGACCAGCGAGGATGTGGAGCATTATCTGAATCTTCCCGTTCTGGCCTCGATCCCCGATGTGAAGTCATCCTGAGCATCGAGCCGGGATCGCCCTGATCCTCTTGTTCGAGTTGGGACATCATGATGTATGAACAATTCTATGGTTTGATTGAAAAGCCCTTCGGAGTGACGCCCGACCCGAGATTTCTTTATCTCAGCCCCCAGCACAGAGAGGCCCTGGCCTATCTTCAGTATGGGCTTCGTGAGCGAACCGGGTTCGTGGCCATCACCGGGGAGGTGGGCACCGGCAAGACCACTCTGCTGCACGCCCTGTTGAATGAACTGGATGCATCCACCAGAACGGCCTTTGTATTCAATACAGCACTGACGGCCAAGGGGCTGTTTCGCATGATGGCCGCCGATTTCGGTATGAAGACCTCGGCTGGGACCAAGACGGAGCTCCTCCTGGATCTGCATCAATTTCTGCTACGTCAATATACCCAGGGTATCCAGTGCGTTCTTGTGATCGATGAGGCGCAGAACCTGAATTATCGTCTTCTGGAAGAAATACGGATGCTGTCCAATCTGGAGACCGACCGGGAAAAACTGCTCCAGATCATCATGGTCGGACAGCCGGAATTGGGCGCCAAACTGGCTATGCCGAAGCTTCGCCAGCTCCGGCAGCGTATCAATGCCCGATATCAGATCGGTCCGTTGAGCGCCGAGGAGTGTGACCAGTATATCGCCCACCGTCTTCGGGTGGCTGGAATATCTCAGGACGGCCCCTTCTGCCGCGAAGCGATCACAGAGATCTATCGTTGGACAAACGGCATTCCGCGGCTCATCAATATGGTCTGCAACCGGGCTCTGGTGCTGGGTTATGCCAGGGGATGCCAGCAGATCGGCCTGTCCCTTATTCGCGAGACCGTGACCGGTCTGGCGGCTCAGGGAGTTTTGCCGGAGCCGCCGGAGTCGTCGCCACCGCAGCGGCAACTCGCTGCGATCGGCAAACAGAAAAGTTCCTGGCCGTGGCGGACCATTCGGCACATGCTGGCGGCCACCGGGCTTCTGGCCGCCGCCATCCTGTGCAGTCTGCCCTTAAATACAGGAGAGTCGAATAGCGAACTCCAGGACGCCATGCTGCTCTCCATGGGCATGGTGGGGACATCCTCCTGGTGGTCCGTCACGAACGACGGCTCCTATGCTCTTCCGGACCCGGGGCCAGAGGCCCCGTATTCCGTGCACGTGGCTTCGTTTCGAGATCTTTCCAGAGCCGAGAGATTGGCGCAGTCGCTGACAAAGAACCGTTTCCAGCCGATCTTTATTCTGCCTATAGAACTGACCGAATCCGGGCGATGGTACCGGGTGATGGTGGGACGGTATGACGATTACCGATCGGCCCTGGAAGCGGCCCGGGAACATGTCGCCGGCGGCACCTTTCAATTTGCACAGCCGATGCCGCTGTCAGGGCTCGCTGGGGATGATCGAATCACCGGGATGCTGGCAGGTGAATGGACCTCCTCTGAAGGAGTGAGGGATGAGTGAGATCTATGAGGCATTGAAAAAGGCCGAACGGGACAAGGAACGCCGGATGCCGGATGCTCAAATGCCGGTGACCGGGGCGGACGAACGATCAGTTCCATTCAGCGAACGCTCATCTTCACGCTCTGCGATTCCGGCAGAGGAATACCAGAAAATGTCCAGTGCGCTCAGAACGATCGATACCGACCGTGAGATCAAGGCCATTCTGTTCCTGAGCTCCATTCACGGAGAGGGCACCTCCTCGGTCTGTGCTCAGTTCGCCCGTTCGATTGTTCAGGGAAATGGCGAAAAGGTTCTGTTAGTGGACGCCAATCTTCGCCGCCCCTCGCTCCACAGTCTCTTCGGTCTGGAGCGTAACAGCGGACTGGCAGACGTTCTAGACGGTCAAGCCTCGGCCAGCGACATCATCCGGGAGACCGAGTTCCCCGGCCTGTTCATCATCACGGCGGGGACTCCCACACAGGATGCCCCCCGGCTCTTGGGCTCAGCGCATTTCAGAGAAGCGTTGGCGGAATGGAAAAAACAGTATTCGTGGGTGATCTTTGACAGTTCGCCGGCTTTGGCCTATGCCGATGCCGTGGTGCTGGGACGATTGCTGGATGGTATCATTCTCGTGGTGCAGGCCGGGAAGACCCGCTGGGAGATCATTCGCCGGGCTCAGGAAATTCTCAAGAACGCCAAAGCGAACATTCTGGGTGTGGTTCTCAATAAGCGCCAGTATGTCATTCCCAGACCTATCTACCGCCGTTTGTAGTTCGGGCGACTGCAGCTCGAGAGGAGTATCCGGTTGAAAGCTTTTCTGTTGGCGGCCGGTCTGGGAAAAAGACTTCGTCCCCTGACTCGTCTGCGGCCCAAGTGCCTTGTTCCTGTCGCCGGCAGGCCCCTATTGTATTACTGGCTCTCTCTTTGTCAACGGTATGGCGTCGATGAGGTATTGATCAACCTTCATCACCATGCAGACCTTGTCACTCAATATATTCATGATGAATGCGCTCATACCGTGGAGATCGGCGATTTGCGTATCCGGCTTTTTCCGGAGGAGCAGCTGATGGGCAGCGGGGGTACCCTGGCCGCCAATATCGATTTCGTTCGACGGGAAAAGGAATTCCTGGTTCTCTATGCCGATAATTTAACCAATGTGGATCTCGGTGCCCTGATCCGATTTCACCGGACTCATGATGGTCTGGTCACCATGGGACTTTTCCATACCACGGTGCCGCGGCAGTGCGGCATCGTGGAACTTGATGAGACCGGGAGAGTGCGCGCCTTCGAGGAGAAACCGGATCAGCCCCGCAGCGATCTGGCCAACGCCGGTGTACTGGTCATGGATCCCGGGATTTTTTCTCTGTTTCCCCGGAAGAAGAGATTCGACCTGGGCGGAGATGTCATGCCCCGGGTCGTGGATCGAATGTACGGAAAAGTGATCAAGGAATATCTTCAGGATATCGGTACCCTCGAGAAGTACTTGGACGCGCTGAGGAACTGGCGGGGGTTTCAGGCGTCACGAGCAAACGAACATCCCAGCCAAGAGGTGACGGGAGAGTCACGGTGATTATAACGCAGACACCATTGAGAGTCAGTTTTGTGGGCGGGGGAACGGATCTGAAAGGATATT
>CAZOYL010000004.1:43257-48737 GCA_964584035.1 uncultured Gemmatimonadota bacterium | reverse complement strand
CATGGTCCAGAGCCACCCGGGCCGCCCGTTCCACCCGCCGAATCCCCGTGTACAGCCCGGTCACCAGGGTCACGGCCACCGGGAAGGTCTTCCGAGCCTCTCGGAGAATATCCTCCAGCTGGGGAACCAGCAACGGTTCTCCGCCGCTGATCAGGCCTACATGGGCGCCATAGGTCCGTAACCGGCTGGCCAGTATTCGAAATCGGTCCAGGTCCAGCGAGGGTGGCTGAGTACGCCGGTTGTAGACATCACACTGGCGGCACCGCTGGCTGCATAGCCGGGTGATGCGCATCTCGGTGCTGGTATTCATGGGCAGCCGCTGAACCCAGCGAGCGGTTGCCCGGGCGGCTAATCTGGTGACATCCGTCAGGCTCATGATCGTACGTCCGTGGCGATTCCCTTTTGCCCCGTGAACCGGCGGTCCTTCCAGTGCAGATCCCCGCTCCAGCCGGCCAATCCCATGAGGACGATATAGGGAATGTGCACCAATTCCCAGATGGGGAAGATCGGCAACCAGCCAAGAACATTCATCCGGCGGGCGGCTCGGGCCAGCAGGACCAATTCCGAGAGGACTTTCACGGCCAGACAGAGCAGCGGCACGGTGGCTCCCTGTCCCCCGATCAAAGCGGTGATGAGCGTGGCCGCCAGAAAGACGTTGAACAGGAAGGTCAGCAGCAGAAAAAACAGATTCCGTGGTTGCTGGTGGACGGCTTTGGACGACCAGCGCCGCCGTTGCCTGAAAAAATCCTCCAGACAGGTATGAGGCCGGGTGGTCACGATGGTTCCCGGATCGATGGAGAACTTCATCTTCCAGTCCGTTGCGGATACCATTCGCTGCGCCAGCAGGTCATCATCGCCGGACACCAGACCCCGGATGGCCCGAAGCCCGCCAACCTGAAGATAGGTCTCCCGGAGATAGGCCAGATTTCCACCCGAGGCGGTGACGATCCCGCTGGCCATACCGCCCGCCGCGGCGGCGAACAAAGAAAACAGCTCCAGATTCTGAAGCCGGGTCCACAGGGTCCGTTTGATGCCTGGATAATCCAGGGTGACCAGACCGGCCACGATGCCGACCTGCGGTTCGAAGTAGCGAACCATTCCATCGATCCAGGTGGGAGGCACGACGCAATCGGCGTCCGTAGTCAGGATAACGTCGCCATCGCCCTGGGCAATGGCCTCTGAAAGAGCAAATTTTTTTGGCGCCCAGCCGGGGGGAATGGCCTGAATGCGGATCAATTTCACGGCGGCGTTTCGTTCCGCCAGCTGGATGACGATGTCGTCCGTACCGTCGGTGGAATGATCATCGGCCACGATCACCTGGTATCGGCCACCGTATCGCTGCTGAAGAAGAGATCTCAAGCAGGCCCCGATAGCATCGGATTCGTTCCGCGCGGCCAGCACCACCGACACGGAGAGCCGTCGCTCATTCTCCCCGTGGGTGAGACGATTCCAGCCCCTGGCGAACAGCCAGATGGCGCCCGAATACAGTATCGTCAACAACACCAGCAGGATGCTCAGACCGAGAATCAGCATCTCTTTCGACTCATCATGGGGTCGGGAACTGTTGGACGGCCTCGGCGGACTCATCGCCGGCTGATTTCCAGCGGTAGTCTCCCAGTGTTCCCCAGACGGAGAAGAGCAGAAAATAGAGGGGGTGCATGATGGCCACCAGGGGAAAGTACCGCAACGTTTTGGCGGTGTCCATAAGACGGCTGGCCTTGACCAGCAGCGACAGTTCGGAGATGATCTTCAGTCCGAAGGCCAGCAGGGGCGCCCAGCCGGTTCCGGCACCGACCAGCGCCAGGGGCACGGTGATGGTCAGCCCCAGGTTCATCAGAAAGGCCTCAACGGCTACGGCCTTAATCCCTGGAGGATAAAATCGCCCCTTGGAAGTTCGCCGTCGCTCCTGGGCCACGAATTCCCGCCATGTGGCCGGCGGATCGGTCTCCACCACGGCCAGGGGGTCAAAGGCGTGATGAAACAACCAGGAGGTTCGACGGGAGACCAGCTGGACGAACAGATCGTCGTCTCCGGACAGCGGTTTGGCCAGAGCGCTAAATCCCCCCACCTGATGAAAGACCTCTTTGCGATAGCCCAGATTGCCTCCGCTGGCCGTGACTCCATACCCCCAGGCCATGGTCCCCGCCGCTACGGCTGACAGCGATAGCCGCTCCAGATATCGACAGCGCTGCCACCAGCGGTTACCCTGCTGGCGAACAGGTCCGGCCACCAGGCCCACTCGAGGCTCGAAATACCGCACCATGGTCGCGATCCAGGTGCGGACCGGGCGGCAATCGGCATCGGTGACCAGGATGATATCGCCCCGGCTGCATTCGATCCCCGCCTGCAAAGCTCGTTTTTTCCCTCTCAGCGGGCCGGATTCCGGAGAGCTGGTAATCAATCGTATTCTGGCATCATCACGGCTGTATCGCCTGACGACATCGGCTGTTCTGTCGATGGAACGGTCATCGACCACGATCACCTCGAAACGTTCCGAGGGATATGTCTGAGATTGCAACGCCTCCAGACAGGCGCCGATGGAGCATTCCTCGTCCCTGGCCGCCACCACCACTGAGACCGGATGACGGTGTTGATTCCGCCCCCGACGGAGGCGAAAAAGCCCCCCCAGGACGAGCAGCACAAGAAAGGAGTAGATGACAGATAGTCCCAGGACGACAAACGATATGATGGTGAGCGGAGACAATGGCGATATCCGGCTGAGAAGGTGACTCCGTGGAGGATAAAGGTAACACATCTGAGGGGTTTTGACAACTGTTTTTCTGGTCGCCGGAGAAAGATGTTGACTTTTCGTATGGCGAGTATTAGTTTCAAATAAGAGTACTTATCTCGGTCGAAAGGTGACAGGATGAGAGTACGGCATACAGGTCTGTTGATGCTTCTGGCGGCCTGCATCCTGATGGTTACAGCCACATCGACGACAGCGCGCTCTATTCATGAGCGGGCCGGCACCAGCGCCTTTTCTTTTCTCAAGATCGGTGTCGGCGCTCGAGCCGCCGCTCTGGGTGGCGCTTTCGTATCGCTGAGCGAGGATGCCAGCGCCCTGTACTGGAATCCGGCCGGCCTGACGCAGCTGGATGAGCAGCAGATCACCCTGGGTTACGTCAACTATCTGCTCGACATTCATTCCGGCTTTCTGGGTTATGTATTCCCTCGAAGGGGCGACCTGCGGCTGGGCCTGGCTTTGAACTATTTTTCTTATGGCGAGTTCCAGGAAACCACGGTTGAAAATCCCAGCGGCAGCGGTCTGGGAACTTTCGGAGCCGTGGATATGGCCCTGTCCGTATCAGGGGCCTATCCGCTCAAGGAGGACCTCTCCGTGGGAGCCAGTGCCAAGTTCATCTACAGCAAGATCGAGGATTACGGCTCCGACGCCTATGCCGTGGATCTGGGCGGTCTGTATTCCCTGCCCAATGGACGGACTCGGATCGGCGCCAGCATGCAGAACCTGGGTTTTCAGCGCAGTGGGTATCTTTCGGACCATACCGATGGATTGGCGCCCATCTTTCGTCTGGGCGCCAATCATCAACTGCAGGGGCTGCCATTGCTGCTGTCGGCCGATCTGCTCAAACCCACCGATCACCATGTCAACGTCAACCTGGGGGGGGAGCTGGAGCCGGTCGAGAATTTTTCTCTGCGGCTGGGCTGGAGCTCTCTGGGGCAGGATCAGAAGGTCGGCACCGATCGAGATAATCTGGCCGGTTTCTCCGGCGGCCTGGGGGTCGGCTGGCAGCGCTATCGTCTGGATTATGCTTACAGTTCCCAGGCGGAGTTGGGGGATGTGCATCGGGTGACGATCTCGCTCGAGTTGTGACCGCTGAATCATGACGGCAGGATCAGGTCGAGAACAAACGGGCTTTCGGGCCCGTTTTTTATAGGAAAACAAAAAGGCGAGTCTCAGCTCGCCTTTTTGTTTTGCCCGTTTCATCGATCGGTTTTCCCGTTTCGGGCGGTCACTTCAACAGGATCATCTTCACCGTGTCGGTAAAATTCGGGGTCTTCATCCGGCAGAAGTACACCCCGCTGGCCGCCGTCCGGCCGTCCCCGTCGCGGCCGTCCCAGCGGATCCGGTAGGCGCCGGCCGGCAGATCGGCATCCTGCAGCTGCCGGACCAGCTGTCCGGAGACGTTATAGATGTCGATGGATACCCGGACCGCCTCCGGCAGGCGGTACTCGATCCAGGTCTCGGGATTGAACGGATTGGGATAGTTCTGCGACAGGGCGAATGCCTGCGGCAGGGCCTCCAGCGGAGCCGCGCTGACCGGGCCGTAAACATGGGTCTGGCCGGAGAGATCCTCGCTGATCAACTGATACCAGTAGGTTCGGCCGGGCACCACTTGGCGGTCGATCCAGGTGTACCGTTCGCCCTGCGATGAACTGCCGGCCCCGGGAATGATCTCCGTGGTCAGCAGCTGGTAATCCTTAACCGCCTCTTCCCGGCGATAGATGTGAAATCCGCGGTTATCCCATTCGCTCTCGGTGGTCCATTCCATGACCACCATGTTCCGGTCTCCCCGGGCGGTGAAGGATGACAGGGCCACCGGCAGGGCGGCATCGATGGACTCCTCCTCGGAGTGACCGCTGAGATTAACGCCGTCGTCGGCCACCACAATATACCAGCAGGTGGTCAGCGGCGCGGTGGAGTCCACGTAGCTGGGAGAGGTGAGATCCTCGGCCAGACGGGCGTAGCGGCCGTTGCTGGCCCCGTTGCCGGCCCCGGAACCTTGCGAGCTGCGGTAAATGCGATAAGAGCCGTTTTTCGCTGCCGTCCAGGACAGCGAGACAATTCCCGGCTGGACAATGGAGGCCTGCAGGTCAGTGGGTGTGCCGGGATTGGAGCTGGTCCCCCAGGTGGAGTTGCCCAGGTCCTGATAGCCCACCCCGGTGTTGATCAGAGCGGAGAGCGCGCCGGCGTTGCCGGCCTGGGCCCCGATGCCGGTGAACAGGATCACCAGGGTGTCGTTGTTTATGGCCGCCGGACTGGTGAAGGCCGACCAGTCCACCCAGAAATACTGTGAGGAGTACCCGTTATCGATCCCCAGGCCGCTGTTCCAGTTGTCCTCGGTGAGGATCTCGTTGTCGGTATCGCCGCTTTTACTGAGGTAGGATAGAAAAGTCACGGTACCATCGGCTGGATACGAACTGGGACCGACCCGGCCATAAACATAGGCTTCCGAGCGATCGGCGGTCGAGATCAACAGGATCATTCCGGCCAGAAGCAGGAGACTGAAAAACCAACGGGTACGGTGCATGGCATCCTCCCGGTTAGAGTTACAGGCTTGATCAGCTTAAATTCGATCTCCAGGGGTCACGGCGATGGCCAGATGGCGCTGGTGTCCACCTCCACCCGATAGGGCCGGCCGGCTCGGGTGGGAAAATCCCCCATGGGAATGGGGATGGTGGTATAGATGGTGTAGGTCTGGGCGGTGGCGTTCCACTCGCTGATGGTCAGGCAATCGACG
>CAZOYL010000004.1:21554-43157 GCA_964584035.1 uncultured Gemmatimonadota bacterium | reverse complement strand
ACTGGCGAACTGTTATTCTCGATATGGGCCTCCAGGTCGCTGGCCATGCTCAGGCTGTCCAGATGCAGGGGCACCGAGATCCAGCCGTAATCGGTTCCGGTGGTTGCCTTTAACTGGAAGGCGATCGAGTCATCGGGAACGACCTCCCCGGCCAGTGTCCACACGGCGGTAGTGTCCGTCTCGATGCGATAGACGTTTCCCGTCTGCAGCGCGAAGTCTCCCATGGGGATGGGAATGGTCGTATAGATGGTATAGGTCTGGGCGATGGCGTTCCACTCGCTGATGGTCAGGCAATCGACGACTGGCGAACTGTTATTCTCGATATGGGCCTCCAGGTCGCTGGCCATGCTCAGGCCGGTGTCGCCCAGACAGAAGGCCACCCAGGTGTAATCGGTGCCGGTGGTGGACCTCAGGCCGAAATCATATTCGCCGACGCCATTGGAGCGGTCGCTCATGTTTCCGGCATCATCCACCGCTCGAACCCGATAGAAGGAATTTCTGGAGACATCTCCCACAGAAGACGTTGAATCGATATAGGTGGCCAGTGTGGTCGCCCCGATGGAGTCCTCTGCCGTGGGACTAAAGTGTGCCGTGGTATCACGATAGATCACGTAACGGTTCAGGTTTTCCATGCCTCCCGAGGTGTCCGCGGTGATCGCCGACCAACTCAGGGCGATCACGGTGTCCGACAGCGCGGCGGACAGATCGGCGATGGCGGCCGGAGGAATGATGTCATACAGGGGAGCGAAGATGACCTCACCATAGGCCGGATTTTCATCGTCGTCCACGATGATGCTGTCGATATAGATATAATCTTCGATGCCCCAATCGTTATAGGTGGCGATGATGGTGTTGGCGGTGAAGTTCTTGAATGTGAAACCGGTCGGCGGGATGGTGTTATAAAAGGTGTTGGTCGCCGCCAGGCTGCCGCCCACCACCGGCTGGGAGCTGCCCGTGCAGACGATGCCGCTGCCGTCGAACCCGGTGATGGTGCAGTTCTCTATGGCTGGAGAGGAATGGCTGAGAGAGATTCCGTTGGAGCCGACCGATGTGATGGTCACATGGCGAATGGCCGCCAGCGAGGAGCTGTCGCCGGCGATTCCGGTGGCGGCGTAGGAGATCTGACAGTGTTCGAAAATACTTCCGGGAGGATCGTTCTCGAACTCGATACGGCCCCAGTTGGAAGTGTCCGGACTGGATTCGTTGGAAGTGAAAACGATCGGATTCTGAGCGGTTCCCTGCGCCAGGAGGATCCCATTGATCTTCACCGCGATGACCGGTGAGGTCTTCTGAAAACAGAGCGAGTCGCCGGGATCGATGGACAGGGTGTCAGAGGCCCGGATGGTGAGGAACTCCGTGATGACATACTTCACGGAATCGCCTGTGGTGACCGCTCCGTGAGAGGAGTCGGCCAGATCCTCCATAGTATATCGTATTCCCGACCCGGAGGTTTCCCAGGTACCCCCGGACCGTGGCAGGAGGATGATCAATGCCAGGAAAAGGAACCACAGCATCCGCGGTGCCATTTGTCCTCCATCTATTGATCGACAAAGGAAATTTCTAGAGAGATTATGTCCACAGAGATGACCTTCTCTTGGGCCGTCGTCAACTCGGTATCGGTCGGCTGACCTATCCATGGAAAAACATCACGAGAAGCGGCCATCCGAGCTGATGACTGAATCCGGCAGTGCTTTTACTAAGCAGATGTTCGATGCGGGATCCACACCGCATGTTTGATTGCGTTGGCCGGCCGGCGCAACATTTTGTGCCCGATGTATGCCCGGCAACAAAACTTAACATAATCGGCGGCTTTTGTCAAGCATTTTAGAATGAGAGCTGTAAAAAAAGAGAGAGGCGAATGCCTCTCTTCTTCCTCGGTATCTGTGATTTTTATCGAGTGTTTTAGAATTGTATACAGTTATACAGAAGAGAAGGGCGAACCCCTCTGTTCTTCTTTCACGTCGGCGGTTTTTATACAGTGTTTAAGAAGGAGAAAAAAAGAAGAGAGGGGCGAACCCCTCTCTTCTTCCTCCACGGTCGACGCGGTTTTTGACCGTTGAGATGATGACTGTTTTCTGTTAAACTTGTTTTCTATTAAACCGGTACCGTCCATAGCCGGCCAATCCGACCAGTCCCACCCCGAGGAGCAACAGCGTGTTCGGCTCCGGAACCTCGGGCGGCGTGCCGGCCGTAAAATCCCCCTCCAGCTGGGAAGAGAGCATATGGAAGGCGAAATCGTAAGGATCACCCGAGACATTGTCGGCGAACATGGTGACGTCGAGAATCTCGTGATTCCAGAAGTTTAAAATGGTCAGGTCGGAGCGATCCCAGGTCCAAGAGCCATCCAGTGAATTCCACGAGCCGGTCAGATGAACGATGGAGTCGTCGCTGACCATTTCACCATAGATGGACAGGCTGGCGCTATTGATCGAGCCTTCCGGCAGGTCGTGGACATAGGTAAAGGGCTCATCGTTCCAAACCCACCCGGAGAACAGATCCCAGGTGATGACATCGCTGAACGAAGTGGCCCAGGCCGGACCGACGAAGACGACCATCAACATCAGCATCACACCGGCAATCGTCAATCGAGAGCTTTTCATAATCGTTTACTCCTTATTCACGAACGTTTGTCAAATGATTGGATGATAACGCTTCTGGCCACCTGAGGACGCAACTACCGTGCCAATTGATAATTGAAAACCAGAGTTAAATAGATAATAGCATATTATAAAACAGGTTATTGAACAGCCACGACGGTTGTTCAAGAGATGTTTCAGAAGAGAGAGAGAGACAGGAGAGAAAGAAGTGTATAATATTCCGACATCGGAATCGAGTCGTTATCGTATCTTATTGGTAAAAAAGAAGTTTAGCTTGTTTGGAAATACGACAGGAGGAGGTTTTCCATAAATGTCTTCTAACTGAATGTTTTCAATGGCCCTAACAGCCTATCGGGGTAACGGCCATATGTAGTGATCAGACACTTTTACCCTACAGCAAATGGAAACAGAGCTTTTGATAGAGGAGTTTTATAAAAAAAATTCCTTGACAAACCTATCTTCCGGTGTTATAGTGCAAAACGTTGCAAACATGCTCTTCCGCTCCGGCTTTCTCAATTCCATAACTTGCCAGAGCCATTTATCTCCAGACATTCTGATGGCGAATGCCATGCCCAAGAAGATGAAAAAAACGGAAAAGCAGCTGCTGACCCATGTCAAGGATCGAAATATCCAGCTGCGCGAGAGGTTCAGGGAATTGAATTCCCTGTACAAGGCTTCCCAGTTGCTGATTTCTCTGAAGAACCTGGATCAGCTGTTGACAGGGGTGACCCGCTTGGCGGCGCAGGTCCTACGGGCCAAGACCGCATCGCTCCTGCTGCTGGAAGAGGAAACCAATGAACTCCGGATCGCCGCCGCGATCGGCCTGGATGAGGACACCGTGCGAACGGCGAGAATGAAAATCGGGGAGAGTATCTCCGGCTACGTGGTCGAATACGGCCGGCCGCTACTGGTAAAAAATGTGGAGACGGATAGCCGCTTTCAGCGTCGAAACCGGGAGCGATATGAGACCAAATCGCTGATATCGGTGCCTCTGATGACCAAAGGAAAGATCCTGGGTGTCTTGAACCTGAACAATAAGCGCTCCGGTCGGCCCTTTGTCGCATCAGATCTTCGTTTGCTGGTCTCCTTCGCGGCCCAGGCGGCCGTGGCCGTAGACAACGTCCGACTGCTGGAGCAAAACCGCCGCAAGATCCAGGAGCTTTCCGTCCTCTATGAGATCGCCAGAAATGTCAGTACCGTTGATGGCATTGCCAAAGCGGTGGAGAATGTCTTTGATGGCATCGGCCGCATCGTGGCGGTGGATCACTGCTTCTGGTTTCTCTGGGAAGAGCCCTATCGCCGTCTGAGCCTGGCCTTTGCCATGAATGAGGGCGCTTCCGTCAGCCAGCGGCTGGAGGGTCGAGAGATCTATCTGTCCGACGAGCAGATTGGGTGGCTGCGGAAGGAAAAGACGGACCGGCTGAACGAGAGGATGAGAGAAACCCTGATCGATTGGAAGCTGTGTTCACCAGGAGTCAAATTTTTCAATTCCTTTTCCATTCTGGTCAGAGGAAAACTGCACGGCCTGTTCTGCGCCGGGAGTACCGCCCTGGAGAACATATCCGAGAGCGAGTTGCAGCTGATCTCCATCGTCATCTCCCAGGCCGCCTCACTCTACGAACAACATGCTGCGCTGAGCAACGCCACGCAAGTCGTGACGATGAGCAAGATGGCTTCGGAGATCGCCCACGATCTTCGTCATCCTTTGACGAACATCAAGGGGATCCTTCAAGTGCTGGAGAACAAGTGGTATGACGAACAGTTCCGCAAGGAATCGCTGCACACGATTCACCAGGAGATCTATCGGCTCACCGATCTAACCAAAGAACTGGTGCGATTCTCCAGCCCGCAGCGTTTCCAGGTCAAATACCATGATATTCACCGGATACTGGATCGAGCCCTCGATTTGGTGAAACGCGAACTGGATCATCATCAGATCGACATAGCCCGGCAATACGGTCAGAACCTGCCCTTTGTCTCGGTCGATGAAAGTGAAATGCTGGAGATTTTTCTGAACTTTTTTCTGAACAGCATCGAGAGCATTCAGAAGGACGGCCTGATTACGATCAGCACCGATATCGTCGATGGTGTCAAGGACGAGTCGGGAGCTCCCAGGCCCCATCTTCGAATCGATCTCATGGATAACGGCGAGGGTATAGCGCCCGAGCACCGGGACAGGATCTTCGAGCGCTATTTCACGACCAAGGAAAACGGCACCGGTCTGGGTTTGTCCATTGCCCGGCGCATCGTAGCCGCCCACCGCGGTTTCATCGAGGTCCACAGTGTGCCGCAAAAAGGTTCAACCTTTACGGTCTATCTGCCGGTTTAGCATGTTATCGGTCTGAATCCATCGAGCCGGGGCGATCATCTCTTTTTTCGACAGGTGAGTGATTATGGCGAAGGATAAGATCAAATTACTGGTGGTGGATGATAATCCCAAGGTCGCCTGGATGTTGCGTGAAGGATTGAGCCGCGACGGGTACGACATCGTGGCCGCTCCAGACGGCAAAAAGGGCATCCAGATGATGCTTGAGGAAAAGCCGCTGGTCATCATCCTGGACATCAAGCTTCCGGGCATGAATGGGATGGAGGTCCTGGAACGGATTCGCAGCATCAATCGCCGCGTGGAGATTATCATGCTCTCCGGTTATGGGGAGACCAAGCAGATCGTCAAGGCCATGAAGCTGGGCGCCTCCGATTTCATCAGCAAGCCGTTCGACGTGGAAGAGGTCGATATCCACATCCGCAGTGTACTGGAGAAGAGCGAGCTGAAAAAAGAGGTCCGCCATCTTCGGTCGGAGCTGCAGGCCAAAAGCGAATATGACAATTTCGTGGGGGACAGCCCGCGGATCCTGGAGATCAAGTCGATGATCGAACAGGTCGCCGACAGCGAATTAACGGTTCTCATCAGGGGCGAGAGCGGAACCGGCAAAGAGGTGGTGGCCAGGGCTTTACATCGTATGTCGGGTCGCCGTGAGGGGCCCTTTGTTAAAGTGAATTGTGCCGCTTTGCCTAAAGAATTGCTGGAAGCCGAGTTGTTCGGACATGAGAAAGGAGCCTTCACCGGAGCCGTGAAGAAAAAGCCGGGCCGGTTCGAGCTGGCCTCACAGGGCACTATCTTTCTCGACGAAATCGGGGAGATGCCTCCGGATCTGCAGGCCAAACTGCTCCAGGTTCTGGAACATCGTGAATTCGTGCGGGTCGGAGGCATGGAGACCATCCAGGTGGATGTCCGCATCCTCTGCGCCACCCATCGTGATCTGGAAACGGCTCTGACGCAGGGCGGCTTGAGAGAGGATCTTTTTTACCGGCTCAACGAGATCACGCTGTTCCTGCCGCCGCTGAGAGAGCGCATGGAGGACATTCCCCTGTTGGTGGAATACCTGCTTCACAAGATCTGCGAACAATATCATCGGGAATACCGGCCGTTTTCGCGGCCCAACATGGAACTGCTGCAGCAGCATGACTGGCCGGGTAATATCCGCGAGCTGGAGAACCTGGTCAAGCAGATCGTGGTCCGCAACGATGAGGACATCATCTCTCGGGTGGTCACACAGCGCGCCCAGAAGCAGCCTGTACCGGTGGCGCAGCCATTGCCCGCCTTTCAGATCGGCGATCTGGAGACCGGTCTGTCTTTAAAGGAGGCTACCCAGCAGATCGTGGAAAAGACGGAGAGAGATTTAATCCACAGCGCGCTTCAGCGGACCAATTGGAACCGCAAGCGGGCCGCTGAGCTGTTGGGTATCAGCTACCGTTCCCTGCTCTATAAGATTAAAGAATACGGCTTGAATTGACGGGGTCCGGGACCCCATTTGGCATATATCTTGCTGAAAATTTCATTACTTGGAGAGATCGGGCATGAGCGTATGAGTTCCCGATTCTCCAGTCTGTCAACGCCTGAAAGGAGTGGACATATGCCACGGTCAAGGCGTTCCGGTCCGGTGGGTTTTCTCATTATGCTCATCTGCCTGGCTCTCTTTGCTGTTCAAGCCGTTTCCTTGGAATATATTATCGGGAACGACGATGTGATACGGGTGTCCTTCTGGCAGCAGGCCGATCTCAACACCATCTCACGAGTTCGCCAGGACGGCCGGATATCCCTGCCGGTCGTGGGGGACATCCAGGCGGCCGGGCTGACCATCGGCGAGCTGGAGGAGAGCATCGTCGGGGAGATCTCGATCTATAATAACGCCATCTCGCAGGCGCGCGTGGAGATTCTGGAATACAACAGTCAGATGGTGTTTATCACCGGGGAAGTCTATCGCCCCGGCAAGTACACGTTTGAATTTATCCCCAACCTCTGGGAGGTTATTCGGGAGGCCGGGGGTCCTCGGGAGGGCGCCATGCTCAGCGAGGTGACCATCATTCGGGCCGAGCAGGGAGCCGCTGAGAAGATGACGGTCAATCTGGCTCAGGCGCTGGAATCGGGGGACTTCTCACCGCTCCCGGCGCTGAAGCCGGGAGACACGGTGATCGTGCCGGGGGTGCCATCCGAAACGGCCGGGGGAATGGTCGACATGCTGGGGCGTTCGGTCGTCTTCGTATACGGCCAGGTCGTCCGCCCGGGCGTCTACCCGGTCGAGGAGCACAGCACCTTATTACAGGTTCTCACCCAGGCCGGCGGGACGACGGATCAAGCCGATCTTCGCAGGGTACGTGTGCTGATTCGTCAGGGCCAGAAGTCTTCCGTTGCCAGGGTCGATGTGGAACAGCATATTCGCCAGGGAAACCCGCCCGATTTTCCTCTCCACGCCGGAGACACCGTAGTGGTCCCGAAACGGTCCGGGCTGTGGCGCAACCTGTGGCAGGGCACATCTCAGTTCCTGACCATCACCTCGGGAGTCGTTGGTTTCATTTATCTTATCGATTGGTTGCGCGGTTGAGTTGGTCCGATCGATCATGAAAGGCGCGATGAACGTTCCAAAGGAAGACGTTTTCGATCCCAGGCAATATCTCCGGGTCATCAGCAAACGAAAAATCTTATTGATCCTGCCGTTTCTCGGCGTGGTCCTGACGGTGATGCTGGGCAGTTTGTTCATCGATCCGGTCTATCAGGCCTCCACCACCATATTGGTCTCCGAGCCGCAGCTGCTTTCCCAGAACGTTGAGAGAATGGCCTCTCGGAGTGATCGGGAGCGCATCGACACGCTGCGCCGGGAGATCACCAGCCGGGATTATCTCACCCGGCTGATCAGAACCCTGGAGTGGCAGCAGAACCCGGCTCTTCGAGCCCAGGCCGAACGGGAGCAGCAGAAATACCCCGATCTGAGCACCGCTGACATCGTGGAACGATGGCTGATCGGCTCCTTAAGGAATAAAATTCGGGTTCAGGGTCAGGGCTTGGACATGCTGGTCATCACCGTCGAGGATAATGAACCTAAAGCAGCCTTCCTGTTGGCCAAAACGCTCACCGAAGTGTTCATCGATGAGACTCTTCGCCGAGAGCTCAGCGGCGTGCGCGGGACGCTGGAGTTCAGCAACGAGCAGCTGGCCATCTACCAGACGAAATTAGAGACGTCCGAGGAAAAATTGCGTCGCTTCCGGGAGCAGATGGTTCGCCAATCCTTGCAGCACGAGGTCGGAGATGAGTCAAACCTGCAGCAGCTCAGCACGCTGGTCTCAAGCGCCGAATCCGATCTTCGGGAGGCCGAAGGGCGGGTCACCTCTCTGACCATCCGGCTTCAGAATCTGGTTACCAGTGCCCCGGCTTCGCTGAATGACGCCAGGATCGAAGAGTTGAGAACGGAATACCACCAGGGCGGGCGGCGTTTGGCCGAGATGCTCATTCTCCATAGCTGGCGCGATGGCCGGGTCATCGCATTGAGCGAGCAGATCAACAAAGCGCGTAACAATCTCAGGGATGAGCTCGGCCGGGTCTGTGGGGAGGTCACCGGGAATAGTGATCCGGTGACCTGCAGCGTTCTGGTCGATTTGGAGCTGGCCCGGGCTGACGAGGTGTTCTACCGTAACAAATGGTTGACTCTCAATGGCGAGGTGGACCAGTTTGAGCGCTCCCTGGTGGGCGAGCCTCAGGACGAGATGACCCTGGAACGACTGAAGGAAGAGGTGGCTTCCAATCGGAAGCTCTATCAGCTGTTCCTTGATCAGTCGCAGGGGGCTCAGATACAGGAGGCGGCCCATCGGACGGCCGCCGAGGGACGTTTCCGGCTGATGGAGCCGGCCATGCTGCCGCTCAAGCCGGTCAAGCCTAACCGTCTTCGTCTGGCGGGCATGAGCGTCATCATCGGACTTATGCTGGGGTTGACGCTGGTTTTTCTTATGGAGTATCTTGATCATTCGCTCAACTCCGTGGAGGAAGTCGAGCAATATCTGGGTCATGCCGTGCTGGTGACCATTCCCCGGATGGACCTGGGCGTCAAACGGGGTCATAAGGGCCGGCTGCTGGTGCTGGTGATCCTCAGCCTGCTGGCCGTCGTTCTCATCGCCATCTTCCTCAAACAGCGCCTGCTGGGCGTCTGAACCGTTCGGGTGATCGATGGGGAAATAGAATGAAAGTGGAAAAGAGACAGGAAGAGAACGTCCCCAGCCGCTACGCGGAGGAGTCTCCCGAGGGCACCGAATTCCGGCGTCTGGCCAAGAGAGTGCTGGACCTCTGTCAGCCAAAAGGTTCTTTGACCCTGATGGTGACCAGCTCCATGAGGGGAGAGGGGAAGACGACCATCGCCAGCCATCTGGCCATCTCTCTGGCTCGCCGAAAGAAGAAGAACATCCTGCTCATCGACGCCGACTTGAGAAGGCCTCAAATTCATCGCCTGTTCGGTTTCGATCGGCAGAATGGACTGGCCGAGATTCTGGAAGGCGACCTGACCATTCAGGCGGCCTGCAAGAGCACGACGGCGGACAACCTCAAGGTCATCACCAGCGGCCGGGTGACGCGCAATCCATCGAAGTTGTTTGAGAATGAGCACCTTACCAAACTCATGGTCAAGCTGAAGTCTCTCTTTGATATCATCATCCTGGATTTTCCTCCCACCATCCCGGTCAGCGATCCTGAGGTGGCCGGGAAAATGGTCGATGGCATTCTGTATATCTTTCTGGCGGGGAAGACTCCCCGGGAGGTCGGCCAGCGGGGCATTAACATTCTTGAAAAGGCTCAGGCCAATATCTTAGGCGTGGTGGTCAACGATCTGACCGAGGTGCTGCCCTATCATTATCGCTATAAATATTATAAATACTATAACAGCAAATCGAATATCTCCGCGGTCCGGGAACCGCATCCTTAATCCGCGACCCGGACCGGAGGGGCCTGTTCACAGAATGGCAGATTCCTGATGGCATCGTTTTTAATCACCGGAGGAGCCGGATTCATCGGCTCCCATATCGTTCGAGAACTGCTGCGCCGTCGGCAGAACGTCCGGGTGCTGGATAATCTTTCCACCGGGAGAGAGGAAAACCTGAACGGATGTCTGACCAGGATTGAGCTCATACGGGGTGACGTGCGGGACCGCCGGACCGTCCGCCGGGCCGTCAGAGATGTTGACTTTATTCTTCATCAGGCCGCGCTGGCCTCGGTTCCGCGGTCCATCGATGATCCTCTGGAGACCAACCAGGTCAATGTTGGCGGCACGCTCAATCTCCTCCAGGCGGCCAGGGATGCCGCCGTGAAGCGTTTTGTTCTGGCCAGCTCATCCTCGGTGTATGGTCCATCGCCACAAATGCCCAAGCGCGAGAGCGCCCGGCCTGAGCCCATCTCTCCCTATGCCATCAGCAAATTCGCCGGGGAGCTATACTGTCGTGTTTTTTCCCAGCTCTACGGTCTGGAAACGGTCTGCCTGCGATACTTCAACGTCTTCGGTCCGCGACAGAATCCCGCCTCTCAATATGCCGCCGTGATTCCCAAATTCATCCTGGCTCTGA
Source organism: uncultured Gemmatimonadota bacterium (assembly GCA_964584035.1). Taxonomy (GTDB): domain Bacteria; phylum SM23-81; class SM23-81; order SM23-81; family SM23-81; genus CAZOYL01. The sequence continues at coordinate 32,682 of CAZOYL010000004.1, read as the reverse complement.
TCAGGGGGGAGCGACCCGTGATTCACGGGGACGGCCGCCAGAGCCGGGATTTTTCTTATGTTTCCAATGTCGTCCGGGCCAATATTCTGGCCTGTCGCGTTCCGCAGGTGTCCCCTCTGGTGTTCAACGTGGCCTGTGGCAAGCGATACACCGTCAACGATTTGTCAGCGCGGTTGAGCCGCATCCTGGGCGTTCGCGACGATCCGGTTCATGCCGGCCCCCGCCCGGGCGATGTGCGGCATTCTCTGGCGGATATCACCAGAGCCCGGCAGTTGCTGGGATATCGACCGGACATGTCCTTCGAGTCAGGTCTGGAACGAACGGTCGCCTGGTTCAAGAAGGCGCTGAAAAGCTCTCCCTGAGAGCGGCCCCGGCCGCTCCGCCACGATCAACATCGGCGCTCGGATGGAATTATGATCAACGCCCTGTCAGTAGATGTGGAAGATTGGTTTCAGGTGACGAATTTTGAGAACGTCATCCGACGGGACGATTGGGACAGCTGCGAAAGCCGCGTGGATATCAACGTCCGAAGGATCCTGGATCTGTTTGCCTTCCAAAAAGTCAAGGCCACCTTTTTCATCCTCGGCTGGATCGCCGAGCGGCACCCCCAGCTGGTGCGCAGCATTCATCAGTACGGCCACGAGATTTCCACCCATGGGTACGCCCATATCCAAATCCAGAGTCAGACTCAAGAGGAATTCCGCCAGGATGTTTCCCGGGCGATCAGCATACTGGAAAATATCGTCGGAGAGAAGATCATCGGGTACCGCGCCCCCAGCTATTCGATTATCCCCGATACCATGTGGGCCTGGGAGCTGCTGGCCGATCTGGGCATTCGTTACGACTCCAGCATCTTTCCCATCAAGCACGACCGTTACGGAGTGGCCGCCCTGCCGCGCTTTCCCTTCACCGTCGATCTCAAGGAAGGCCGCGAGCTGATGGAATTTCCCCTCTCTACCGTGAGGGTTCTGGGCAGGAACATACCCTTTGCCGGGGGAGGATATCTCCGGCTCTATCCCTATTGGTTCGTCAAATGGGCGGTTAAACGGGTCAATCGCCAGGGACACCCGGCCATCTTCTACCTGCATCCCTGGGAGATCGACCCCTTTCAGCCCCGGCAGAAGGTTCATTTCCTCAGGCGGCTCAGGCACTACACCAACATCTCGGCCACCGAGAGGAAGATCAGGCTGCTGCTTCAGGACTTCCGGTTCGCTCCCATCCAGGATGTCTTGAGCCTCTGAAGGGGCCGGCCGACGGGGGCGCTTCCGGAAGGGAACCATCGTCGAAGGAGCCATCGTCAAGGAAGCTATCTTTAAGGAAGCCAGTATCTATCGAATACGGCTCGGGCTTCTTGCGGAGATCTCATGCGAATCCTGATGATCGCCCCGGAGCCCTTTTTTTCTCCCCGGGGCACTCCCATCAGCATCTATCACCGGCTGAGGGCCTTTTCCCGACTGGGCATTCACGTCGACCTGCTGACCTATCATCTGGGCCAGAACCTGGATATCGACGGCGTGCGGATTTTCCGCGGCCCGCGCCTGCCTCTGGTCCGGCGGATAAAAGTGGGGCCGTCCTTGATCAAGCCCTTTCTGGATCTGATGCTCTTTTTCAAGGCCATCGCCATGCTGGCCACGGGTCGTTACGACGCCGTTCACGCTCATGAAGAGGCGGCCTACTTTTCATCTCCCCTGGCGTCGCTGTTCGGCCTCCGGCTGCTCTATGACATGCATTCTTCTCTACCGCAGCAGCTGAAGAATTACGGATTTTCACGAAATCCCTGGCTGCTGTTTCTGTTCGCCCGGATGGAACGTGCCGTTCTCCGGAGGGCCGATACGGTGATCACCATCTGTCCCGATCTTCAGGATCACGTAACCCGGCAAGGAAACGGACTCAAGGCGTTTCTGGTCGAAAATTATTCGGTGGAACCGCCGCCCCGGGATATCGATCGCCTGACGGCGGAACTGAGAGAGCGGCTGGATCTGGCGGGAAGGCCGCTGGTGGTCTACACCGGCACCTTCGAGAGAAACCAGGGACTGGAGCTGCTCATCCAGGGGGCCGACCGAGTCCTGTCGGAATTTCCCCGGGCCGTTTATCTGTTCGTCGGGGGGCGTTCCGATCAGATCGATCGATTGCGACAACTGGCCCGGCGGCATGGACGGGAAGATCATTTTCGGTTTCCGGGCACTCGCCCGCTGGAGGAGATCTCCATCTATCTGGCCGCGGCGGATGTGCTTGTTTCGCCGAGATCCCGGGGCACCAATACACCGCTGAAGATCTATTCCTATCTGGCCGCAGGAAAGCCCATTGTGGCCACCGATCTGGAAACCCATCGTCAGGTTTTGGATGATCAGGTGGCCCTGCTGGTCCCTCCCACGGCGGAAGGCCTGGCCCGGGGAATCGGCGATCTCCTGCGTGATCCTGCGCGGGCCGGGCGACTGGCCGGGGGAGCCCGGACACGGGTCCGGGAGAAGTACAGCTACGATTCTTATGTGGAAAAAACCCGCCGGGTTGTGGAACATCTGAAAGGCTGATAGGCCTTCCCGGCGGCCGCTTGACCTTCGAGATCGGCGGGATCGTCATGTGCGGAATTTGCGGCCAGGTTTACACGGATCGGCATCGTCAGGTCGCTCCGGAGCATATCGCCAGGATGTGCCGGAGCATCGCCCACCGCGGGCCCGACGATGAAGGTTTCTTCGTCCAGGGGCATGTCGGGATCGGCAGCCGGCGTCTCCAGGTGATCGACCTGGAGACCGGTCATCAGCCCATGGCCAACGAGGATGAGACCATCTGGACGGTCTTCAACGGGGAGATCTATAATTTCGCCTCTTTGAGAGAGGAATTGACCGACCGGGGCCATGCCTTCCGAACCCGCAGCGACACCGAGACGATCGTTCACGCCTATGAGGAATATGACTGCCGGTTCCTGGACCGCCTCAACGGCATGTTCGGCCTGGCCGTCTGGGACCAGGCCCGGGGCCGGCTTCTGCTGGCCCGTGACCGGCTGGGCATCAAGCCGCTCTATTATTACTTTGACGGCCGGCAGCTGGTCTTCGGCTCCGAGCTGAAGGCCATTCTTCGGGCTCCGCAGGTGGACCGGTCCATCGATCTGGCGGCTCTGAACAATTTCCTGACCTTCGAGTACATTCCCAGCCCTCGTTCCATCTTTCAGAAGGTCCGCAAGCTTGAGCCGGGCCATTACCTGGTCTGGGAGGGGGGCGAGCCGGTGGTGCGTCCCTATTGGCAGCTCTCGGTGCGCCCCCGGCGCCGGACCGAGGCCGGCGAGGAGCTTCGCGAGCTGATCAGGAACGCCGTCCGGCTGCGCCTGATCTCGGATGTTCCCCTGGGCGCCTTTCTCAGCGGTGGGATCGATTCGACCATCGTGGTGGCCCAAATGGCTCAACTGATCGATGAGCCGGTCAAGACCTTTTCCATCGGGTTCAGAGAATCCTCATATAACGAATTGAACTATGCTCGAGCCGTGGCTCAGCGTTACGCCACCGATCATCGTGAAGAGATCATCGAGCCGGACGTTCTGGGGTTGACCGAGCAGCTGGTCGCTCAGTTCGATGAGCCCTTCGGAGATTTCTCCATCTTCCCGACCTTTCTGGTTTCCCGGATGGCCCGCCAGCACGTGACCGTGGCCCTGACCGGAGACGGCGGTGATGAGCTGTTCGGGGGATACGACACCTACCTGGCCCATCGGTTTGACCGCCGGTTCTATCACTGGTGGCCGAGATGCATCAAGGATAATATCATCGCACCCCTGGCCGCCCGGCTGACCCCCCGGGAGGAGAAAAAAGGACTGGTCAACGTCTTCAAGCGCTTCATCCAGGGAACGCAGCTGCCGCCCGACCTGGCGCATGTTCGCTGGATGATCTTTCTGACGGAAGCGGATCGGCGTCAGCTGCTGTCTCCGGAGGTGAGATCGCAGCTGGGCCGGCAGGACCCCTACGATTTTATTCGCCGGCACGCCCGCGCCGTGCCCCGGGCCGACGCCGTGAACCGCTCCGGCTATGTGGATGTCAAGAGCTACTTGACCGACGACATCCTGGTCAAGGTGGACCGCATGAGCATGGCCGTCTCGCTGGAGGCGCGGGTCCCCTTTCTGGACCACCGCCTGGTGGAGTTTGCCTTCTCCCTGCCCCCCGAGGACAAGATCCGGGGGTTCGGCACCAAGCATCTGCTCAAGAAAAGTATGGCCGATCTGCTGCCCGAGGCCGTCCGGGGACGGTCCAAACAGGGATTCAGCATTCCTATCAAGAACTGGATCCGGGGTCCCCTGCGGCCCATGATGACCGATCTGCTGGCCGCCGATCGGCTGCGGCGAAGGGGATTCTTTGACGCTGCCCGGGTCGCCGATCTGATGGACCGGCATCTCCGGGGAGTGGAGAACTACAGCCATCAGCTCTGGGCCCTGATGGTCTTCGAAAGCTGGTACGACACTTACATGGATCCGGTTCGATCCGAGAGGTAGAGATGTCATGAGCCGAGCGAAGGATGTATGGCGTCTGGCCAATATCGCCTGGCATTATGCCCTGGCCCGCCGCGATCGCTGCCCTTATCCGCCTTACCGGCTGTGGGTGGAGCCGACCAGCCTGTGCAATCTGCGCTGTCCGATGTGCCCCAATAAGTCATTGCCCGAGAGCCAGCGGGGAATGATGGAGATGGACCTGTTTGTCGACATCATCGATCAGGCGGCCGGGTTCGTGCACGATATCAATATCCATCACCGGGGCGAGTCGCTGCTCCATCCCCGGCTGGCGGAGATGATCGCTTACGCCGCGGGTCGCGGCGTCCAGGTCAAACTGCACACCAACGCCACTCTGCTGGACGAGGCCAAAAGCCGTCAATTGATCGAGTCGGGTCTCGGCCTGATCTCTTTTTCCTTCGACGGCTTGGATGCCCGGACCTATGAGCGGTACCGCAAGGGGGCCAGTTTCCAGAAGACGGTTGAGAATATCCTCGGTTTTCTGAGGACGAAAAAGGAGCTGAATTCCGCCAAACCCCTGACCATCCTGGAGATGATGGATCTCACCGAGGTGGACCGGCGATATCGTCTGGACGGCCTGGAGGCCTTCCGGCGGCAGTTCGAAGATCTGCCCCTGGATCGCTTCGTCATCAAGAAGCCGCACAATTTCGGCGGCAGCGTGCGGCTGTCGCCCGGAGGTGACCCCTCTCTGCGGCCCTTGACGCCGTGCACCTTTCCCTGGCACTCCCTGGTGATTTTCTGGAATGGGGACGTGGCTCCCTGCCCGCAGGATTTCTTCGGTCAGCTGGTGGTCGGCAGTGCCCGCCGGATTCCGCTGGTGGGCCTGTTTAATGCCCCTCGAATGGTGTCGCTGCGGCGGAGTATGCTGCGGCGTGAGGTGTCGGAGGAGGATCCCTGCGCCCGGTGTGATCTCATCCGCCGCCCGGCCGTCCTGGGCATTCCCATGCAAAGCTTGAAATATCTGCGCCGTTAACCCGATCGTTTCCCGGAAGGCGACCATGAACCGGAAGGCAACCATGAATCAGAACCACCGACCCTTTCGAGTGCTGCTGGCCGTTCCCCCCGGCGGGTACCTGGCCGAACGATGGAGCCGGGGTCAGATGATGCCGGCTCTGGGGCTGTCCTGCCTGGCGGCTGTGCTCGAGGATCGAGGCGTCGAGGTGCAGCTGCTGCCCTGCCAGGTGCTGGGCCTCTCCGAGGAACAGATCGCCGGGCGGATCGCCGATTTCCGGCCGGATCTGGTGGGCGTGACCACCACCACCGAGAACCGTTTCCACAGTTTCCGCCTGGCCGCTCTGGCCAAAAGGGCCTATCCGAAGGCCTGGGTGGCCCTGGGGGGACCGCACCTGAACGCCACGGCCGGGGACACCCTGACCCACATCGAATCGGTCGATGGAGTGGTCATGGGCGAGGGTGAGCAGACGGTAGTCGAGCTCACCGAGGCTCTCCGCTCGGGCGGCTCGCTGGAGAAAGTCCGGGGGCTGGCCTTTCGTCAGAACGGCAGGATCATCGAGAATTCCCGGCGCCCGCTGATACCGGACCTGGATGCTCTGCCGTTGCCGGCCAGGCATCTGGAGCCCTGGGATCGCTACGACTGCCGCATGGAAGTCCCCGGAGAGGGATTGCTTCCGGCCGCCAACATGATGACCAGCCGGGGGTGTCCGTTCGATTGTAATTTTTGCGCCACGCCGATCAATTGGGGACGGCGGGTGCGGGGACTGTCTCCGCAGCGCGTTCTCCTGGAACTGGAACACCTCATCGAGCGGTACAAAGCCCGGGTGATCTGGTTTTACGATGATACGTTCAATTACGATGCCCGGCGGCTGGGCCGGATCTGTGATCTGATCCGGGAGCGGGAGCTGAACATCCGCTGGTATTGTGAGGTCCGCGTCGATCTGCTGTCAAAGGCCGATCTGGAACGAATGGTCCGCTCCGGCTGTTACTATCTGGGATTCGGCGTAGAGACCGCCTCACAGAGGATCAGCCGGGATATCATCGGGAAGAAGGTCGATCTTCCCAAGGCGCTGCAGGTCGTCGAATGGTGCCGGGAGTTCGGCATCACGGCCAACCCGTTCTTTATCTTCAGCCATCCCACCGAGACCTGGGCCGAGGCCCGCCAGACGATCGAGGTGATCGAGCGCATCCGGGATCGCTGCCAGGTCAGCGCCGCCATCCTGCACATCTACCCCGGCACACCCCTGGAACAAAGAGCCCGCCGGGAGGGTCAGCTGCCCCCGGATTTCTCCTGGTCGGCGGCCGATTTTCGCAAGGTCGTGGTTCTCCCGGCCGCTCAGGGCCACGTGCCGCTCTATGTGGATCGGTTGTCCTGGGCTCAGATCTGTCAGCTGCTGTTCCGCTTTTCCCTGTCCACCGGGCGGGTCTCCCTGTGGCGGAAGGTTCCTCAGGTGCTGAGGAGCATCTACTCGGCCGCGGATGTATGGCGGTACCTGGTCATGTTGGCCGTTTTTTTAGGCTTACGAGCGAATCGTCTTTTGAAGCGGTTCCGCCGGGGCACCCCTGGCGGGGAAGGGAATGATCGCCCATGAGGGTACTGGTGACCGGTGGCACAGGATTTGCTGGTTATCATCTTTGCCGGCGGCTGGTCGAGAACGGCCATCGGGTCACCGCTTTGGTCAGGGAACCGTCCAGAGCTGAAGATCTTACCAGGGACGGTGTGGAGCTCGCGGAGGGACATCTGGGCGATCCCGAGGCGCTCCGCAGAGCCCTGTCCGGCGTGGAAGCGGTCTATCACCTGGCCGCCGTGTTCCGCCGGGGCGATCTGTCGGCCAAACAGTTGCAGGCCGTCAACGCGCAGGGAACCCGGAATTTGCTCCGTATGGCCCATCAAGCGGGGAGTGTTCAGCGATTCGTCCACTGCAGCACCGTGGGGGTGCATGGTGACACCGGAGACCGTCCGGCCGACGAGAATGCTCCCCTGCGTCCCGGGGATGCCTATCAGAGGTCCAAGCTGGAGGGGGAGCTGGCGGCCCGGGCCTATCACCAGGATGGCCGCCTGCCGGTGGTCATCTTTCGGCCGGGAGGCATCTACGGGCCGCGGGATATGAGATTTTTAAAACTGTTCCGGTCCATTCAAAACGGCCGCTTTGCCATGCTGGGATCGGGAAAGGTGCTCTATCAGATGATCTACATCGACGATCTGGTCGATGGCATTCTGCTGTGCGGGACGAAGGATCAGGCCCTGGGGCGGACCTATATCCTCACCGGCGAGCGTCCGGTGACTCTCGAGCGTTTGGTGGCCCTGGCGGCCGAGGTTTTGGATGTTTCCGTGTCCGGCAGACACTGGCCGGTGGCGCCCGTTTACCTGGCCGGCCTGCTGTGTGAGCTGATCTGCCGGCCGCTGGGCGTCGATCCGCCGCTGCATCGCCGGCGAGTCGATTTTTTCCGAAAATCCAGATCTTTCGATATCACCAGAGCCAGGGAGGAATTGGGATTTCGGCCGCGAATCGACCTGAAAGAGGGCTTTCGACGGACGGCGGCCTGGTACCGGAAAGAAGGATATCTGTGAACTCGGCAGAACTCGGAGAACAGCGGCCGGCGCCGGTCAACGTGCTCTGGCTGATCGATCACGTCTGTTATGACGGCAGTCTGCATGGCGGCGGCCGGTTATACTGGAATGTGGTTCCCAGGTTCGATCCCCGGCGGGTTCACATCGTACCGTGTTTTCTCAGGTCCAGCGACCTGCTCCGTAAGGTCTTCGCGGATGCGCCGGCCCCGGTGAGAATCCTGGACAAGGGCAAGTTCGATATCACCACGGTGTGGACCCTGTTGCGCCTGTTGCGGGCCGAGCGCATCGATGTCATGCACCTGCACTGCTATGGAGCCTCTTCCTTCGGCCGCATCGCCGCCTGGATCGCCGGCGTTCCGACCATCGTTCACGATTACGATACCGAGGTCTACTTTCCCTATCCCTGGTATCTGTGGTTTTTCGACCGGGTGCTGTCCGGAATGACCCGGGGAGCTCTGGCGGCCTCGCCGATGGTCCGTGAGTTCGCCATCAGATCCCGAAAGATCGCGCCGGAGAAAATCCGGCTGATGCTTCACGCCGTGCCCGAGGAGAGATTCAAGCCCCTGCCCGAGGATCGGATCGCCGACGTCAGAAAAGAGCTGGGGGCGGGCCCGGAGACCAATATCGTCGGCGTGATCACCAAGATGGGCCCTCAGCGGGGCAACGCCGACTTCATCCGGGCCGCCCGGCAGGTCCTGAAGCATTTTCCGGAGACGATTTTTCTGGTGGTCTACAAGGAGACCATCTATCATCGGGATCCTCAGAAGAAATATGTGTCCACCCCGGACGCGGCCGGCAGCGAGGAGAGCCACCGGGCACTGCAGGATCTGGCCCGCCGGCTGGGCATCGCCGAAAGGGTCCGCCTGGTTGACGGCCTGGACCGATCGGATGAGCTGGTTGCCGTCATGGATCTGGTGGTGGCTCCCTTCCGCAGCCGGCGCTTCTCCTCGGTGAAGCTTTTAGAGGCCATGGCTCAGGGAAGGCCGGTCGTAGCCACCGAGCTGGGAGAACAGCGGGAGATCATCCGCAACGGCCGGGAGGGGTATCTGGTTCCCCCGGGAGACGTCGATCGGCTGGCCGAGCGGATCCTCCACTGCCTGAGCCATCCGGAAGAGCGCCGCCGGCTCGGGCGCCAAGCCCGGGAGACGGCTCGCCGGCACAGCGTGGGCAGCGTGGTCGTTGACCTGCAGAATTGGTACCTCGAGCTGGCGGCCGAGAGGCGCCAACAGCGGGGGGGAGGCTGAAGTGATCCTGGGCCTGTGGAAGAAGGATCGTTCCCGGCAGGAGCTTCACCAGGAGCTGCTGGAGACGGTCCGGAGGATATGCCCCGAAGATCAGGTTAAGGGCGGCTCAGTGTGGGCAGACGATGGCCTGGCCGTCTGCTGGCTGCCCGAGGGCCTGCCGACGTTCGACCGGGGGCCGCAGCCGTTCATCAGCCGGGACGGCCGGCGCGTGCTCTTCTTTGAGGGCAGGATCTATCATCGCGATCAACTCGATACGGCTGCGCCGGTCGAAGAAGAGCCATCCGGAACGTCCTGGGAACATCCCCTCCTGACGGCATCGGGACGGGAGGGGGATCGTTTTTTGGACCGGATCAACGGCAAATTCGCCTTCGCTCTCTGGGACCGTGATGCCGGGAAACTGCTCCTGGGCCGCGACCGCCTGGGGATCGAGCCCCTGTTTTATGGAGCCACCGGCGGCGGGATATTTTTCAGCACCTCACTTCGGGCCCTGCTGGCTTCCGGATGGACCGAGAGCCGGCTGAATGCCCCGGTGGTCCTGGAATACCTGCTGTTCTGCTATAACCCGGACCGCCGAACGATCGTATCAGGGGTGGTCAAGCTTCCCGGAGGACATCTGCTGCGGGCCGGCCCGTCAGGCGTGGAACAGCACCGATACTGGCAGCTGCACTTCGGCCGGCGCGAGGCCGGCGATCAGAAACGAGCCATCCGGGACATCGTCGATCTCATCGAAGATGCCGTCCGATTGCGCATCGATCCGCAGGAGAACCCCGGAATATTTCTCAGCGGGGGAACTGATTCCAGTACCCTGGTCAGCCTCACCTCGCAGCTCTCCGGCGGGCCGCTGAGAACATTCTCCTTCCGCTGCCGGGGCGAGTCCTTCGACGAATCCAACTGGGCCCAATTTGTGGCCCAGCGTTTCGGCACGGAACACACCCTGGTGCCTTTTGAGGCCGAGTCGGCCCTGCTGATCGAGGAAATCGTCAGGGGCATGGATGAGCCCTTCTGCGACATCGGCATCGAGATTAGCAGCTACCTGCTGGGGCGAGCGGCCCAAGGCCGGGTACGGTACGTGTTCAGCGGGGAGGGTGGGGATGAGGCCTTCGGCGGACATCCCGTCTATCAGGCCGATAAATTGGCTGCCCTGGTCGACTGGATACCCGGCTGGATTTTGAGCCCCCTTTGGGGAGCTCTCCAGAAACTGCCCGACAGCGACCAGAAAAAGAACTGGCAGGTGAAGGCCAAGCGCTTCGCCTACAGCCTGTCCTTTCCCCGGGATCTGCTCAGCCATCGCTGGCGGACCTATTATACCGAAGAACAGCTGCGTCAGCTGTGCACCGGCGAATTCCTGGAGCGCTGCGATCTGTCCGCCCGATATGACGGCATGCTGGCCCACGGCCAAGGAGACGGCGGGGGAGATGCTCTCAGCAGGAGCCTGTACAGCGATTACGGCACTCTGGTGGATTTCTACCTGCGCAGATTGCAGCTGCTGCGGATCTTCTCGGTGGAGAGCCGGTTGCCCCTGCTGGACCATCGGCTGGTGGAATATGCCGCAGGGATCCCGTCGCGGTGGAAGGTGCGCTTCTTCGGAGAGACCAAATATCTTTACCGAAAGGCCCTGCAGGGCATCGTGCCCCATGAGATCCTTTATGGACGGCCCAAGCTGGGGCACAGCGTGCCGCTCAAGAATTGGCTCCGCCAGGATCAGGCCGTTCGACGGTTGACGGAAGACCGGCTCTACGGCGGAGTGCTGATCTCTCAGGGTTACATTCGCCGGGAGATGGTTGACCGAATGATACGGGAGCACGACAGCCGGGTGGACAATCACTCCCACCGGATCTGGGCCCTGCTGGTCCTGGAACTGTGGATGCG
>CAZOYL010000004.1:0-21454 GCA_964584035.1 uncultured Gemmatimonadota bacterium | reverse complement strand
GCCGATGGCATGACCGGAGGAACGGCCCTCTGGGAGGACGGCAAACTGGTCTATGCCATCCACGAGGAACGCCTGATGCGGGCCAAGATGGCCACCGGATTCCCCCATCGGGCCATCACCCAGATTCTCGAGGATACCGGCACGGCGCCCGGGGAAGTGGATGCTGTGGCGGTGGCCACCGTCCACGAATACTTTGTGCCTCAGGCAGAAGGATACGATGGCTGGCTGCGAAAGGATCAGGGTCCCCTGAAGGAAGCCATGCTGAGCATATCGGGAAAGATCCCCCGATATTTCGGCGCCCGGCCGTTCATGAAGCGCTCCTATTACGGCCTGAAAACCTTTCTGGGCCGGAAACGGCGGCGGGCCATTCCGAAATTGCTGCAGGCCGGATGGGGTCTGAACTGCCCGGTCCAGTTCATCGATCACCATTACGCCCATGCCTGCTCGGCCTATTTTACCGGCGGCCGCCAGCGGGCCACGATCATCACCATGGACGGGGCCGGAGACCATTGCTGTTCCCATGTCTATTCGGCCGAGGATGGCCGGTTGACCAAACTGTGTGCCCTGGACAGCTTTGATTCTGTAGGAAATTATTACGCCTATGTCACCCATATCTGCGGTTTTAAGGCGCAGAAGCATGAGGGCAAGATCACCGGCCTGGCCGCCTATGGTGAGCCGATCTACGCGGATATCCTGAAGCGGTTTATCGATTTTCGTGACGGCCGGATCATCAATACGGGCCAGGTGTTTTACTGGTCGGCCGTCGAGGCTATGATGCGGGCCCTGCCCGAGGGATTCAAGCACCAGGATCTGGCCGCCAGCATCCAGCAGGTTCTCGAGGACGTCTGCGGAGCTTATGCCCGCCACTGGGTGGACCGAACCGGCTGCGGTGATGTGGTCCTGGCCGGAGGTGTGTTTGCCAACGTCAAGCTTAACCAGCGGATCCACGAGCTGAACAACGTCGACTCGGTGTTCATCCATCCCGGCATGGGCGACGAGGGACTGGCCGTGGGAGCGGCTCTGGCCCTGGCCGCCGAGCTCAGCGGAAGAGATAATGGCCGGCTGCAGCCCGGGAAACTGTCCGACGTGTATTTTGGACCCAGCTACAGTGACCGGCAGATCGAACAGGCACTGCGCCATCAGGACGTCATTTTCGAACATGTTCCCGAGATCGAAAAGCGCATCGCCCAGCTGCTGGCCGAGGGACGGGTGGTGGCCCGCTTCGACGGCCGCATGGAGTATGGACCCCGGGCGCTGGGCAGCCGCTCGATCCTCTATCAGCCGACCGACCCGACGGTCAACGATTGGCTCAACAAGCGGCTGAAGCGCACAGAGTTCATGCCATTTGCCCCGGTCACGCTGGCCGACCATGCCGAGGGGAGCTATGTGAACATGGACGGGGCCCGCTATCCGGCCCGGTTCATGACCATCACCTTCGACTGCACCGACTGGATGAAGAAACACTGTCCGGCCGTGGTGCATGTGGATGGAACGGCCCGGCCTCAGATCATCGACCAGCAGACCAACCCGAGCTACTATCGGATCATCGATGAGTACCGCAAGATCACCGGGCTGCCCACCATCATCAATACCAGTTTCAACATTCATGAGGAGCCCATTGTCTGCACCCCGGCCGATGCCATCCGGGCCTTTCAGATCGGGCACCTGGACTATCTGGCCATGGGGCCGTTTCTGATCCCGTCCGAGGGGAATGTGGAAGGGGCCAATCATGAGGAGCCGAGGCGAAGCCGCCATGCCGTCTCCGGATCTCCGAGCCGTCCGTGAGTACTGGGACCGTTATGTCGCCGGATTGCGCGTCGCCGGCCAAAGGTGGGGCTCGGAGGGATTTTTCGAGACCATCAAGAAGGCTCATGATCCAGCCTATGCGCTGAGCACCAAACTACTGGCACTGCCGAGCTGTCGCGGGAAGGCAGCCCTGGAGGTGGGCTGCGGGATGGGCCTGGACGTGGTCGAATATCTCCACCACGGCCTTCGGGTGTCGGCCATCGATGTGTCCCGGCGATCTGTGGAGCTGACCGGCCGGCTGCTGGCCCAGCGGCGCATGACGGCTGAGCTGCTGCTGGCGGATGCCGAGGAGCTGCCCTTTGCGGCGGAAACATTCGATCTGGTGGTGGCCCGGGGCATTCTGATGTACACTCCCGATGAGGGCCGGGCCGTGGAGGAGATCTACCGGGTCCTGAGGCCAGGCGGGCGGTTTCTGGCCATTCTGCACAACCGCTTCTCCTGGTTTGTGTTCCTGGCACGGCTTTCCGGCACCCGGCTGTACAGCGAGGACGGAGATCCGCCCATCAATCGGGTCTATTCGCGGCGGCAGGTGCGCGATCTGTTTTCCGCCTTCGGCCGGCTCCGTATCACCTGCGATAAATATCCGGCCCCCAGCGACCGCCGGCGGGGACCGTTCGCCCGGCTTTACAACGGTCTGTTCGTGCCGCTGGTGAGGAGGCTGCCGGGCGCTCTGTATCGATCGCTGGGGTATTATTTAATCGTCCAGGGTGAGAAGCCGGACCGGTCGGGGGAGGAGCATTGAAAGCGGAGAAGATCCTATGAAAGTGACCTTTGTCTGTCCCGGCGATGAGATGCTGGGCATTGGATATATGAGCGCCGTCCTCAAGCAGAACGGCCACCGGACCGATCTGGTGTTCGATCCCCGGCTTTTGCAGGACAGCCTTCTGTCGCGGACCTTTCTGACCCGATATCTGACCCTGGATGCCGATCAGATGGTCTCGCGAATTCTGGAGACGGAGCCCGATCTGGTCGCTTTCACGGCCACCACCAACACCATCCGGTGGGCTTTCGGAATCGCCGGAAGGTTGAAAGAAAAGACGCCTGGAATGCCGATCATCTTCGGGGGCCCGCATGTGACCGCCGTCCCGGAGCGGGTTATCGCCAGGGAATTCATCGATTTTGTCTGTGTCGGGCCCGGAGAGCAGGCCCTGTTGAAACTGGTCGAGGCCCTGGACGGGGGCGAAGAGGCCTTCGATATCAAGGGCATTTGGTCTAAGCGGAACGGTCGGGTGGCGGCCGGTGAGGGCATTTCCCGGATCGATGATCTCGATCGGTTGCCGTTTCCGGACAAGGAGCTGTTCTATGACCAGCTTCCTTTCTACAAGGATCCTTATGTCATCGTCTCTTCTCGGGGATGCCCGTTCAGCTGCAGTTATTGCCTGCAGAGCATGTACACCCATCTCTATCGTCAGTGCGGGGCCAAACCCTATCAGCGGAGATCGGTCGAGAATGTCATCGAAGAACTGGTTCAGGCCAAGGCCCGCTGGGGCATGCGTTCGGTCAAATTTTTCGACGATCTATTCGCCTTTCACAAGGGATGGCTGAGAGATTTCTGCCGGCAATACCGGGAACGAATCGGGCTGCCCTTTCGATGTTCGCTGCACCCGGCCGTGGTGGACGAGGAGATATTGGAGATGCTCAAGGGGGCCGGCGCATACACCCTGACGGTGGGCGTCGAAAGCGCCAATCCGGAGATGCTTCGCAGGATACTCAATAGAAAGGGCTCCTATGAACGGATGAAGGGGAGCCTGAGATTGATGAAACGCTCCCGGATCTATTTCTCGGTGGATCATATCTTCGGCCTGCCGGGCGAGACGGAGGAAGATCATCGACTGGCCACGGAGCTATATAACGACATCCGCCCCAACAACATCCTTCTTTACTGGCTGGTCTATTACCCCAAGACGGACATCATCAAACACGGGCTCGAGGCCGGTCTCATCTCGGAGCAGGATGTGGCCCTGATTGAGGAGGGGCGGGGACATATCTCCTACAAACATGCCCAGGAGGGCCTCTATCGGGAAGCCTATCCCTATTATATTCTGTTCAATTTCCTTCCTCTGAAATTCATCCCGCGATCCGTGATCTCCTGGGTGGTGAAAAAAAACCTGATCCGGCTGTTCCGCTGGCCCATGTTCACCGTGGTCATCAAGCAGTTTTTCGACAGCCTGGATCCAAGGTCGTCCCGTAACGAACAGCTTCGGAAAACGCTGCATCTGTATCGCTACGTTCTGGGCCAGCGGCGGTCGACCCGGCGTCGGCGGCCTCGAAAAAATGAGCAGGGTGGGAGGGGCCGGCCATGCGCCACCCGGCCGTGACCATCGGCATACTGAACTACAATGGCGGCCGCCTGGTGGAGGAATGCGTTCGCTCCGTGCTGTCTCAGGATTATGGCCCGGCCACGGTCGTGGTGGTGGACAATGGATCGACCGATGATAGCGCCGAGCGGCTGAGCCGGAGCTTCCCTGAGGTCGAGCTGGTGTCCTTTCCCGATAACCTCGGCCCGCCCGCGGTTCGCAACTGGATCATTCGAAACGCCTCGACTCCTGTGGTGTTCTGTCTGGACAACGATGTCGTCCTGGCGCCAGATTGTGTCACCAGACTGATCCGGTCCATGACGACCGAGAAAAAGGTGGCCGTCTGCGGCCCCAGGGTGATGGACTACGACCGCCGGGACCGGATTCAGCTCGGCATCACCTATATCCACTATACTGCGGCCGTGGTCGTCCGACGCCTCCCCGTTCCCGGGCCGGTGGAAGCTGGCTCGGTGGGAGGGGGCGCCATTCTCATCGACCGGTCCATAGCTCTCCGAACCGGCCTGTACGATGAGGACTACTTCTTCGGGCTGGAGGACAATGATTTCTGCACCCAGCTGCGCCTGGCCGGGTACCGCTGTCTGCACGTTCCCGACGCGCGTATATACCACCAGGCCAAGAACCGGGGGCTCTGGGCGGCTGCCTATCAGATCCGCAACCGGTGGTTCTTCCTGCTGAAATTCTACCGTCTGCGAACCCTGCTGGTGTGCTCCCCGGCTCTGCTGATCTACGAGCTGTCCACCCTGTTGTTCCTGGCCTTCAGGAGGCGGCTGAAAGATTACGTCCTGGCTCTGAACGATTTGAATAGACATCTCGCGGCGGTGCTCCGAAAGCGAAAACGCATCCAGGCGCATCGGGTTCTCTCCGACCGCCAGCTGGTGGTCAGCGGCGAGATGTATCTCCGGCCGGAGATGATGGCTCACCGGCATATTCGCTGGGCCCGGCGTCTGCAGAGCTGTTTTTTCGGGCTCTATTGGAAATTAGCCTGTCGGCTCATCTGACGGCCGGCGCGACCTGATGGGAATGAGCTTCGGCCTTGTCACCAGGGACGGTCCAAGATGATCGATATGAGTGAGATACGCAAGGAGATGGCCTGCCTGCTCGGCAGACGGTATCCGGGCTTCGTTCTTTCACGGCACGGCCGACTGTCCGGGGGAGATGTCCCCGTGTTCACCACGCACACCATCGAGCCGGAGTCATTTGAGGAGCAGCTTCATCATCTGGTTGCCAATGGATACGGCACCCTATCGTGCGATGAATTCTGTGACGTTCTCAGGGGAGCTCGGCCGGGCGATGGACGATCTGTGCTGTTGACCATCGATGACGGCCGGCGAAGCGTATGGACCTTCGCCTATCCGCTTCTGAAAAAATACGGCCTGCGGGCGACCGTGTTTCTCATCCCGGGTTTCGTCCGGGAGGCTCCCTCCTGCCGGCCCAATTTGGAGGACCTCTGGGCCGGGCGATGCCGGCCGGACGATCTGCAGGGGGATCACGCCGCCGGCAATCCGCTGGTGAATTGGGCCGAGGTGGCACGCATGCACCAGGATGGAAACGTTATGTTCCAATCGCACACCTGTTACCATCATCACATCTTCACCGGTGAGCGGATCGTGGATTTCTACCGCCCCGGCCGGGGCGGGATGCTGTATGATCTGCCCATGTCCCCGGGACGGGAGGAAAGCATCCGGTCCGGCGACACGGAATCGCTGTTCGGCATGCCCATCTACCGGCACCAGGCCCTGATGGCCGGCCGGCCCCGATACATCGATGATCCTGAGACGGCTGAGCGATGTATCCGGCATGTCGCCCGATCGGGAGGGGCCGATTTTTTCCGCCGGCCGTCCTGGCGCAAGGAGCTCACCGATCTCTGCCGGAATCGGCCGGCCGGCCGGTCCCATTTCCAGAGCCGGGAGGAGATGACGGCGGCCATCCGGGAGGATCTGGAGCGGTCCCGCCAGTGCATCGAGGATCGCCTGCCCGGTCATCGGGTGCAGCATCTCTGTTACCCCTACGGAGTAGGTTCGGCCCTGTCGGTGCGATTGTCTCAAGAGAGCGGGTTCGTGTCCAATTTCTGGAGCATCCGGACCGATCGCCGGACCAATCGTCCCGGCGATGACCTCTTTTCGATCGTTCGCTTGAAGGCCGATTATATTCTCCGCCTTCCGGGACGTGGCCGGCGCTCGCTGCCGAGCATTCTGTCGACCAAGGCCCGCCGGCGCCTGAACCGTTCCCTGGATTACGGGGGCCTGTTGTCCCCGGGGAAGGCCATTCCATGATCACAGCGCTTTTCCACCGGTGGCGAGCAGAAAACGGGAGTCAGGCGCTCTTCCCGGGCGGCCTCCCCGGCGCCTGGCCGGCCCTGATGGCCGCCCTGTTGCTGCTGTCGGTTTTTTCGGCGGCGGCCGGGGCCCAGCAGGACTGGCTTTCCGGATGGTCTTTCCGGCGCCAGCTGGTGGTGAACAACTCCGGGCCGGATCTGTTCGACTATCCGGTCCGGGTGATCTTCGACAATGCCGATTCGGCCCTGCCGGACTTCGAATTCACCCATGCCCATCACCGGGGCGATGATCTTCGTCCGGCCGACGGTGATGGCGCCGACCCGCTGAGCTACTGGGTTGAAGAATGGAGCGACAGCCTCCAGCGGGGCAGCCTGTGGATCAAAATGCCGTTTCTTCCGGCCTCCGGTCAGACAACCGCTTATCTGTATTACGGCAACGCAGCGGCCGGGAGCGCCGAGGAGGCCGACAGCGTGTTTCTCCTGTGGGACGGCTTCGAGCATTTCGAAACACGGCTGAATGCCACGAATTCCCTGGTCACACCGACCTACGACGGGTCCGGCCAGGCGGTCCATCCGGACGTGGTTTTTTTTCCGGAAAGCTGGGGGAGTCCGAACGCCTACCACTATTACATGATGATGACACCCTATCCGGATGGAAATGAGAACTACGAGAATCCCTCGTTGCTGGTTAGCGATGACGGTCTCCTCTGGCAGGTTCCTCCGGGAGTGACCAACCCCCTGCGGACGGGAGCTGCCGGGGGATATAACTCCGATCCGGATATCCTTTTCGCCGACGGCCAGTTGCGGGCCTATTATTGCTGGGCGGCGGGTCCCGGGGGCGATGATACCAGTCGCGTTTTAACCTTTTCCAGTGAGGATGGCGTCAACTGGTCGGATACGACCCAGGTGTTCAAGGCGCCCAACTACCTGGTCTCGCCGACCCTGCTACTCGAGGACAGCACCTTCATCATGTGGTACGTCAAGACCGAGAACTGCTGGTCGGATACCTCCACCGTGCATCGACGTCTCTCCGTTGACGGTTTCAACTGGGGACCCGAGGAGACGGTATCGCTCTCACTGGACGGGTGGGTCACCTGGCATCTGGACGTTCAGCCGGTCGATTCCGGGTACGTCATGCTGGTGGCCGCCTATCCCGAGGAGCTCAGCTGCGTGTTTACTACGCTGTTCTGGGCCCAGAGCAGCGACGGCCTGGTCTGGTCGATGTCATCCACGCCCCTGCTGCAGGCCGGTTCTTCGGGTTGGGACGAAGATCTCATCTATCGCAGCAGCTTTCTGGTCGAGGATGATGTTTACCGCATCTGGTATTCGGCCAGGAGAACGGACGGGGGTACCGGTGAGGAGTTCTGGCATGTAGGTTACACCCAGGGCACGCTGGAGGAATTTTTCGAACAGGGCGTGAATAAATGGGATCGCGTGATCGGGGATGCCGGTGCCTGTGATACGCTGGCTCACGGCGATTCCCTGAGCCTGTCCATTGGCACCGGCGGGCACTCCGAGATCTATGCCTTCTTCTCCGAGCCGGTCGGTTTTAGCGGATGGTTCTATGACGATCTCGACACCACCGAGCAGGGCAATAGCTGGCTGACGCTCTACGATAGCCAGCGCATTATCGGAGTGGGCACCTACACGGACGTTTCCGACTCCGTTTATTCCTATGCCTCCTATGTCTCCGGCAGCTGGCAGGGCGTACCCACCGATGTGCCCCGCACGGCCGGGTGGCACAGGTTCTCCATCAATGTGCTGCCGGACAGCAGCCAGCTATGGGTCGATAACCTGCTGGCGGGACATCTCGACGTGCTGGATGCCGGGGACATCGAGAGGGTCGAGCTGGAGGGCCACGGCTGGTTCGACGATGTGTCCGTCAGAAATTTCACCTGGCCGGAACCTGACCTTACCGCGGGCCAGGAAGAGTGGCCCTTCGGAGTGGCCGACATAGGGATACAGCGCCATGGCGGCCTTGGCATTCGACTGCATTGGCCGACCCTGCCCGGGGCCGTCGCCTACCGGCTGTATCGCAGCCTTAACGATCCCCTGGCGATGCCCGACAGTGCTCTGGCCGTGGTAACCGACACTGCCTGGATCGATGACACGGTCCTCCTCGGCGATCCCGCCTGTAATTATTTCTATTGGGTCCTGGGCTGGAACGGATCCATCCTCTCGGTACCCTCTCAGCCCGTGGGGGTTTTCCAGCGGGATCAGATCGACCACTGAGCGGTCCATCCGCCGATCGTTCGATGGTTCCGTCGGGTGAGAGTTCGACCGGACCCTTCCCGGGAGATGTGATGAAAAAAGAGAGGAGACGGGATCAGCGCGCCAGTTTGGTCAGGAACACCTTCTTCTCCGGCCTGACCACCTCGGCCGGCCTGCTGCTGTTCGTTCTCATGATCCTCTCGGGCAGACATCTCGGCTCGCGCGATTTCGGCGTCTTTTCCTTCGCCCTCTCCCTGGCCAGCATTTTCGCCATCATCACCGACTTCGGGCTGGACGATCTGACCGTCCGAGAGGTGGCCCGAGACCGGCAGCTGGCCGGTGAGTATTTCGGGAAGATCTTCGTCTGGAAGCTGGCCTTGTCGATCGTCGCCATGGTCGCTCTGGTGATCACGGTCAACGCCCTGAAATCCTCCGGAACCATCAGAATGGTCACCTATCTGCTGGGTTCCATGGCCATTTTCCGGTCTTTTATCACCACCGTGAGAGCATTTTTCCGGGCCTACGAGCGATTCGATCTGGAGGCCCGACTGGTGATAACCGATCGGGTCCTGTTGTTCTCCTGCGGGACCATCTTTCTGCTGACCAGCGGCAGCGTGATCGTCCTGGCCGTCGTTTTCACGGCGGTCCGGTTGGTATCCATTCTCATCGCCCTGATCCTGTTTCACCGCCGGGTGGACCGCATCGTTCCCCGCCTCGATGTGCATTTCATCAAAACCTTCCAGGTCCGGGCGCTGCCCTTCGGGCTGGCCTTTCTGTGCTTCGGCCTGTATACCTATGTCGATAAAATCATTCTCTCGCTGGCCCGATCCGATGCCGAGGTGGGGCTGTACAACGCCGGATTTCAGATCTATGAGGGACTGATGATCATTCCCATCATCCTGGCGGCCGTTTTCTATCCGCGTCTCTCGACCCTGTTTCAAAGCGACCCGGAGCGCCAGCGGGACCTGTTTGCGCGGGGCACGAAATATCTCATGATCGTCGCGTTACCCCTGGCCGTTGGGGGCATCTTTCTGTCCGGCGATCTGTTGAGGCTGCTGTTCGGTAATGAATTTCTCGCCGCCGCGCCGGCGCTCAGTATTTTGCTGTGCGCCATCGTTCTGTCCTTCCAGAATGTGCTCCTGCACACCTTTCTCAATTCCATGGACCGGCAGCGGACGATGCTGATCACCACGCTCCTGGGATTCGCTATGGCCGTATTGCTGGATATCCTTCTGATCCCGCGCTATGGCATCACCGGCGCCGCCATAGCCACCCTGGGATATGTGGCGACGATCTTCGGCACCTGTGGGTGGTCGGTCCGCCGGTCTCTGAGGGATCCGGCCATCCTGGCCGCGATTGGCAAGCTGGCCGTCGCCGTGCTGCTGATGAGTCTGTTGCTGTGGCGGCTGGGGACCGCGCCGGCGGTCCCGGCTTTGGTCATCTCCGCGGCGGTCTACGTGCTGTCGCTGCTAAGCCTGCGGGTGCTGGACCGATATGAGCTGGATATCATCCGCCGGCATCTCCGGCGGATCTTTTCCAGGGGATGATCGATTCCCCGGGATCCGGCGGCGGCGAGCAGCCGGGTACCCTGAGGACGCATGCCGATGTTCCAAAAGGACCGACCCACCACGACCGTATCTATCCTGACGGAAGAGTTCTATCCGGTCATGGCCGGAGTAGAGGTGCACATTCTGACCCTGGCGGGAAAACTCAGGGAATACGGCATGGGCGTGCGCATCGTCACCCGCCGGCTCGATGCCCGCCGGCCAGGGCGGGCCATGGTGTCGGGTCATCCGGTCCATCGCCTGCCGCCGCGAGGCGGCGGAGCGTTGAAGAAATGGCTGATGATCCTGCCGGTCCTGTGCTGGCTGATCCGGTACCGGCGGCAGTATGATCTGATCTATGCGCCCAGCTTTCGAACGCTGGGGATCCCGGCCGTCATTGCCGGACGTTTGCTGCGAAAACCCGCCGTGCTGCTGGAGGCCGTCCACGGCGAGATGTCCGGGGAGATTTTCGATCACGGCCTTCGACAGCTGCGGTTGAGCCCTTCCTTTTGGCCCTTTCGGATGGCCCTCCGGCTGCGCAACCTGGTAGTCCGGCAGGCCGATGTGTTTGTGGCCAATTCCTCGGAGGTGGCGGCCGAATATCGCCAGCATGGAATTCGGCCGGGGCGTATCCGGCGGATTCCGCACGGCGTGGATACGAATCGGTTTCATCCCGTCTCATCGCCGGAACGGGACCAAATGCGTCGTCGGCTGGGGCTGGATATCGCCGCGCCGGTGGTCACCTATGTGGGACGGCTGGTCTCCTACAAAGGGCTGCCCATGTTGCTGGCGGTGTGGGAGCGGGTCCTGGCCGATCACGGCGATGCCTGCCTGGTTTTAGTCGGTTCCGGCGCCGAGGGCACCGCTTACGACTGCGAGAGGGAACTGCGGGAGATGGTGGCGGAACGGGGAATGGGAGAGAAGGTTCGTTTCACCGGCCGGGTTCGCCATGTCGAGAAATATCTGCAGGCATCGGATATTTTCGTGTTCCCGTCGGTCAGGGACACCTTTGCCATCGCCCTGGTCGAGGCCATGTCCTGCGCTTTGGCCGTCATCGTCATGCCCCAGGGCGGCCCCGGGGAGATCGTCACGGCCGAACATGACGGCCTGGTGGCCTCCGATCCCGACCAATTCCACGGCGCCCTGGTCCGGCTGCTGGGCGATCCTTCTCTGGCCCTGTCTCTGGGCCGGGCGGCCCGGCGAACCGTCGTGGAGAGATACAGCCGGGACCGGGAGGCAGCTGCTTATCTGGAACTGTTTTCAGGCCTGGTGAAGGCCGGAGAGGATTCTGCTTGACTCCAGGGGTCATTTTTCGGACATTGTAGGGCGCAGGTGTTCAAATTCCACACACCTTGTTCAGCGGAACGGTCATCGACGGCGCCGGCCAGGGTCCGCCGGGCCCGTTCCTCCAGTCTCCAGCCGAAGGGATGCTTTTGGCATAAATGTTGCGGATAAAGGGGTGATACCCTTTTCTTTCCCGATGTGAAGAGGTGATGTCCTATGCGGCGATCGAATCTTATTAAGATCTTGATATTATTGATGTTGACCGTGATCTGGGGCGATGGCGGTGACGCCGCTGCCGATCTGCCCCTGCCCGGCGAATGGACCGAGCAGGGTACGGTCGTATCGAAGGGGTCCAACGGATCCTGGGACGATACCGACGTCCGCATGGGCTCGGTCATCGTTTTTCGCGACAGCTTATTTCTCTACTATGTTGGCGCCGATCACCAGCGCCCCGACGGCGATGCCGGGAACATGGCCATCGGCCTGGCGAAAAGTGCCGATGGTGTCCATTTCACGAAATACTCCGGCAATCCGGTGATCACCTTTCGTCCCACCGGCGACGCCGAGGAGTGCCCCGAGTTCCCCCAGGCGGCCGTGATGGCTGACGGCACCATCCGGATGTACTGGGGCGGCAACACATCGATCAGCGGCGGCCTGGTCCGCTGCGACATCTATCTTTCGACCTCCACGGACGGCGTGCATTGGAGCTCCGGCACCAAGGTGATCGATTATCAAGACATCGGTACCGGCGGTGGCGACGAGATCTGGCCCATCGGTCTGCTCCACGCTTCCGGAGGAACGGCCACCGGAAGCGGCAACTGGCACATGTGGATATGCGGTGACCGCACCCCCACCGGTTATTCCGCCAAACTGGCCGTATCCAATGATGGCATCAACTGGCAGGAACAGAACGAAAGCCCGGTGTTGACCGATTACCTCTGGCAGGAGGGCGTCTGTCCCGTCCTGCATGAGGATGGTTCTGTCACCATCCTCGATTTTTGCGGCTGCGAGACCGGTGCCGGCAGGGAAATTCGCTTCCGGACCACGAATCGAAACACGCTGCATTCCTATTCCGGCGTGCTCGGCGCCTTCAACGATGATCCCTGGTGGCCGGGGAGTGTGGGCGTGGTGGCCGATACTTCCTCCGGGTATTGGAGACTGTTCTGGCCCGACCGGTCAAGTGACATCGGCGGGGTGATCAACATGAAGACCGCTCCTCTCGGATCCTCCCCGCAGAATCAAGCGCCCCAGGCTTCCTTCACGGCCGATCCCGTCAGCGGCCGGGCGCCTCTGACCGTCGACCTGGACGCCTCCGCATCCTGGGACCCCAACGGGAATGATCTGACTTACGGCTGGACGATCCGCCGCGGCGCCAGCACCGTGGCCACCGGCCAGGGGATGACCTGGGCCTACACTTTCCAGGAGGTCGATGATTACGACGTCATCCTGGTGGTCGCCGATGACGGCCAGCCGGCTCTCAGCGACACAGCCGCAGTGGAGATCGAGGTCGTCGATCAACTGCCGCCCACGGCGGCTTTTGCGGCCGATCCGATGAGCGGGACCTATTCCTTTCCCCTGACGGTGGATTTCGATGCCGCCGCCAGCGACGATCCGGACGGTTTTATCGTGTCCTATGCATGGGATTTCGGGGACGGCAGCGATTCCACGCTGGCCCTTCCGGCCGTGTCACACACCTATCAAAATCCCGGCGGCGGGTCCATCCCGGTGACCTTGACCGTCACCGATGACGAGGGTGCCGGCGACGATGTGATCCAGCATCTGTCCTTCTCGGAGCCGGGCCAGGAGCTGGAGGTGAGCCAGATCAACAAGACCAACTACCAGACGGTCTACCTCCAGGAAGGTCAGGAGTATTACGTCGATCGGCCCTATACCGTGACCGATATCCCCGGCGGGCATCAGGGCCTGCTGTGGATCAAGACGGCCAATGACGACAAGACCAGCAGCAGCGAGAACTTTTTGACATTCACCGTCAATCAGGATGTGACCCTTTATGTGGGCTATGACCACCGGGCTACCAGCCTGCCCCAATGGATCAGCGATCACTATGTCGCCGTCGGCGACGGCGTCGGGGTCAGCGATGTCTCCGCGTCCCCGCTGATGCTGTGGTCGCGAGATATCCCTGCCGGAGGAGTGACCCTGGGTGGCAACATGGCCAGCGGGGCCAGCGGGGCGGGAAGCATGTACATCATTCTGCTGCGTGCGATCGGCCCGCCGCCCGACACGCAGCCGCCGGCCATTTCCGATGTGGCGGCCGGCGGGATATCCACTTCGGAGGCCATCATCGAATGGTCGACCGATGAGGTCTCGGATTCCCGGGTGCAGTACGGACTGACCATGGCCTACGGAGATCAGACTCCCCTGGATGCCGACCCGGTCACCCAGCATTCCGTTCAGTTGACCGGCCTGTCTCCGGGAACGGTCTATCATTATCGCGTTCGCAGCGCCGACGGGGCGGGCAATGCGGCCTATTCCGCCGACGATATCTTTCAGACGGCCACGCAGGGTGATATCGTGGCTCCGCAGATCTCGAATGTTCAGGTTTCCGGGATCACGTCTGCCCGGGCCATCGTGAGCTGGTCCACCGATGAGCTGTCCGACTCTCAGGCGGAGTATGGTTTGACGGCCGAATACGGATCGACCACGGAGCTGGATAGCGGCAAGGTTACGGAACATTCCCTGGAGATATCCGATCTGGTTTCCGGGACGGTCTATCATTATCGCGTTCGCAGCGCCGACGGGGCGGGCAATGCGGCCTATTCCGGCGATGATGTCTTTGAGACGGAATCTGACGATGACCAGACGGCCCCGGTCATCTCGGCCGTCTCCATTTCGGCCCTCTCCGATACCTCGGCCACCCTTTCCTGGTCGACCGACGAACCCGCCGATGCCAGAGTGGAATATGGTCTGGCGGCCGAATCATACGACTGGTCGCTGGAGGATACCACCTTTCTGTCACAGCACAGTATGAATCTGATCGATCTGCAGCCGTTTACCGAGTACTATTTCCGGATCCTGGGGCAGGATTCATGGGGGAATCTGGGTGTCACTCCGGACAGCAGTTTCATCACTCGGCAGGAGCTGCCGGAGGCACCCGGGAGGCCGGAACATTTCGATGACTAGAAAGCCGCGTGATCGGAGGCCCGGGCATGCGGTCAGAGACCGGAGCATCAGATGAGGTCAGCCAGCGAAACCATCGAGTTGTCTGTGATCGTGCCGGTCTTCAATGAGCAGGATAACGTCCGTCCCCTGTATGAACGGCTTCGCAGCGTTCTGCAGCGTTTGGATCAATCCTACGAGATCGTCTTTATCGATGACGGCAGCCGGGATGACACTTTTCGCCGGCTGACAGAACTTCATGCTCAAGACGATCGGCTCAGAATCATCAAATTGCGCCGCAATTTCGGCCAGACGCCTGCCATGGCGGCCGGTTTCGATGCCGCCCGGGGAGAGGTGATCATCACCATGGATGGCGACCTGCAGAACGATCCCGCCGATATTCCACGCCTTCTGGAAAAGATCGGGCAGGGCTATGATGTCGTCAGCGGCTGGCGTGCTCACCGCCGGGATGCCCTGGTCACCAGGATTCTGCCCTCCAAGGCGGCCAACTGGCTGATCGGCTGGTTCACGGGCGTTCGCATCCACGACTATGGCTGCACACTGAAGGCCTATCGGCGGGCCATCATCAAGGATATCCATCTGTACGCCGAGATGCACCGTTTCGTGCCGGCCATGACGACCATCGCCGGCGCCCGGGTGGGGGAGTTGAAGGTCAACCATCATCACAGAATTCACGGGCAGTCCAAGTACGGCATCTCCCGCATCGGAAAGGTCATTCTGGACCTGATGACGGTCAAGCTGCTGATCCGTTTTTCCCCCAATCCCGGCCACTGGTTCGGCATCTTCAGCCTGCCGTTCTGGATTCTCGGCACGGTCCTGGGGTTGTGGTCGGTGAAGATGACCCTGGAACCGCATCCGGAAGGGTTTTCCATCGTCCTGCCGTCTCTCTGTGCACTGATGTTCTTCTCGGCCTTTTTTCTGATCTTGCTGGGACTGCTCGGCGAGCTGGTGGTGAAAACAGGATCCTATCATATCGCTCAGATCAATCGTCCGGTTGTAGAAGAAGATGAATGAACGAGAATCGCGGCCGGTCCTCTTTGGACGGCGGCCGCGATGAGGGAGGCTCGTTCCGTGTACCTTTCAGTGGTCATTCCTGTCTCCTCGGAGATCGGAGATCTGAAGGAGATCTATCGCCGGTTTTCCGAACAAATGGAGAAAAACGGTCACCGGTATGAGTTCATCTTCGTGGCGGACGGGGTCAACCGGAAGACGTTCGAAATACTGGAGGATCTTCGAGAAGAGCATACCGACGTCAGGATCATTCAATTCAACCGGGTTTTCGGAGAGGCGATCGCTCTCTCCGCCGGTTTCGAGCATGCCAGAGGCGACATCATCGTCACTCTGGCTTCTTTTATGCAGACCCATCCCGAGGATCTGGCCGGATTGCTCCGCGAGATCGAGGCCGGCGCCGACATGGTCATCGGCTGGCGGTACCCCCGGGTGGATCCGATATTGAACCGCTGGCAGTCGGGCGTTTTTAACTGGATCACCCGCCGGATGACCAAATTCCCGCTCCACGATCTTAATTGCAGTCTCCGGGTGATGCGCCGTAACGTGGTGTCAGCCATATCGATCTATGGAGATCAATTCCGCTTTCTGCCCATTCTGGCCCATCGCCAGGGATTTCGGGTCAAAGAGCTTCAGGTCAGGCATGTGGAGGAAAAAGGAACCACCGGGTTCTATGGTCTGGGATCCTATGTGCGCCGGCTGATGGATATTCTGACCCTCTTTTTTCTGGTCAACTACAACAAAAACCCGTTGCTCTATATCGGGCAGAACGGTTCCAACCAGTTGGGATCGGGGCTGATCAACAAACTCTACCTGACAGAGGTACGTTTGCTGGGCCATGCCATCGGGGATCGCCCTCTGCTGCTGCTGGGCGTCCTGTTGATGGTCTTGGGCATTCAGGTGGTCTCCATCGGATTGGTGGGCGAGATCATCATCTTCGCCCATGCGAAAAAGATCAAGGAATATCACATTGAGCAAATCCTGGAATAAAGAACTGATTCTGGTGCTGATCGTTGTGGCGCTTGCTCTGAGCCTGCGGGTCTGGGGCGTCGGTCAGGGTCTGCCGGCCTCGTATTATCCCGATGAGCGCCATTTCATCAACCGGGCCATGAGTCTCGGGACCGGCGACCTGAATCCGCACTGGTTCCACAAGCCGGCCCTGTATATGTATCTGTTATTTATAGAGTACGGCCTGTTCTATCTGATCGGCCGGATCGCCGGATTGTTCGCCAGCATGCAGGATCTGGCCCGGCTGTACATCAACGACCTGACCGCTTTTTTGCTCATCGGCCGGATCACAACGGCCCTGCTGGGCACGGCCACCGTCTGGCTGGTCTATCGAGTGGGCCGGCGGATGTATGGATGGCGCGTGGCCCTGGCGGCTGCCGTGTTTCTCTGTCTGACCTTCGCCCATGTAAGGAGCTCTCAACAGGTCAAGGCCGATGTCCCGATGGCCTTTTTAGCCCTGCTGTCCTTTTTTTTCATCTATCGGATCAGCACCGACGGCCGCTGGCGGGATTACGTTCTGGCCGGTCTGTTCGCCGGATTGGGCATGGCCACCAAGTATACCCCGGTCGTTCTGCTGATTCCGATCTTCTACGCCCACCTGGCCTTTCTCGCCTCCCGCCGGCCCTTCCGGTGGGGCCAAGTGCTCAACGGAAAACTTCTTCTGGCCCCGCTGTTCCTGTGCTGCGGTTTTTTTCTGGGATCTCCCTATAACCTGCTGGACCCTTACTGGGTCGAGACCAACCTGGCCACCTGGTTTCAACCCCATCTGGCCGGATCAGGATCCTCGGCGGCCTTTTCCTTGACCGGCCTCCTCGATGGGCTGATAGGCCCCATTCTTCATTTTACCGGGGTGGTTCTGAAGAATGACGGTCTGGGACCGGTGATGGGAGGCCTGTCCCTGGCGGGTTTGCTCTATCTCATCGTTCGCCGGCGTCGGGGGGACTGGCTCATCGTTCTGACCGTCCTCAGCGTGATTATCATTTCCGGCCTGCTGTTTGGTTCCTACGCCGAGGCCCGGCATTTCAATATCGTCTATCCTCTGCTGGCCCTGGCCCTGGCCGGCCTGGTGGTGGATCTGGCCGAAAAACTGGTCCCGGCCCGGGCCAGGAATGCCGGCTTCGGCAGCGGAATGGTGATGATCCTGCTGACCGTTCTGATCATCGCCCCCTCGACCGAGGCCATCATTCGCTTCAACGCCCGGATGGCCCGGAAAGACACCCGCACGGTGGCCAAGGAATGGATCGAGGCCAACATCCCATTGGGCAGCAGAATTCTGGTCGACGACTACTGTGTGCCGCTGAAAATGAGCCCGGCTCGGATCACCGAGCTGCTGGCCGGAGCCGAGAAGGAATGCCGAACCGGTCCCTTTACCACCCATGCCACCGTCTATTATCGATATTATCTGGAAACGGTTGAGGAACCCACCTTCCATGTCTACGAGATCAGCCATCCCTGGTGGATGGAGGGAGAGGAGTTCGCCGAAGCCTTCCCGCTGGATTCCAAGTATGATTGCGACATGGGAAACCCTCTCAAACAGTGGGGCGTGTCGGCCTTGGAGACCTATCGTTCTCAGGAGTATCGCTATCTGGTCACCACCGCAGAGATGATGTCGCGATATCGTTGCGGCTCCGAGGCGATCAGCTTTCAAACCTTCGTTCGATTCTACGACCAGGTGACCAGCCAGGGCCGCCTGATACGGGATTTCGATCCCGGGGTTCTTAACAGACCCGGTCCCCGTGTGCTGCTGTATGAATTTCCAGCGGGAACGGATTCATCCGGCCCGGAGAGCGAATGAGCAAACGGGTATTGATGCTGCTGACCAACTGTTTCGAACCCGATCCCCGAGTTCACGCGGAGGCCACAACTCTGCTGAAACACGGTTACCAGGTGACCGTGCTGGGTTGGGACCGGGATCGCAAGAAACCATCCCGGGAGCAGGTCGACGGCATCCAGGTGGAGAGGATCTTTCTCAGCTCGCGCCATGGCCGGGGGGCTTCCCAGATTCCGTTTTTAGTGGGTTTTTGGCTGATGGCTCTGATGAAAGGCATTCGCCGGCGATACGACATCGTCCACTGTCATGATCTCGATACCCTGCCTCTGGGCATGCTGTTGGGCCGCCTGCGGGGTGCCAGGGTGCTGTTCGATGCCCACGAAAGCTTTCCCGATATGCTCACCGGCAATGTGTCCGCGGGTCTCAAGGATCTCCTCCGCAAGCTGGAAACAGTTCTCATCAAACGGGTCGATGCCCTGATCACCGTGGGGGAGCTGCTCAGGAAGGAATACCACCGGCGGGGAAACCGAAAGACCTATGTCGTCGGCAACTGGAAAAGGTTAGACGATTTCGAACCGCTGCGGGAACGGGGCTATCGGGAGCGGCAGCGGCTGGGTATACCCGAGACGGCCCTGGTGATTACCTATATCGCCTGGCTCAGCGAGGAGCGAAGGTTGTCCGCTCTGCTGGAGGCTGTCGACGGAGAGGCCGAGCTGTTTCTCATTATCGGAGGCGAAGGTCCCCTGCGGGATGATGTCCGCCGGCGGGCCGAGGCCAGCGGCAATATCCTCTATCTGGGCCATGTGTCTCCTGACCAGGTGCCTCTCTATACGGTTGCGGCGGACATCATTTACTATGGGTTCGACGAAACCCATCCCAATGCACAATACAGCGCTCCGAACAAGCTCTTCGAGGCGCTGGCCGCCGGCAAGGCGGTCGTCACCGGTCAATTCGGCGAGATCGGAGATATTGTGTCCCGGGAACAGTGCGGCCTGACGCTGCCTGTTCTGACGGCCGAAAGTGTGGCGGCGGCCTTCGCCAGGCTGGGCGACAGAAAACTCCTGGCGACATTTCAGCACAATGCACTGAGAGCCGGGCGGGAGCGCTATAACTGGGCCCAGGCCGCCCGTCAGCTGCTCCGGGCCTATGGGGAACTGCCGCCGCGGCGGCCGGGTAAAGGGGCATCGCAGGCAGAATGTTCCCGGGAGGACTCGTGAGAGGACGCCAGATCCATGTGCTGCATGTGGTCGACTCCCTGAGAGTGGGGGGGCTTGAAAACGGCGTAGTCAACCTGATCAATGCTCTGGAAGAGAAGACATTCCGCAGTTCCGTCTGTTGTTTGAAAACGACCGGAGATCTCCAAAACCGGCTGCACAGCGGGGGGGTGGAGGTGTTCCAGCTGCATCAGCGGCCCGGTCAGTATCTCTTCAGGAGGATGGCTGCTCTGGTGCGCCAGCGGAAGGTGGATGTGGTCCACTCCAATAACTGGGGCACCTTTTTCGATTCCGTTCTGGCCGCCCATCTGGGCGGGGCGTCCCTGATGGTGCACTGCATCCATGGATTGTTCACCGATGACCTGGAGCAGATGAAATGGCGCCGACGGTTCCTGCAGCGCTTGTTGGCCCTGGGAACCCATCGTCTGTATGCGGTGGCTGAATTTTTGCGGCGCTATTACATCCATCAGGTGGGCATTCCGCCCGGGCGCCTGACCACCATCTATAATGGAGTGGATGCCCGGCGGTACGTCCCTGCCGATGAACATCGCCGCCTGGCGGTGAGATCCAAACTGGGCATCTCCCAGGATCGCGTTCTGATCGGTTCGGTGGGCACGCTATACTGGATCAAGGATCCGGAGACTCTGCTGTCGGCTGCGGCCGCGGTTCTGCGGAAAAATCCACAGGTGGTTTTCCTGTGGGTCGGCGACGGCCAGCTGCGGGAGTCGCTGCAGCGCAAAGCCGAGCGGATGGGCTTGAGCCGCCAGATGCGGTATCTCGGATCCCGCGATGATGTCGACGATATTCTGACTGCGTTGGACATCTTCGTCCTGCCATCGATCGTCGAGGGGCTGTCCTATTCTATTCTGGAAGCCATGGCCACCGGGCTGCCCGTGGTGGCCACCCAAGTGGGCGGGAATCCCGAGCTGATCAGGAACGGCCGGGAGGGTTTTTTGGTCCCCCCCCGGCGGCCGGAGCAGTTAGCCGAGGCCCTCTGGACCCTGGCCGATCGCCCCGAACTGCGCCGCCGCATGGGCCTCTGCGGCCGTCGACAGGTGGAGGAACGATTCAGTTTGAGAACCATGGTGAGACGGTATCAGGAGATGTACCTGTCCGGGGTGTCCTCAGGCCGGCCGGGTCAGCAGATCGCTTCCCTCTGATCGAGAGGCTGCCGGAACATGGAGAAGGGTCGTTTTCTACAACATTCCACCTTCATCATGGCCAGCAAACTGGTCAATTACGCCGCCATCTTTGTGACCGGCGTGATCATCACCCGGTCGTTCACCAAGACCGATTACGGCACCTTTTCCCAGGTGATCCTGCTGGCCATGACCCTGTCTCTGATTCTGGGTGTCTGGTTGTCTAAAAGCATTTACTATTTCGTTCCCCTGCACCGCGAGAAACGGCAGATTGTGCTTCAGACGTATCTGGTCCTTGTGGTCCTGGGAGTCGTTGTCGGAACGATCCTGTGGCTGCTGCGCGGGCGAATGGCCGTTTGGTTCAGCAACCCGGACCTGGCCCGGCTGTCCGTTCTGATCGGCCTCTACATGATCATGCTGACCCTCTGGCAGCTCTCCGAGTCATTTTTCATCTCCGTGGACCGGGCTCACGTCTATGCGCTGGCCGTGGTGATCTTCAGCCTGATCTATCTGTCGGTCCTGGCCGTGCTTCTGTCTCGAGGGATGTCCCTGCAGCAGCTGCTTCGGGTGATCGTTTACCTGTATGCCGGATTAAATCTTTTCGTCCTGATCAATGTGCTTACCCTTCCGGGGGTGAAAGGCCGGCTGATCGAGAACGGATTGCTGATCAGGCAGATTCGGTACGCCGCGCCGCTGTTTCTTTCCTCCTTTGCCATCGTGCTGGGACGGCAGCTGGAT
>CAZOYL010000003.1:0-51166 GCA_964584035.1 uncultured Gemmatimonadota bacterium | reverse complement strand
ATGTTCAGCGCATTGGGCAACATCGGTCCCTGCTACATTCCCGTTGCTGAGATGGGATCACTCCATCCCGGTATTAAAATAGTCTACATATTTGGGATGCTGGCTGGGCGATTAGAGATCCTGCCGGTTTTGCTATTATTTAGCAGAAAAGCCTGGAAAAGTTGATCAAGACAAAAAGGAGCGAAGGGACATGTATGTGATTATAGCCGGCGCAGGAATCATCGGCCAAGAGATCATTAAAATGTTGGTGGAAAATAAGCATGATGTTGTGGCCGTTGATAAAGATCCGGAAGTGTGCGAAACCGTCTATACGGAAACCGGAGCATTGACGATCAATGGCGACGCCACTGATATTCACGTTCAGGAGCGAGCCGGCGCCGCGAGAGCCGATGTATTGGTCTGTCTGATGCATAATCCCGCCGATAACATCGCCTCTGCGCTGGTGGCAAGAAGTCTGGGCGTTCCTCGGGTGCTGGCTCGGTTAAGAAATCCGCCATATGAAGAAGCTTATAAATTGGCAGGGGTTACTTCGATCATAAAGATGGCCGATCTGCTGGTGAATGAGCTGATGATGGAGATTGAGCAGCCCAGGATTCGTAAAATCGTAACGCTTGGCGGGGGCAAAGCTGATATCTATGCCGTGAAGATCCCGAGAGAGGCAAGGGCTATCGGTATGTCGGTAAAAGATATTGCCCAGAGCAAAGGTTTTCCTGAGCAATGCGTCTTCGTCGGAAACTATGATGAGGACAAGGAGACCTTCCAGATTCCAAGGGGAGCCAATATTCTTCAAGAAGGAGATACCGTCTTTCTGGTTTCCAACAGTCAGCATATTAAACAGGCCGCAGATTATCTGACCAGGGTGAGATGATCCTGATAGTTGAGAAGCTGACAAGAGCAGAGACCGCGCGGTTATTCATGGCATTGGCACGTATATTGTGTATTGGTATCAGTATCCAGCGTACATGAGATAGAAATTCTTGATGAAAGTAACATATTTCTTGACAAGAGAAAACGTTTGTGATACTATGAAAGTGACGGCTGAAAGCACATCGGCAAGTGGCATACAGAATGTCATGTCCCCAGTGGATACCTGTGGGGATGGACCGGATCATTGTCAGAAGATCGATTCGACACGACTACACCCGTGGATTGGCATCTTCTTATGTTTGTTGATCTTTATGGTGACGACCTGCTCGGATCGGATGCCAACACAGGCCGATTTCATCGATTGGTTGTCAGAAAAGTATCGGGAAGAAACAGGCTTGGCTGCCGACGAGGTGATGATCTACCGGTGGGAAAAGACCGCTAAAGAGATTATCAGATTAGCGCCTGAGGTTGATGGTTTGCGCGTTGAGGCGGCCATATTCTCAACGGCTGGAGATGATGTTTTTCCGGCAGATGATGATCAAGTGATCGTCCACTATGTCTTCTGCCGATATTTCGCGATTTCGGATGAATGGTATCTTCATGCTTCGAGCTGGGGTGGTGGATTTTGGAAACAGGAGCCCAAGGAATGGAGTCATCTGATCCGGAAATGCCATCATCGTGTTCAACAGATTCAAGATGAGAGGAACAAAGCACGGGATGAAGAATAGTCTAAAATATTACGATCAGGGATACTCTATGAAATGAAGTACTCATTATGACCTATCAGCAACTATTAGAAAACACCAAAAGAGATCCGGACAAGATCGATTATACCGTTTTGCGTATGGCTTATGCGCAGTCTCCGGATTATGATCCCTTTCGGTTCGACTCAGAGGCTCACAGCATCCTCCGTCAGGCGATGGATGTAAAAAACTTCTCTTCCGCCCTGAATGCCTTGAAACGTCTTCTTCAAGCCTGTTATCTGGATATTCATGCTCATATGCTGGCTGTCGATGTGTATGAAAATCTTCAAGCGGAAAATAAAGAAGCGTTTCATATGAAGTTTGCCACAGGTCTTCTCGATTCCATCATGCGTTCCGGGGACGGTACGAAATTCGAAAACGCTTTCGTGGTTATTTCCACACAGGAGGAATTTGCTCTCCTGAGAGTGCTGAGTCTTGAATCGATCATGCAATCCCTGCGAGAACATGATGATCATCAATATGATGTGTTTGAGTGTCTTCATCCCCACACCGGAAAGATTATCGAAGTCTACTTCAATATTGATCTTCCGATGTGGTGGCTGGACCGTAAACTGGGGAGGCTCAAGCCTTCTGATACAGAAGATATCGATTTGGATAACTGGGAGGAGATCGGGCGGGCATGAGGTGATCGATCTGATATCACAGTTCTATTGGACCACAAGGCGGAAAGACTGGACAGAATTTTAAAATCTGCGACTTTCTAACTTATTGTAATATAAACTATTATGTTGGATTTGAGAATGTCTTGGCGTTTAGAGTCGGTAAAAGCAGCGAATATCTAATATACTGTGTATTGTACAGTTAAAGAGATATCACAGGAATTCTGTTTTTTATAGGTGGGTCATTTCGCAGATATCGGTGGTGAAATGCCCCACTTTTTTTCTGAGGCTCACCGGCACGAAGAGCATTAAATATTATAACTATTTATTTATCAAACCGTTAGGTTTTACCTAACGGTTTTTTTATCCCTTGGCATAGTATTTGCCAATACTAATGAGCACCGATGGAAACTCAGCCTGTAACGCGAAAGGGGGTGCTCAAGATGGTGGAAGCGATTTCTGGACAGAACGGATGCGGGAAATATCTGAAGCCGGTATTACTGTTGAGCCTCGTTCTCTTCCTGTTGTGGAATTCGATTCTTTGGGCCGGTCCCATGGGTGATCCGGAACCTGTTGGTGCAAATGATCAAAAAGTTCACATTGGAGCGCCAGCGGATTCTCAACCAGGCGCTCAGGCAGCTCTCACGTTATCCAATATCGAGCTGGCCATCATCGTGCTTGGCGGGCTTCTCTGAGTTTGTCGCTCCATATAGCTGAAATGGGAGTTGAGCAGAGTGTATAATATCGCTCTGAATGTTGCCTGTTCGAGATCGGGGATGGTTGGTATCTACAGATTGGCTGAACGAGCCAGCACCGTAAACGCGAATGTGCTTATCGTGGGTGAGAACGGAGTTGGTAAGGAACACTTGGCACGAAAGATTCATCGTTTACGGGATCCGGAGGAGAGAAATTTTCGAGTGTATCACTGTCACGATACAGAGATGGATTTTCCTAAGATCAGGGAACTTTTTCAGCAGAGTGTTTGTGAACATGCAGTGGATGCTCCAATGACCGTATTTTTGAAATCCCTGGAGGAAGTTGATCTGAAGCATCAGTTGCAACTTCTGGAGTTATTAGAGGAGCAACATTTTTTAAGCCTTTTAGGCAATTCAGAGTGCAACGCTAGGCCAAGGCTGATATGTGCCTACGCGGCAGATACGAATCTGGAAGCTAATGGAAAATTGCAACAAAGGTTGGCCTATCGTTTGGATGTTATTCATATCGAGATTCCACCCCTGAGGGAGCGGAGAGAGGAGATCTTGCCACTTGCGGATCTTTTCCTTCAAGAATTTAAAGTGAAATATGGAAAATTGATAAGGGGTTTTTCTCAGGAAGCACGGACCCAATTCCTCATGCATGATTGGCCTGGGAACGTGAGAGAATTACGTAATATTGTCGAACAGGGGGTTATGCTGGCCAAGGGAACCCTGGTTGAGAATATCTATCTCAATTAGTCCAAAGTCAAAATTGTGTCTGAGACATGGCAAAAATGCCAACATTTTGCCTCTCTTAACAAACTGTTATTAAAAATGTTATAGCTGTTATTTGAGAAAAGTGTTGACAAAAAGGGCTTAACGGCCTATTTTTCCGATTCCAGAGGAGGGTTATTGACTCAGGAGAGACCGACCTGATTGGAAAACTGATCTTGGCGAAAGATCAGTCGGCGCGGTCTCCAAGTCAAGAAAAGAAAATATGACATAAAAAGACCGGCATCTGCTTTTACCGAAGCGAAGCGGTATCAACCCGAGCGGAGCGAGCTTTGACTTGTACCAAATCAAAGCTTACAAAGAAGGGGGGTTGGTACTGATGTTGTTTTCGATCATTGTCTTCTTGGCGACTGTTGTTGAGAGTCTGGCTGCCAAGGGCGGCTGGTAATGAAATGGTAAAAGATGTCGGTCTTTTTTATAACATCCATTTATACTTAAATATACAGAATCGAAAGAAAGATGATATTATCTTTTCGTAAATCACCACTACCAATATCTTCGTGGATATTTATAACTGTTGTTTCAGCAGTTGCAATTGTTATGCTTTTTTATCTTTCTGAGCCATTGATAGAGAAGCAATGGCCAGGAAAATGGTGGGAGATATTTCTTTGGGCTGTCTTAGTTGTCGCTGCAGAGAAATTTGTAATTAATACCCCAAGGGGAGGAGCTTTTGTCACTGTAACTGCAGCATTAGACTTTGCTATTATTATTCTATATGGCCCTCAATTAGCAATATGGTTTGGTCTTTTAGAAGCGCTAGTAAGTTCAGGGTTGGCTAGAAGAGTACCATTTTACAAATTGCTTTTTAATTCTAGTCAATATGTTATTACTGCCGGCTCTGCAGCTGTTGTATATGTACTATTAGGTGGCGTTATTCTAAGGACTATTTCACCAGCAAATATTCCATATATTAAAATAATATTACCGTTCATAGCGTGTGTCCCAACTTATTTTTTCGTTAACAATGCATTAACTTGTTCAATAATTGGATTGACTGAGAAAATTTCACCGCTTAGAGTGTGGTATGTCGATTTCAAATGGACTGTAAGCCATGATTTAATTTTAGCACCTCTTGGTTTAGTTGTAGCTCTTTTGTTTACCAGATATGGTTGGTTAGCGATATTTTCAATTTTTGCACCTTTGGCTTTAGCAAGATATGTATATAAGTTGTACATGGAATTACGTGATGCCTATTTCGATTCCATAGCCGCCCTGGCTTCTGCCCTGGATGCCAGCGATCCCTACACGCGCGGTCATTCGGACAGGGTGACGGAATATGCAAAAAAGGTCGCACGAGCCATGGGATTGAGTGAGCGGGAAATCGAATCGATTGAGTTTGCGGGCCGCCTCCACGATATCGGGAAAATAGGTATTGATAGAAGCATTCTGCGGAAAAGAAGTCGATTGAACGATCGCGAATATCGCGAGATGCAAAAGCATCCCAACATGGGTGCCGAAATCGCCGGAAAATTAAAATTTCTGAAGAAAGCAGAAGGATATGTCAGTCATCACCATGAGAGGTATGATGGTTTGGGTTATCCCGATGGAATTAAGGGAGAGGAGATTCCTGTCGGAGCGAGAATACTTGGAGTAGTTGATGCATTTGATGCAATGACTTCGGATAGACCATATAGGCCTGCGTTACCTATTGAAGTAGCTATCCAAGAATTGCATAAGGGATTAGGAAAACAATTTGATCCAGAAATAGTTAAAGTATTCATTGAATTAATTAATAATGGTGAAGTATCAGTCGAAGAGCATAAAGTTAATAATAAGGCATGATTCGACTCAGTACTAATCTATAATTAAGAAATGCCAATGCAATTTGGAAATCTATCAAAAGAATGCCGAGCATTTCTATTTCTTATATGGCTATTGACTGCTATATTTTCGGGTTTCTTTTTCTTTTCTTTCAACATACCGACATATCTCTGTATTAATGCAAAAGAAATTATTTTTTGGGCAGTTGCTGTAATTATCTCTGAAGCTTTCGTTATACAATTACCATTACGTGGTTGCCTATCCATAGGTACGGCTGTTGACATTCCAATATTAATGCTCTTTGGCCCTTCAATTGCTATGTTATACGGAGTGCTTGGTGCATTGTCTTCATCGCTAGTGCTCCGTCGCGCTCCGCTGTATAAAATTCTTTTCAATATCGCCCTATTCATGCTGACCATGGGCGTATCCTCGTGGATTTTTCACAGCCTGGCCGATACGATCAATTTCATAGAAGCTCCCCAATTTATCCTCGTTTTTATCCTCACGGTTGCGGTCTATTTTCTTTTAAACAGCGGTCTTCTTAGTATTGCCATTGGCCTCAGCGAAGGTATTTCTCCAAAAGCAATTTGGTTGAAGAATCATTCCTGGACCATTCCTTATCTGGTGGTCCTGTCGGCCATCGGTTATCTGATGGTGATGGTTAATTTTGCCTTGGGTAAATGGGCCATTCTTCTCCTTCTCCTCCCGGTTTTGCTTATCAGAAAAGCCTACGGCCAGTATATGGATCTTAAAAAGATGCAGGACCAGTTGATACGCTCTGAAAGACTTGCTGCGGTGGGTCAGATGGCCGCAGGTATTTCTCACGAGATCGATAATCCTATGAGCGTCATCTTGGGCTACAGCGATTATCTGTTGAGAAAGGTCCCCAAAGATGATCCCATGCGGGAAGGTGTTGAGATCATCAACAAAGAGGCAGGACGATGCAAATCGACCATCAGAGAATACCTAGATTTTTCCAAACCGAGAGCGCAGATTGAAATTCTCTATCTTCAAAAAATTATTAAGAATGCTATATCATTGCTTAAATATGAAAGCAGATCGAAAAATGTGGACGTTGTCCTCGAGGAAAATAATGAAGATCAAAAAATTATGGGAGATCTGAAACAGTTAGAACAAGTTTTCGTGAATATCATTTTGAATGCTTTTCAAGCAATGCCTCAAGGAGGACACCTTAAGATATCGACCTTGATGATTCGGGACCCTTCCGGAAGAGATCGAAATTTCCTATCCCGCATATGGGTTGGGGAAAGCGGGAAACGATATATCGCCGTGCGATTTGATGATACCGGTTGTGGTATTTCCAGGGAACATCTCCAACAATTATTCATGCCCTTTTTTACGACCAGGGCTGAAAGTGGTGGAAGAGGGTTGGGTCTTTACATAAGCCATCGGATTATCGAGGAGCATGGCGGCCGGATTGAAGTCGAAAGCCAGATCGGCAATGGGACGACAATAACGGTCTTGCTCCCCTTTGTCGAAAGCAGGAAAGGAGTGGCTGCCAGTGATGACTGAGGAAGGCGACAGACATCTTTTGGTTGTTGATGATGAAGTCAATATGCGTCAACTTCTGAAGAAAGTTCTCAGTGAACAAGGTTTTCAGGTTGATCTCCTGGCTGATGGTCTAAAGGCCGTTGATAGAGTCGCCAAGGATCCGGAATATTACCATGTCATCATGCTTGATATACGTCTTCCAGGTAAGAACGGCATTGAGGTGCTGCGGCAGATCAAAGAGGTGAATAAGGATATCGCCGTGATCATGATGACCGCCTATGAATCTTTGGAGACGGCTATCGAAGCCATTCGTGAAGGGGCTTATGATTATCTTGTCAAACCCATCAGCATCGATGAAATACTGATTGCTGTCAATCGTGCCCTTGAAAGAAAACTCCTGCAGCAGAAAAATGTTTATTTGCAAAGACAGGTTGAAAATCAATACTGCTTCGATAAGATTATCGGTAGAAGTGATAAAATGCAGGAAGTCTACCGCATAATTAAAGATGTACTGGCAAGCCCGGCTCCAGTGCTTCTGGAGGGGGAAAGTGGAACTGGGAAGGAGCTGGTGGCCAGAGCGATTCACTTCAATGGATGGAAAAAGGACCAGAAATTTGTTGCCGTCGATTGCGGCGCGCTTCCTGAAAATCTCATTGAAAGTGAGCTCTTCGGACATCAGAAGGGCGCTTTCACGGGTGCCACCCGCGACAAAACCGGTTTGTTCGAGGCGGCAAATGGCGGAACGATTTTTCTCGATGAGATCTGTAATATCAATGCCAGCACCCAGGCCAAGTTGCTGAGAGTTCTTCAGGAGGGAGAGATTAAACGGGTCGGTGAGATTCGATATCGCAAGGTAGATGTGAGAGTCATCTCGGCGACCAATAAAGATCTGAAGGAGGAGGTCAAGAGGGGGCGTTTCCGCGATGATCTGTACTATAGATTGAACGTCATCCATATAAAACTGCCCCCACTGCGGGAGAGGAATGAAGATATTCCTCTACTGGCCGATCATTTTCTCCAATCCTACAGCAGCAAGGTCGGCAAACAGGTAGGTAGAATTGAGGAAGATGTCATGAGTTTATTGGTCAATTACTCTTGGCCCGGGAATGTCCGCCAGTTGGAGAATGAGATTAAAAAGATGGTCACCTTCGTGGGTAGCGGCTCGAATATTACCATCGAGTATGTTTCCCGAGAGATTCATGACGCAGATCATATACAGCGATATAGCAGCCTTGAAGAGAGCAGCCCGCTAAAATCGAAAGTGGCTGGGCTTGAGCGGGATCTCATCTTGGAGGCGTTGAAAGCAAACAACTGGAACAAGAGCAGAACAGCTACTGCCTTGGGATTAAGTCGTAAAGGTCTGGATAAGAAAATACTGCGATATGGACTCGATAGACGAGTCAGACAAGGCAAGAAAAGAGGATGATATTGAGTATTTAATACCCAAATATCCGGAACGATAGCGTCCTCGCCACCATGCACTGGCGTTATATTTCGGAGGACGATCGAATAATTGTGTATTAAGTACTCATAATATCCGATGATTTTTCTTTAAAGCTGTTTTCGGAAACACCCGGTTTAGAGAAATAATACGTTGTTATAAAGCCATTTACGGTTTCCGTGAATGGCTTTATTCGCTCTGGCATGGTCCTTGCCTCCTTCAGAGATAGATTGTGAGTTCAATGACAACAAGCCTTTTTTATTCTATAACCGGGAAAGGAGATCCAATGGCCAAGCTCAGACTGCCTCATCTCAACCATGTAATCCTCATCGGTCGAATGACCCGGGACCCCGAGGTGAAACAGATTAAGGACGGTCTGTCGGTCTGTAATGCTCGAATAGCCGTCAACCTTCCGTATCGAGACAGCAACGGAGACTGGCAACAAGAGGAGACCTTTGTAACCGTAGTGGCCTGGCGTCGCTGGGCCGACCTCTGCGGCGAGTTTCTCCATAAAGGAAGTCCCCTCCTGGTGGAGGGACGTTTACGAAGCCGCTCCTGGGAAAGTCAGGAAGGACAGACTCACCATGTGGTAGAGGTTCAAGCGGCCAGAATCCAATTTCTTGATAGATCGGGAATTTCCGACAAAGAGAGTGAACTCGAGACCGTCGAAGAGGAGGGATAGACGGAGGAGAGACCTTGAAAAAGGGGGAGTATCTGACACGCCATCGGTTTGGTGGAGCACTCCTTCCATAATGCTCCGCTCGGGCTCCACCAAACTCCCCCTTTTTTAAAGCCTACCTTCTGGGTTTGGGATGCCTCCCCGCAAACCACAGAACGGTGAGATAAACCACCCGGTATATCGGGTGGTTTTTTCATCAGGCGATATTTTCTGGTTGCCATGACTCCCTTTTTTGGGTATACTTTCCTGTAAATAATACAAGGGTTTAGGGGGAGTCGTGTGGATATTTTACACCTGTTGAAAGATCTGGTCATTCCGGCTGAGACAAAGATCGTTCTCCTGGTGATGGATGGTTTAGGCGGGCTCCCGCAGCAGCGGAACGGTAAAACCGAGCTGGAAACGGCCAGAACGCCTCATCTGGATAGGCTCGCGCAAGCATCTTCCTGCGGATTGATAGATCCGATTCTTCTGGGCGTCACCCCGGGCAGCGGGCCGGCACATTTGGCTCTGTTCGGCTATGATCCTCTGAAATATCGAGTGGGACGCGGAGTGCTGGCTG
Organism: uncultured Gemmatimonadota bacterium; assembly: GCA_964584035.1. Classification (GTDB taxonomy): domain Bacteria; phylum SM23-81; class SM23-81; order SM23-81; family SM23-81; genus CAZOYL01. Next base: position 41,497 of record CAZOYL010000003.1, on the reverse strand, counting down.
CTCTGGGCATCGATTTCCAACTGCAGCCCAGCGATGTGGCGGCCCGGATCAACTTCGCGACCGTCGATGATCGGGGCCGCGTGACCGATCGCCGGGCCGGACGTATCTCCAATGAGGAAAATACCCGGCTGATTCACTTTCTGGAAGACATCCAAATTCCCGGCGTGGAGATCTTTCTGCGAACTGTGAAGGAACATCGGGCCATGCTCGTACTCCGGGGGCCGGACCTATCCGGCGAGCTGGCCGATACGGATCCGCAACAGTTGGGTGTACCACCTAAAGATGTCGTAGCGTTGAGTCCCGCAGCTGAACCGACAGCCAAGATCGTCAGGAAATTTCTGGATCTGGCCAAAGAACGACTGGCCGGGGAACACCCTGCCAACATGATCCTGACGCGCGGATTCGATCGTTACGAACCTTTACCGTCTTTCCAGGAACTCTACGGGATCACAGCAGCCGCCATCGCCGCCTATCCCATGTACAAGGGGGTCGCTCGACTGGCCGGCATGGATGCCCTCGGCGCACCCGGATCTCTGGCCGAGGAATTCGATATACTGGAACGGCATTACCACGACTATGACTACTTTTTCGTGCACGTGAAACAGACTGACAGTTCCGGAGAGGATGGAGATTTCGCCCGCAAGGTCTCGGTCATTGAGGAGACCGACCGGCTGTTGCCCAGATTAACCTCTCTGCAGCCGGATGTCCTGGCTGTCACCGGGGATCATTCCACCCCGGCCGTCCTTCATTCCCATAGCTGGCATGCCGTCCCACTGCTCCTGTACTCTCGATATAGCCGGCCCGATGCGGCCTCGGCCTTCGGAGAGTCTGAATGCGCCCGAGGATGTCTGGGACGTTTTCCGACCATGCACCTCATGGGGCTTCTATTAGCAAACGCCCTCAGGCTGACCAAATATGGCGCTTAGGAGCTTCAAGTTTCTCCGCAAACGCACCCTGGGTCTCTGTGCGTTTGCCGGCCTGCTCATGGCCCTGTCATTTCCGATCTATCATCTGGGGTTTCTGGGTTTCGTCTGCCTGGTGCCCCTTTTGTTCGCCCTGGTGGATAATAGATCGGAACCCTTTTTGGGCCTGGGATTGATCATGGGGCTGGTCCTATACTCCGGCACCTTCTTCTGGGTGGCCTGGGCGACTCTACCGGGCTCTCTGGCCACTATCGGGTTGTTATCATTTTTTCTGGGCATCTTCACGGCGATCTACGGATTTGCGGTCCGGCGCCTGGGTCCTTCGGCCATCTGGGCTTTTCCTTTTTTCTGGACGGCGCAGGAGTATATCCGTTCTCTGGGTCAGTTGGGTTTTCCATGGACATCTCTATGCTATTCACAGACCGAATATCTTCCCCTGATTCAATGGGCCAGCCTGGCAGGACCTTACGGTATCTCTTTCTGGCTGGTATCGATCAATGTGCTGATCTTCTGGTCTCTCCGGAGTCTGCCGCGCAGATGGTTCCTTCTTCTCTTGATCGTACCGATGATCTTGATTCCTTATATTCATGGGAAAAGCATCATCCCGGCGGAAGAACTGACCGGCGATCTAAAAGTGGCCCTGATTCAGCCGAATATGGATCCCGATCTTAAGTGGGACTCCAGATTCATCGATCATAATTTTGATGTGCTGCTTCGGATGACACGTCAGGTGGCACCGTATCACCCCGACCTCGTCATCTGGCCGGAAACGGCCACCCCCTGTTATCTGGTCCGGCAAAGAAAGCATTTCATCAAAGTGAGGGATCTCGTCGATGAGACCGGCCTGTACCTGTTGACCGGATCGCCCGATTATTCCTATATTGAAGAAAGAGATGAGTATCAGTATTTCAACTCGGCCTTCTTTATTACACCCGAATGTCGGGAAATACAGCGTTATTCCAAGATGCAGCTGGTTCCATTCAGCGAGAAGATACCCTACGATGAAAAAATTCCTCTCCTTCGGAAGATCAACATGGGCGAGGCCGATTTTACTCCCGGACAGGATTGGACCATTTTTCAGCATCCCAAAGCGGATTTTGGTGTGCTGATCTGCTTTGAGTCTATCTTTCCGCAACTGGCCAGAGGATTTCAGGAGCGAGGCGCTGATTTTTTAGTCGTCATCACCAATGACGGCTGGTTTGGCCGAACGCCGGCGCCCTTTCAACACGCCGGGATCGCCATCTTCCGGGCGATCGAGAACCGGGTGAGTATCGCCCGCTGTGCCAATACCGGTGTTTCCATGATCATCGATCCTTTCGGCCGGTCAAGCCATCAGACTCCTATCTTCAAAGAAGAAGCGGTTCTGGCGGAACTGCCCCTGTGGTCAGAGTCGACCTTCTATCAGCGGCACGGAGAATGGGCCGGCCCGCTCTGCTGTGTGATCGCCGGATTGATGCTGGCGGCAGCCGCTCTGAGAAGAAGACCCCATCGATCGTGAAGGTATGATGCGCGCTATGAAATTGAACCTGGACCGTATTCGTCGCCATCACCAGGATGTTCGGCCATCGAGACCCTGGTGGTTTTACATTCTGATCCTTCTCCAGATGACGGCTGCTGCCTCGGGTCAGGCTGAAGTGGGTGATTGGATGACTTACACCAATACCAATTTCATCCGGCAGATCGAGATCGTTAACAATGACCTCTGGTGTGCGACTTCTGGAGGAGTTCTGAGAATTCAAACGGCCGCTGGGACGACGGACAAATACACCAATGTGGACGGGCTGGGATGCATCGATGTTCTCTCGCTGAGCGTGGACCGTGTCGGGAAACTCTGGTTCGGCACGAATGGTGGAGGCGTGTCCACCTACCATCCGGCAGATGAACTCTGGAATACCTATACTGAATTCGATGGTATCGCTGGAAAGGTCAGCGGTGCTGTTCTGGCCACGGAGGATCGTATCTGGGTGGGAACCGAGGAAGGCATCAGTCTCTTCGCATGGAACGAGACACAGGGGGAGTATTTCTGGAAGGAGAATTACCTTTCGGAGCGTCGCGTACCGGTCAGAAATGTGCGCGATTTCCTCGATCGGGACGACGAGATCTGGGTGGCCACTGAGGACGGCATCGCCAGAGCCCGGTATCAACACCCTGAGTACGTGCCCAATCTTCAGGATTCAGCCAGTTGGACCAATTACACGACTCGGAATGGGCTGCTGGATAATGAGGTCGACTGCCTGGTTCTGGTCGATACGACCATCTGGGCCGGCACTGGGCGGGGCGTCAGCATCTTTCACGAGGGCACTTGGATTTCTCAAATGGAAGGCATGCCAGCCAATACGAAAATATTTGATCTGATATTCTACGAGGATGCCATCTGGGCCGGAACCTCACGAGGCCTGTATGTCTATCGAGACTCATGGATTCAGGATCTGGGTGGTGAGGCCATCACCTCTCTTGATGTCGACAACCAGGGGTGGCTGTGGCTCGGTACGGAGGATAATGGCGTTCTGACCATTCAGGGGGAAGAGACGATCCGTTATGCTGGCGATGGCCCCAATGAGAATAATATTGAGCGAGTGGTCGTCGACCATCAGAAGAACGTCTGGGTCACGACCCTGGCTCCGGTCGATCCCGATTATATTGCCAAGGCCTGCCGGCTGGCACAGGGGGAGTGGACCGTTTTTGACGATTCCGACGGTTTGCGGACGGGAAGCCGGTTGCTGGGTTTACTGCCGGATGATGATGGCCGCCTGTGGTTCGGTTCCTGGGGTAGAGGGGTGAGCGTTCTCGATGATCAGGGTACGTTGATAAAAGAGGATGATGCCTGGACATATTTTAACCAGGATAATAGTGCTCTCAGGGGAATTCTGCAAAACCCGTTGTATGTCGTCGTGACCGGCTTGAAGCAGGATCTCCAGGGAAACATCTGGTTTCTCAATTACCTCGGGGTGGAGTCCGGTCTGGTGGTTTGCGACTCCACCTGTACAGAATGGATGGCCTATTCCATTCGGGACGGATTAGCCTATACCGAGGTTCAGTCCCTGGCCATCGACCAAGAAGGAATCAAGTGGGTGGGCACCACTCAGGAGGGGATGTCGCGGTTCGACGATGCCGGCACCCCTTTCAATAAGGAAGACGACGATCCGGAGTTCGCCTGGACGACTTACAGTGAAACCAGCGCCGATCCCAGCCGGATGATCGATAACGATAACGTCACCTCGATCTGCGTGGATGGAAATGACATCGTCTGGATCGGGACTTCCGCTGGCGTCATGCAATATGAGAGGTTCTATTTTTCGACGGTTAGCGGTCTGCTCAACGAGTCGGTCAATGTTGTTGCGTCCGACGCTCGTGATAACATCTGGGTGGGAACCGATGACGGGCTCAGCTTTTACGATGTCGGGGCGGACCAGTGGACGCATTTCACCACCGGGAACAGTGATCTGGTATCGGACAGGATTCAGGATATTGCCGTCGATGCCGAAACCGGGGTGATCTGGATTGCTACGGATAGAGGATTAAACCGTTATGAGTCCGGGATCATTCCACCGGTGATCAATATGAAATCGATCTCTGTGTATCCGAATCCCTTTTTCCCGGATGAGTGCCAGAATCCGCTGACCATCGCCGGTTTGGCCGACGGTTCTACGGTCACCATCTACACGCTGGCCGGAGAGCTTGTCCGAGAGCTTCACATGCTCCGTAATAACCTCAACCAGATCCATTGGGATGGGAAGAATGAAGCCGGTGCCTGTGTGTCCAGCGGCATCTATCTGTTCCTGGCGACCAACCAGGTTGGATTGAGTCGAGCGGGCAAGATCGCTGTGATCCGATAATCGGGGGAGATGCCGATGTGCGTTGATGTCGATGTCTACCAGCCGAATGATCGCTCTCGATGGGAGAAGTTCATTCACACCGCCGAAAACGGCACTATTTTCCACCGTCAACGCTTTCTATCCTACCACCCTCCGGATCGTTTCCGATCCCATCATCTCATCTTCCGAAAGAAAAATCGCATGCTGGCCGTTCTCCCGGCCGTCATCCGTGAACAGAACGGAGACCGAATGCTGATTTCGCATGCCGGCGCCTCCTATGGAGGTTTCGTCGTGCGGCCGCGCCTGGGCATACGGGATTGCCATCTGTTGGTGGAGACCCTGGTGGGGTATCTCAAAGACCAGGGATTCAATCGGGCGGTGCTGACGCCGCCGCCCATATTTTATAGTGCCTCCCTGAGCAATGCGATCGACTTCAGCCTGATCAGGAATGGATTCCAATATATCAAGAGAGAGCTGACCAGCGTGGTTCACCTGCCGGGAAAAGATGAAGATGTTTTCGCCTCCTTTAAAAGCGAGGCCAGAACGGCTGCCCGGAAGGCGATGAAATTGGGCGTTACCATCAGAGAATCGGATGATTTTGCCGGTTTTTATGAAATCTTGCGCAAGAACCTTCGCATGCGGCACGATGTCGCCCCCACGCATACGCTGGAGGAGCTGCTCCATTTGAAAAAACTATTTCCGGATGAGATACGTCTTTTCTGTGCTTATCGAGACAGACAGCAGCTGGCCGGCGTGGTGCTGTTTATCTGCAATCCTCAGGTGATACTGGCATTCTATATCAGTCACCGGGACCAATTTCAGAAGTTCCGCCCGGTGAACTTGCTCTTCTATCATATTATGGATTGGGGACGTGGAAGAGATTTTCGATATCTTGATTTCGGGACCTTTACGCTGAACATGGAACCCAATTGGGGCCTGGGCAAATTTAAGGAAACCTTTGGCGCCCGAGGCCTATTCCGTGACACCTACGTCCTCGATCTGTCCGTTTCGAGATGACCATGAGTCTCTTTGAAGACTTGAAAAAACTGACCAAGCATTCGAGCATCTATGGGCTCGGTCACATATTAAGCCGCGGCATCGGTTTCTTTCTCCTGCCGCTCTACACTAATTATCTGACCACCGCCGATTACGGACTGGTCGCTCTCCTCTATACGTTCATTGCCTTCGTGAACATTCTTTTTCTCTACGGCCTGGACAGCGCTTTTCTGCGCTTCTATGCCCTGGAAGAGGAAAATGAAAGCAGGAAAAAGGTTCTCTCGACCACCCTGTTGATGACCACGTGCACTTCCGTGGTTTTTGTTTTCGTGCTTTTCCTTTTCGCTGCTCCTCTATCCGGTTTGATCCTCGGCCGGCCGCAGATGGCCGGGGTGTTGAGAATGGCTATCGGTATTCTGTTCTTTGACACCTTGTCGACAACCCCCTATTTACTCCTTCGTCTGGAAGAGAGATCGAAAGGGTTCGTGGCCTATCGGTTCGTGAATGTACTTCTCAATCTCGGGCTGAATATTTATCTGGTGGCTCATCTGCGGATGGGTATTTCCGGTGTTTTCCTGAGCAATCTGATCGCCTCGGGTTTCAGCTGGCTCATCCTGCTGCCGGTTCTGTGGAAAAAAATGACCCTGAGATTTTTCCCCGGGATGGCCGGAGACCTGCTGAAATTCGGATTACCATTCATTCCCTCCGGTCTGGCCTCCATGACCATGGAGTTGATCGATCGCTACATGCTTCGGGGGATGAAGGGTCTGGAAGTCGTTGGCGTATATAACGCCGGATATAAACTGGGCTTATTCATGCTTCTGGTGGTGATGGCCTTTAAGTTTGCCTGGCAGCCCTTTTTTTTGAAACTGGGACGAGATGAGGAGCGGGCAAGAAGGAGCTTCGCCGCCGTACTGACCTATTTCGTTCTGTCCGGCGGATTTTTATTGCTGGCCGTGTCCTTCTTTGTGGACGATCTGGTCCGCGTACAATTGGGCGGCTTGACCGTCTTCGGACCCGACTTCTGGTCAGGCACCCGCATCGTTCCCATTATCCTGCTGGCCTATGTGATGATGGGGGCCTACATGATTTTCCTGCCCGGAATCTACCTGAAGAAGAAAACCCGATACGTTCCTCTGTTCACCGGTCTTGGGGCGGTGGTCAATATTATAGGCAATCTCATTCTTATTCCCCGCTGGGGGATCATGGGTGCCGCCTGGGCCACCTTCGCCGGATATCTCGTCATGGCCCTATCGCTGTTTACCATCGTGCAGCGTATCTATCCGGTTCATTATCAATATAGCCGATTAGCCAAGCTGGTGTTTGTGTCCGTCCTCATCTTTCTCCTCCGGCAGTGGTTCGGAGAGCCATTTTTTCTGCGTGTTTTGCTGCTGTTGGTCTGTTATCCTCTTGGTCTCCTTGTCACCAATTTTTTCACGGCGGGGGAAAAGAACCGTCTCCTTCATCTTCTCCATCTTCCATCGCGGCCGTAGAGATGTCCAAGCGCCAGATCTGCCATGTGACCCTGGGCCATGATGCTCAGGATGACCGTATTTTTTACAAACAGGCCGTTTCCCTCAGAAAGGTCTACGAACGAGTGACGGTGTTGGCCGTCGGGTCTGGGGGGGAGGAGCTGGTCGACGGGATCAAGATCGTGACCGTTCCGGCCGGCCGTTCGATATTCTCAACTCTGTGGCGATTGTGGCGGGCGGCTCGAGTGGAAAGGGCCCGGTGTTATCATCTCCACGAACCACAACTGCTGCCGCTGGCGCTGCTGTTGAAGAGAAGACGGCGGATCCGCATCGTTTATGATGTTCACGAACATCTTGCGGAGATGCTGACCGATTTTGCCGGCAGCTACGGTTTCCTGAAAAGCGTTGGAGCCCGGCTCTTTCTGTTGGCGGAGAGATGGCTGGTTCTGTTATCAGATGCCGTTCTGGTGACCAGTGATCTTCTCCTGAGCAGGTATGGAAAGGGCCGCGATAAGGTCGTCGCCATCTATAATTATCCCCGTCCGGAGCTGTTTTCTAAAAGCTGTCGGGCGCCGACGGAGCTGGCGCGCAGATATCAAAACGACCGGGTCGTTCTCTATCACGGCCAGCTTGGACGGGCTCGTGAACTCGCCACGATGATCCGGGCTGTGAGTCGAGCAGCTAGTCAGGTTCAGAATCTCAAGCTGCTGCTGTTGGGACCGATTTTCGGAGCCGGTTATCGGCAACAGCTCATCCAGATGATCGAGCGGGAAGATGCTCAAACCTGTGTGGAGTTGCTGGATCCGGTTCCGCATCCGGCTGTGCCGGCCTATCTGGAGCTGGCCGAAGCGGGCCTGGTGGTATTGCCATCACTCGCTGTTTTCCATCACAGCTTGCCCATTAAGCTGTTCGAATATATGTCCAGCGGTTTGCCGGTGATCGGGAGCCGGCTTCCCGCTATTGAAGATATTATCCGCCGGACCGGCTGCGGAATTCTGGTCGAACCGTCTGACGCCGTATCGCTCGCCGAGGCCATCACCTATCTGTTGATGCATCCCGAAGAAGCAGCTGAAATGGGGCGTCGCGGAGTGAAGGCCGTCAGAGATACCTACAACTGGAATCGAATGGAAAAACGCCTGTTCGACGTTTACTCAGGCCTGATCGGAAAGCCATGCTGAAAATCCTCTATCTGGCCCCGGAACATTATACGGGCGCGCTGGGACTGTTCGTCCAGGCCCACCGCGAGCGGGGTCATCAATGCCGGCTGGTCACCCTGTTCCGGTCCCGGAGCCGCTATCGGGAGGATATCTGCCTGCATCTGCCCCTGGTCGGTTCTCGCTCGTACCTGATGTCCGCTCGCCATGCGGCCTATCGCTCCCACGGACCACGGGGAGAGTATGCCGTCCGCCACGGTTATCCGCCCCGCTGGGAGCCGGCTAATCGAGCCGAACGATGGTTCTTTACGATGCGCGATGCGCTCTGGTCGCCTTTCATAAACCGGGCCATCGCCAGATACGGACTTCTGGATTATGACATCTACCACCTCGAGAGCGGCCTGGGTTTCTTTCGTGATGCCCGGATCATCAAGCTTCTCAAAGCCCGGGGAAAGAGGATCGTCTGCGGATATCACGGCACCGATATCCGGCAGCGAGGTGTCATTCCGGAAATCGACCACCTCAGCGATCTCAATCTCACCTGTGAGCTGGATCTTCTCAACCGGCATCCGCGAATGAAATACCTCTTCTTGCCCATCGACCTATCCCGGTTCAGTTTCAGGGAACCACGGAAGCGAGTTCGATACATCGGACATGCGCCCACCAATCGATATTTTAAGGGATCGGACGATATCATCAGGATCTGCCGCGAACTGGAGAGAGATCATGATGTTCGTCTTATCCTCATCGAGAACAAATCCCACCAACAGGCCCTGCGGCTCAAGTCCCGCTGTGATATCTTCATCGATCAGATCGCCAACCTGGGTGGTTGGGGCTATGGCATGAACTCTCTGGAATCGCTGTCGATGGGCATTCCCACCTGCACCAATATGGTGGCCGAGTATGAGGCCTTTCTGCCCGATCATCCCTTTATCCAGGTTGACCGCGAACATCTCAAGGAACAGCTCATCCGGCTCATCGGGGATGACCGGCTGCGCCGGCAGAAAGCCCGACAGGGGCGCGAGTGGGTCAAACGGCACCATGATATCGGCGCCGTCATGGATCAACTGTATCGGTATTATGCCCAGATGGATTGGCTCGAGGGCTAACGGGGAGTGAGTCCGGGGCAGACCTGAGACCATCGGGGAACATGGTGGATGTGAGTATTGTCATACCGGCTTTTAACCGGCGGGATCGGCTGGTGGGCACGCTGAAAGCGCTGGAGGCCCTGGACTATTCCAGAGACGCCTTCGAGGTGATTCTGGTGGACGATGGCTCACCGGATGGCACCGGTCAATTCTTTCAGCAGCGAGGGTACGCCTTCCAATTTCATTGCCTGCAACACCCCCATAACCGGGGTCGTTCGGCGGCGCGAAATTCGGGCGTGAAACAAGCTCGTGGCCGGATCGTGGTTTTTCTTGACGATGACATGCGAGCCGTGCCGGATCTCCTGCGGGAGCATCTGAAGCATCATCGCGATGGCCACAGAAGGGTTGTTCTGGGGAATATTCGCCGCGCCCCCCAGGTTCCGCCCACGGCCCTGATCCGCTACTTGGATTCTCGGGGTATTCAGAAACTCCGGCCCGGCGCGCCGATACCTTTTCGATATTTCAGCGCCGGCAATGTCTCCATGGAACGGGAATTTCTGCTTCAAACCGGGCTTTTCGATGAGCGGTTCCGTTCGTTCGGCGGTGAGGATCTGGAGCTGGGATACCGTTTGTCGCAAAACGGCGCCAGATTCGTTTTTGCCCCGGGTGCTCTGGCCCACCGGTTCGATTACCGCGATCTTTCAGGTCTCTGCCGGGCCATGGAGATCTTCGGTCACGATTCTCTGCCTATCATTCTCCGAACTCATCCACAGCTCGGGGAGCTGTTTAAACTTCACAGCGTTCAAGTGGCGGGCTATCGCCAGGGGAAAGGCAGGTTTCCCCTCCGGCCGCAGCTTCTCCGATTCTTTTTGCGGTCACCATGGGGAGTAGTGGCCAGGGGTGTTGCTCGGGCTCTCAATCGTTTTCCCGCACCCTCCCTGCTGTTCGATTATCTTATCTTTTTTTCCATCATGAAGGGTTACCAGTGGTATTGCCGAGAGCAGGACGAGAGGACCGCTGAGTCCGGCAAATGGCGCCGCAGCTCGCCGTCCTGAGAGGTATTCTATGGATGTATCCGTCGTCATCGTGACCTGGAATAGCACTCGCTATATCTCCGACTGCCTGGAGTCGATCCGGCGCGAACAGGGTGACCTGATGATCGAGGCCATCGTGGTCGACAACGGATCGACCGACGGAACGGCGGAGATGATCCGGCGGCATTTCTCGTGGGCACAGCTGGTCGTTAACCGGCACAATCTGGGCTATACTCGAGCCTGTAATATTGGCATCGAGAAATCCAGCGGACAATACGTGCTGCTGCTCAATCCCGATACGGTCCTGCAGCCCGGATCGCTGCTGAAGATGCTCCGGTACATGGATGAGCATCCCCGGACGGGCGCGCTGGGACCTCAGCTGCTGTATCCGGATAAGAGAATACAGCCGTCCTGCCGTCAATTTCCAAACTACCGTATGATGCTCTGGGAATTCATCGGATTGAGCCGGCTGTTTCCGGGAAGTCCCGTGTTCGGAGCCTGGAGAATGGGTCCTTTCGATCATCGGCGGACTCGATCGGTCGATCAACCCATGGGTGCCTGCCTGTTGCTCCGACGCCCGGCTCTCGAGGAGGTCGGGTTGCTGGACGAGAGGTTCGAGATGTTCTTCAACGATGTCGATCTCTGCCGCCGGCTATCGTCCTCAGGGTGGGATATCATTTTCTTCGCCGGAGCTCGCGTGTTCCACGACGCCGGTTCACACGTTCGCCGTGCCCAGCACAGGATGATCATCACCTCCCATAGGGACTGCATTCGCTATTTCCGAAAATACCGCCGCGGCCTTTTAGATGAGCTCAGTTCGATCGTGCTTGGGTGCGGACTGTATATCTCCCTTCCGCCTCGTTTGCTGATGAGTTTCCTTCTTCGCCTGCCGGCATCCCCGATCTCTCCACAGTCATGTTTCTGACCCCCGTAATTTAATTAATACCAAATATTTACTCGACCGTAAAAAAAATGGTCAAGATGGAATATTTTCCTTGACATGGGGGCATTTTTTTTATACTATGCGGTGGGTGAAAGTGGGTAGAAATGGGTAAAAGATTCACTGTTGAGGGTGTTCCCATGGCTTTCTTTTACGGGCGCTTCGAGTACGTGATCGACGAGAAGGGCAGGATCAACGTTCCGGCCAGGTTCCGCAAGGCCGCCGGAGCGGAATCGGACGAGCGATACGTCATCACCCTCGGGCTTGACCGCTGTATCTATATCTATCCTCCCGAGCAATGGTCGCTCATCGAAAAGAAGCTTCGCCAGCTGTCCAACGATCTTCCCGAAGAGCGGCGCTATATCCGCATCGTCGGTGCCAACGCCTCCGACTCCAAGGTGGATGCACAGGGACGTATTGCTCTGCCTAGAAATCTGTTAAGTACTCTGGATATAGAGAAGAATGTGATCATCATCGGTGCCTTCGACCATATCGAGATCTGGAGACCACAGGCGTACCAGGAATTCATGGAAAAGGGACCCAGTTACGAGGAGGTGGCGGAACAGATCTTTCGCCCCAGGATCGATCAGAAAGAATAGTTCCACTCAGCCCTTTCCCGCCTTTTGAGCACAACGATGAACCGGATTCCCACTTCCGGAGCAGCGCAGGATGATGGCCGCCCATTGCGAGACCCCTTCCTTTCAACAGAAACAATCGGATCTCATTCATTGCCCCGTCATGGCCGAGGAAACGGTGAAGTATCTGCTGACCGACCTCTCAGGCATCTATGTCGATGCTACCTTCGGGGCAGGCGGGCACGCCGGCCGGCTGCTTCAGACCCTCGGCGGGCGGGGCCAATTGATCGGTGTCGACCGCGATAAACGGGCCGTCGACCATTTTCGCCGGCTCCCGATAAGCCGGGATCCCCGGGTGAGCGTGGTTCATTCTCCCTTCTCCCAGTTAAAGGAAATATTGTTTTCCAAAGATATCAGTCAGGTCTCGGGCGTTCTCTTCGACCTGGGCATGGCCTCCTTTCAGATCGATGATGCCCGCCGCGGATTCAGTTATCTGCATGATGGCCCCCTGGACATGCGCATGGACACTTCGAACGGTAGAACGGCCGGTGACATCGTCAATGAGTATGATCAGGAAAAGTTGGGCGGACTCATTCGTGAATACGGTCAGGAGCGACGGTGGCGGCGGATCGCCGGTGTCATCGTCAGGGAGCGGGCAAAAGGCCCGATCGAAAGCACCGCTCGACTGGCCGATATCATCCGATCGGCCATTCCCCGGCACCTGGCCGTTAAATCGCTGGCCCGAGTTTTTCAGGCCCTTCGGATCGAGATCAATGAGGAGTTGGAGGAACTGCGACAAGGCCTGGAAGCGGCCGTCGAACTTCTAAAAACCGAGGGGCGGCTGGTGGTGCTCTGTTATCAGTCCCTGGAAGACCGAATCGTCAAAGAGGTCTTCGGTCGTTTCTCCGGCGTCTGCCGGTGTCCCAAAGATCTTCCGCAATGTGTCTGCGGGGCACGGCCGGTCATCCAGATCCTGACAAGAAAAGCTGTCAGACCCTCTGCCCGGGAGGTAGCTCAGAATCCGAGAGCACGAAGCGCCCGTCTGCGGGCCGCCCGAAAACTTCCCCGGAGAACTCCCGGAGTTGATCGCTGATGACGGCAACGAAGAGACATCGATATCTGCGAGGCGCCACCCGGAGCCGACGACGCACTCGACGGTTTTCCCCCGCGTTGCTTTTTTTACTCTTTCTTCTCTCCATTGCCGGCACGCTGAGTCACGTGTGGATCCGGGTCTCGGTGGTACGGCAGCAGGTGAGGATCGCCTCAATGGAAAATGAGGTCGAGAAGCTGCGAACCGGCAACGAGTATCTTCGGGTGGATCTGAGAGATCTTTCCGGGATCCAGCAGTTGGAGACGGCTGCGAAGAGTTTTGGATTTGTGTATCCCCGTCCCGAAAACATCGTAAGAATCGTCCAGAGACGCCATCACTGAAGGCCCCCGCAGGGAGGGTCGACGGCCGACGAAAGAGGTGATGATCAGTGGGCTCCAGAGGAAGCCGGCGAATCGTTCTCATCATCGTGTTCGGGCTTGGTTTGTGGATTTTTCTGGTCACCAAGCTGTTTTCCATTCAGGTCCTTCATAATCAGGAATACCGCCAGTGCGGGCTGAATCAACATCAGCGGACGCGTCCTCTGTTCGCTCAGCGGGGCGATATCTATGATCGGGACGGTGTCAAGCTGGTCTTTAATCTCCCGGTCAAGTCCTACTATGTCGTCCCCTCTGAGGTGAAGGATATTCAGCGCCTATCCACTCTGTTTGGCCAATTGCTCAATTGTTCCAGCGGCCACATCCGGAAAAGTCTCTCCAAACATCCTTCTTTTGTCTGGTTGGCCCGCAAGCTGAGTCCGGTGGAGTGCCAGCTGGTGGATTCGTGGAACCTATCGGGCGTCTACGATCAGGATGAGATCCAGAGATATTATCCGGGACGCGCCCTGGCTTGCCAGGTTCTGGGTTTTACCAATATTGACAACACAGGTTTGGAGGGTGTTGAGCTTCACTATGACGATGTTCTCTCCGGCCTGGATGGTTGGATGGTCGTACAGGTGGACGCCTGCGGACGCAGCATTCCTTTGCTGGAATATCCCCGCCAGGAGCCGTCCGACGGTCTCGGACTGGTCCTCTCCCTGCATGCCGGATATCAGGCTATTGCCGAACAGGAGCTGGCCAGAGGGCTATCCGATACCGGCGCTCGAGCCGGTTGCGTGATCCTGATGGACCCCGGCACCGGAGAGATACTGGCTATGGCCAATGAGCCCCGGTACGATCTCAATGATCCCGGAGGTGTTCCGGTTCATTGGCGTCGGAACCGGGCGATCACCGACATGTTTGAACCCGGCTCGACCCTTAAGATCGTCACCGCCGCAGCCGTCCTTGAGGAGCACTTGAAACAACCGGAAGACCTGGTCTATTGTGAGGGCGGGCAGATGAAGGTGTGCCACAAGATGATCCATGATGTCGAGGAAAACGGCTGGCTGACCTTTCAGCAGGTCATCGAGAAATCCAGTAATATCGGCACCATTAAATTGGCTCAAGAGCTGGGAGAAAAGACCTTTTATCAATATGCCCGGGCCTTCGGACTTGGCAATCTCACCGGCGTGGATCTGCCCGGGGAGGTCAATGGTCTGCTGGCTTCCCCGCGAACCTGGTCGAAGATGTCCCTGGCCTCCATGTCCATCGGTCATGAAGTGGCCGTTACACCCCTGCAGTTGATCAGCGCCTATGCGGCGGTGGCCAACGGCGGCATGCTGATGAAACCGCAGATGGTCCGTTTCGTCCTCGACCGGCGGGGCAACGTGGTCAAGCAGTATGACCGCACGCCGATTCGACGCCTCATCTCGGAGGAGACGGCCGCCATTCTGCGGTCTTTTCTGACCCGAGTGGTGGAAAGCGGCACAGGGCAGATGGCCCAGATCGAAGGCTTTCAGGTGGCCGGAAAGACAGGTACGGCCTATAAGTTAAAGGAAGATGGCCGCGGATTTTCGACCTCCCGGTTCGTGGCCTCCTTCTGCGGTTTATTTCCGGCGGAGCATCCCAAACTGGTAGGTCTGGTGATGCTGGATGAGCCCAAGAGTCCTCATTCCGGCGGGAAGGCCGCCGCCCCGGTTTTCCGCAGGATCATGGAACACATACTCCATATGCCCAAAGGCCCCTGCATGGATCTGTGCCAGGAGACCACCAGACAGGATGAATCCATACCGATGGTGGTGGTGCCGAACCTGGACGGTCTGGACGCCGATCGAGCCATCGGATTACTGACCAACAGAGGGCTTCGGGCTCAGACCGAGGGGAATGGTCAACGTATTTGCCACCAACTGCCCCCGGCCGGCACACTGATGGAATGCGGTAAAACCGTTCTGGTGACACTGTGTCCGGCCCCGGTCGCCGGCGATACGGATGCGCAGATACCCCCGTTGTTGGGACTGACCATGAGGGAGGCTATCAGGGAGCTGCAGCGGCGGGGTTTGCCGGTGACCGTGACCGGCAGCGGATTGGTTGTCGAACAGACGCCGCGGCCCGGTGCCCGGCTGGAGCAGGATGCTGTCTGCCAGCTGACCTGCCAGCCTGCCGGCGGACATGATGCGGCCGTGATCGTGGCCGCAAGAAACTCAAGGGACCAGTGAAGCGATGAATTTGACCGATCTGCTGAGCTCGCTGCCGGAGAAAAAAATATACGGCCCCGTGGATGGAGAGATCACCGCTATTGCCTACGACTCTCGAAGGCTCAACTCCGGGGACCTGTTCGTTGCCATTCGGGGGCTGCAGAGCGATGGTCATCAGTATATCCCCGAGGCCATTGCCGGGGGAGCGGCAGCCGTGGTCGTGGACCGGGAGGAGATACACGGGTCGGTCACCACCATCCAGGTAAACGATTCCCGGAAAGCCCTGGCGCTGCTTTCGGCCCGCTGGTTCGATCATCCGGCCCGAAAACTGAGGCTGGTGGGCATTACCGGGACCGATGGCAAGACGACCACGGCCTATCTGGTCCATGCCCTCCTCCATGAGGCCGGTTACGGGACGGGTCTCATCGGGACGGTGGTGACCCGCATCGGCCGGAACGACCGGCCCTCATCGTACACTACTCCTGAATCATTGGAACTGCACCAGGCCCTGGCCGGCATGGTCTCCCAGGGCGATACCTTCGCCGTCATGGAGGTCTCCTCTCATGCCCTGGCGATGGACCGCGTGTTCGATATTCCTTTCGAGCTGGCCATATTCACCAACCTGTCCCGGGATCATCTGGACTTCCATGGGGATTTCGAGCATTACCGCGATGCGAAAGCGCTGCTCTTTGAGCGGCTGCATGGCCCCAGGGCGAGAGCCGTCATCAACCTGGACGATCCCTCCGCCTCCTTTTTTAGGGGCCGAACGGCCGTTCCCGTGATCACCTTTTCGGCGCAGGGGGAAGCCGATGTGTCCCTGAAAAGCGCCCGGCTGACCATGAAGGGCACCGATATTGAGGTCCAAACGCCTTCCGGCCTGTTACGGATGCATGTACACCTGCCGGGGCGCTACAACGTCTTCAATGTCCTGGCGGCTGTCGGGGCGGGAATCGCTCTCGAGCTGGAGCCGGCGGCCATTCGCCGGGGCCTGGAAGCGGTCGGCGGGGTCGATGGGCGTTTCGAGACCATTCCGGCCCGGCAGGGTTTCACCGTCATCGTCGATTACGCCCATACGCCTCAAGCTCTCCAGCGACTGCTGTCGGCCGTCCAGGAGATGTCGCCTCAACGAGTGTTGTTGGTCTTCGGCTGCGGCGGTGACCGGGATCGGGGAAAACGGCCGGAGATGGCCGATGTCGCCTCGCAGCTGGCCGATGTGGTGTTATTGACCACCGATAATCCCAGGTCGGAAGATCCACTGGCCATTCTCCGAGAGGTACAGCGGGGTATCCTGCCGGGGACCACCTACGAGGTGCTGCCCGATCGCCGCGATGCCATCCGCCGCGGACTCGAGCTGATCAGGCCAGGCGAGGTTCTGGTGGTGGCAGGTCGGGGACACGAGCGCTATCAGATCGTGGATTCAGAACGGAGACCGTTCCAGGATCGGGCGGTCGTACTGGAAGAGCTGGAGCGGGTCGAACATTGAACATCTGTCTTGTGGAAAAGATCGCTCAACAAGAGGTTCCTGTGAATTCCAAGTTCCTATCTCTCGAGGGCATTCTCAAGGCCACCGGCGGACGACTGCTGCTGGCGAGCGCCATCGTGGAATCGAGCCGGCAACCGATCCGTGGCATCTCCATCGACTCGCGGACGCTGCAGCCGGGTGAGGTCTATTTCGCTTTGCAGGGGCAGAATTTTGACGGCCACGATTTCGTCGATCGGGCTCTGGCTGGAGGCGCTTCGGCTGCCGTCGTTTCAGAGCGATGGGTTCATGAGGGTCAAAAAAACGAGCGTCGCGATCAAATAAGCAAAGATACTGCCTTCATCGTGGTGGCCGATCCTCTATCGGCCCTTCAGGATGTGGCCGCCGAACATCGCCGCCGATTGGCCCCTGTGCTCATTGGCGTGACCGGTACCAATGGGAAGACCACCACCAAGGATATGCTGGCGGCCATTCTCTCCAGACGGGACGCCACACTGAAGACGGAAGGAAATTTCAACAATCAGATCGGAGTGCCCCTGACGCTGCTGCGGTTGAGGCCGAAGCATCGCCTGGCGGTCGTGGAAATGGGCATGAGCGGGCCCGGAGAGATCCGTCGATTAGCCTTCATCAGCCGGCCGCAGCACGGACTCATCACCAATATCGGACCCGCCCATCTGTTACAGATGAACGACCTGGAGTCGATCGCCAAAGCCAAGTTCGAACTGCTCGAGATGCTGCCGGACGACGGCCTGGCCTTTCTCAATGCCGACGATGAGCGGTTGCGGTCCCAGACCATCATTCCGCCGAACAGGACGGTGACCTTCGGAATGAGCCCGGAAGCCGCCTGCCGGGCTGAGGATGTGCGTCTTCTGGGCACAGAGGGCACCGCATTCACTGTCCCGGGGCTGGGAGTTTTTCAGATTCCCACCTGGGGACGCCATAACGTGTTCAATGCACTGGCGGCCATCGCTGCGGGCAGGGAATTGGGTGTCGGAGCGGATGATCTCCGCGCCGCCCTGGCGAACTTTCTCCCCAGCCCGATGCGCATGGAGCGGTTGGAGATCGGATCCATCACGGTCTTCAACGATGCCTATAATGCCAATCCGCCTTCCATGCGGGCGGCCCTGGAGGTGCTGGCCGGTGCGCCGGCCGCCGGCCGCCGGATCGCCGTTCTGGGGGACATGTGTGAGCTGGGCAGCGAGGAGATCGCCGCCCACCGGGAAATCGGCCGTCTGGTGGCCGCTCTTGCCCCGGATGAGCTTATCACCGTCGGCGAATTAGCCGCCGAGATCCGCCGGGAAGCCCTGTCGAGAAGATATTCTGCCCGGCACAGCAGGCACTGTGCCACGGCCGGGGATGCCGCCCTGGTTCTGAAAGAGATGCTTCGTGACGGCGATGTTGTTCTCCTGAAGGCATCGCGAGCCGTCCACATGGAGGAGATTCTGCCCCTTCTGACCACCGGTTGAAAAGGATCGCGAGCCATGCTGTATCACCTGCTGGAGCCTCTTCGTGAATCCATCTCGGGTTTCAATCTGTTTCGATACATCACCTTCCGGGCTGCCTCCGCGACCCTGACCGCCCTGCTGATCAGTTTTCTCATTGGGCCTCGCATCATCGCTTATCTGCGCCGGCGGCAGATACGGGAAAAGATCCGTCGGGACGGACCTCAAAGTCATCTGGCCAAGGAAGGTACTCCCACCATGGGAGGCATCATTCTTCTGCTGGCCGTGGTGCTGCCCACCCTGCTGTGGGCCGATCTGAGCAACCGTTACATTCTGTTGATCCTCTGTTCGACCATCTGGATGGGGACTATCGGATTCATCGATGATTATCTCAAAGCGGTTCGTCACCTGCCCAAGGGTCTTGTGGCCAGATGGAAACTGGCCGGCCAGGTGACCTTCGGCCTGATATTGGGAGCGATCCTTTATTTCTGGCCGTTATCGAGCCAATTTCATGCCCAGACCGGTATCCCTTTCTTCAAAAATTGGGTGATCGACTTCGGAATATTCTACATTCCCTTCGTGGTCCTGGTCACCACCGGAGCCAGCAATGCCATCAACCTCACCGATGGGCTCGATGGCCTGGCGATCGGCATCGTGGCCACGTGCGCCTTTGCCTTCGCCGGCATGAGCTACGTATCGGGGAGATCGGATTTCAGCGGTTACCTGAATATCATGTATCTCCCCGGGAGCGGCGAGCTGACGGTATTCCTGGCCGCCGTGGTCGGGGCGGCGCTGGGATTTCTGTGGTTCAATGCCCATCCCGCCAAAGTGTTCATGGGAGACACCGGATCTCTGGCCATGGGAGGGGCTCTGGCCGCCGCCGCCATTCTTTTAAAGAAGGAGATTCAGCTGTGTATCGTCGGCGGTGTCTTCGCAGCCGAAGCCCTCTCGGTGATCATTCAGATCACTTCCTACAAGCTTCGGAAGGGGAAGAGGGTTTTCCTGATGGCGCCCCTGCACCATCATTTTGAATTAAAAGGATGGCCGGAGTCCATGGTAGTGGTGCGGTTTTGGATCGTCTCGGCCATGCTGGCTTTGTTGAGCCTGAGCACGTTTAAGATTCGATAGGACCCGTCATGCGTTCGGTCAGCGGTCAAAAAGCTCTGGTTCTTGGTCTGGCCCGCAGCGGCCTGGCGGTGGCCCGGCTGCTGAGGCGGGAGGGAGCCGACGTTCGGGGCAGCGATCGGAAGTCCGAAAAGGATCTGGGCCCAGGGGTCCAGGAGCTGCGCCGGCTCGGTGTGGAGGTGGAGACCGGCGGGCATGATTCCGGCGCATTGGGAGAGGTCGATTTCGTGGTGATCAGTCCCGGGATACCCGGCGATGTGCCCATTCTGGAACAGGCCCAGAGATCCGGGGTCCCCGTTTATAGCGAACTGGAAGTGGCCTCCTGGTGGGCACAGGCTCCCATGGTGGCCGTCACCGGATCGAACGGCAAGACCACGACCACCACGCTTCTGGGCCGTATCTTCCATCGGGCCGGCAGACCCTGCCGGGTGGCCGGCAATATTGGTTTTCCCCTCTCCGCCGGCGTCCAAAGTGTTCCGCCGGAGGGAGTTCTGGTGGTTGAGGTGAGCAGTTTTCAGCTGGAATTCGTCGAAACCTTCCATCCTCGTGTCGGGGTGATTCTGAATATCACCCCCGATCATCTCGACCGCCACGGGACGATGGAAGCCTATGCCCGTTCCAAGGCGCGACTGTTGATGAACCAGACGGAGACCGACACGGCCGTTCTCAACCATGACGATCCCAGGACGGCCGCGCTGGAGAATCGGATCGGGGGGAGCGTTATTCCATACAGCATTCGCGGACCGGTCGAGGACGGTCTTTTCATAAGTGCCGGAGACATCGTCTCAAATTTCGTCGGTGTCGGCCAGACGGTGATGCCGGCCGATCAGGTCGCCCTGCCCGGGCCCCATAATTTATCGAACGCTCTGGCCGCCGTGGCCGCCGCGCAGGCCATGAAGGTCGATCTGCCGGTTTGCGCTCAGGAACTGAAATCATTCAAAGGGCTGGAACACCGTTTGGAGCTGGTTCGAGTTCTGGACGGGATCAGTTGGGTGAACGATTCCAAGGCGACCAACGTAGAGGCCGTGGAGCAGGCCCTGTTATCCTTTCCAGGGAAGATTGTGCTCATCGCCGGGGGGCGGGACAAGGACACTGATTTCAGCGGGCTTAACAAGCTGATCCGGGAACGGGTGCGCTGGCTTCTTCTCCTTGGTGAAGCCCGGGAGAAAATCCGCAGCGCCTGGGGAGGATTGACCGAAACGATGCTGGTCGAGGATCTCCCGGGAGCCGTTTCGCTGGCACAGGAAAAAGCACGCCCGGGGGATACCGTTCTGCTGTCGCCGGCCTGCGCCAGTTTCGACATGTTCCGGGATTTTGAGGATCGCGGAAACACCTTTAAAGAGATCGTCAATCGTCTCACATCCGCCAAGAAAGCCATTTCTTCTCATGATCGGGGGGCTTCGTGAATGGGCCGGTTGCCAGACCCGACCGTCTGCTGCTGGTGCTGACGCTTCTGCTGGTGGCCGTGGGCGTCGTGATGGTCTATAGCTCGAGCGTCACTGTGGCGCAGGAGCGCTACCATGCCAGCAGCTTTTTTCTCAAACGGCACCTGCTCCGGGCATTGCTGGGGCTGTTGGCTCTTATGGTGATGATGCGAATCGATTACCACCGCTGGGAGAGTCTGGCCGGATTGGGCATGTTCTTCTCCCTGGTGCTCCTGGGCCTGGTCCTGTTGCCGCGAATCGGATTGCACGGGCAGGAACCGACCTCTGAGGTTTCCAGGCATATCTCTCTACCCGTAATGCGGTTTCAACCTTCGGAGTTAATCAAGCTGGTGATGGTTTTCTATCTGGCCCGGCAACTGACCCGCAAGGAAAAGCTGATCGACGATTTTAAGATGGGATTACTGCCCAGCGTGTTCGTCATCGGTCTGAGCCTGCTGCTCATCGTTCTGGAGCCGGACCTGGGAACGGCCATCGTCATCGGACTGCTGGCCATAACCATGTTTCTCGCCGCCGGAGTCCGCTGGATCCATTTGCTGGCCCTGGGAACGACGGGTCTGTTGGGAGCCACGGCTTTTGTCATGTCGGCGCCGTACCGGATGAAGCGGGTGTTGACCTTCCTCGATCCCACCTGGGACCCCGGCGGTGCCAGCTACCAACTCCGGCAGTCGCTGATCAGTCTGGGCAGTGGAGGCATCTTCGGCGTGGGGCTGGGCAACAGCCGCCAGAAAATGCTGTTTCTGCCGGAGCCGCATACCGATTTCGTCTTCTCGATTCTCGGTGAAGAGCTCGGTTTTATCGGTGTTCTGATTATTCTCAGCCTGTTTTTGCTGCTGGCCTGGAGAGGTCTCAGGGCCGCTCGGCAGGCGGGCGATCGCTTCGGATTTCTTCTCGGCGTCGGCATCACGGCCTCGATCTTTCTCAACATGGCCGTGAATGTTGCGGTGGTGGCCAGCCTCTGTCCGACCACCGGTCTGCCCTTGCCGTTTATCAGCTACGGCGGCTCCTCTCTGCTGATGAACCTGATTGGTATGGGCGTGTTGATCAACATCTCCAGGGGAAGCTCCAGGAAAAAACCTCCCTGGGCCAAAAGGAGGGCGTCATGCGCGTCCTGATGGCCGGGGGCGGGACCGGGGGGCATCTGTTTCCGGCGCTGGCCGTAGCCGAGGAGCTTTGCCGCCAGGTTCCCGGGGTGGAGATCCTCTTTGTCGGGAGCGATCACGGGCTGGAAAAAGGGGTGGTCACCCGTGAGGGTTATAAATTCACTTCGGTCAGCTTGCGCGGCTGGAGCCGCCGGCTGAACCGGAAGACTTTTCAGTTTCCCTTTTTTCTTCTCCGGGGCCTGTTGCAATCCTATCTCATCATACGCCGGTTTCGTCCCCACGTGGTGGTCGGGACCGGAGGGTATGTCAGCGGACCGGCCCTGATGTGGTCCGCTCTAATGGGGTTGCCCACCCTGATTCAGGAGCAAAACAGTCTGCCCGGGATGACCACCAGGATCTTGAGCCATCGAGTCGATGAGGTGCATCTCAGCTTCACACGGTCCAGACGCCATTTTCGCCGCCGGGATCATCTCCGGCTCAGCGGGAACCCGTTACGGGGAAGCATAGGTCAGATCGAGCGCTCCCGGGCCTGCCGGGATCTGTCCCTCGATCCGGATCATCATACCGTCCTGATCACAGGGGGCAGCCAGGGGGCCCACAGCATCAATCTGGCTGTGGCTGAAGGATTTGACCGCTTGGCGGATCGTCAGGTTCAGGTCCTCTGGCAGACCGGCTCCGGAGACCTGGAGGAGATGCGCCGGAGGTGCGGCGGCAAGGGCTATCGGACCGTGATAGCCGATTTCATCCAGGATATGAGCCTGGCCTATGCGGCCGCCGATGTGGTGGTCTGCCGGGCCGGAGCCACCACGGTGGCCGAGGTGGCCGCCTGCGGACTGCCGGCCATCTTCGTGCCGTTTCCCTTCGCCACGGCCGATCACCAGCGCCTCAATGCCCTGGCGATGGTGAAGGCCGGTGCCGCGGAGATGGTTCTCAACGGGGAGCTGAAAGAGGGGCGGCTGATGAGTGTTCTGCTCGATATGCTGCAGGACGAATCGAAAAGACAGGCCATGGCCCGCAGAAGTAAGCGATTCGGCCGCCCCCAGGCGGCGGCCACCGTAACCCGGGCCATTCGCCGGCTGGCCGAAAAGCGGCGGAGATGATCATGGGAAACCTGTTTGGAAAGGTTCGAAAACTGCATTTCGTGGGCATCGGCGGCATCGGCATGAGCGGTATCGCCGAGGTGCTGCTGAATCTCAATTTTCAGATCTCCGGTTCCGATTTGCAGCTCAGCGAGGTGACCGAACATCTGGAGAAACTCGGTGCTTTGATTTCGGAGGGCCACCGGGCCGCTCAGGTGGGGGATGCCGATGTGGTGGTCATATCCTCGGCGGTCAAATCCGATAATCCGGAGGTCATGGAAGCCCGGCGGCGCAAGATACCGGTGATCCGCAGAGCTGAGATGCTCGGCGAGCTGATGCGCATGAAGTACGGCATCGGGATCGCCGGCACCCATGGGAAGACGACGACCACTTCCATGACCGGTCTGGTGCTGGACCGCGGCGGCCTGGATCCCACCGTCATCGTGGGGGGCAAAGTGAGAAGCCTGCGCACCAGTGCCAAGCTGGGCCAGGGACGATATCTGGTGGCGGAAGCGGATGAGTTCGATCGCTCCTTCCTGCGCCTGCTTCCCACCATCGCGGTGGTCACCACACTGGAAGCGGAGCATCTGGACTGTTACACCAATCTGGATGATATCAAGGGCGCCTTTATCGAATATGTCAACAAAGTACCCTTTTTCGGTGCCGTGATCGTCTGTCTGGATGAGGACAGCCTGCAGAGCATCATTCCCCATATCGAGGGCCGTCTGATCACCTACGGTCTTTCACCGCAGGCCCAGATCAGGGCTACGGATCTTGAGTTCCAGGGGCTGAACAGTTCCTACAACGTTGTTGTGGCGGGGCAGGCCATGGGCCGGGTGACCATGAGGGTTCCCGGCGTTCATAACGTTAAAAACAGCATGGCGGCCCTGGCCGTGGGTTTGGAGCTGGGCATCGATTTTTCGACGATAAAAGATTCGCTGGAGTCCTTTAGCGGGGTGTACCGCCGTTTTGAGGTCAAGGGCGAGGAAGCCGGAGTGATGGTGGTGGATGATTATGCCCATCACCCGACCGAGATCCAGGCCACCCTGCTGGCCGCCAAAGAGGGCTTCGGCCGCCGGACCATCGCCGTCTTTCAGCCGCATCTCTACAGCCGGACCCGGGATTTCTGCGACGATTTCGGAAAATCATTCTTTCACAGCGATGTGCTGGTGGTCACCGATGTGTATCCGGCCCGGGAGCAGCCCATCGCGGGCGTCAGCGGGGAACTGGTTGCCCGGGCGGCCCGCGAACATGGACACGGCAAAGTGATCTATATCGAGGACAAGAGCAAGGTGACCACCTTTCTGGCCGCCCAGGTGCAGCCCGGTGACCTGGTCATCACCCTGGGAGCCGGAGATGTCTATCGCATCGGCGAGCATTTGCTGACCCTGCTGCAGAAGCGGAAATGAGGTCAAGGTGAATTTTGGGGACAGCATGCGCGCCCGCGAGGAGATCAGGATGGGCTTCGTGGACAGTATCCGCCGGGCCATCCAGGGGCCGGTTCTGGAAGGCGAGCCGCTCAGCCGCCATACCTCTTTCGGCATCGGGGGGACGGCCGATTTCTTCATCCGCCCCGATACGGAAGCGGAACTGGTCGATGTCCTGCAATTGACCCGGGTGCACGGGCTGCCCCTGCTGATCATCGGACGGGGCACCAATCTGTTGGTCGGCGACGGCGGTGTTCGCGGCGTGGTGGTGGATCTCCGCGGGGCCTGCCGCCACCTGAATCGCTCCGCCGAAGAGATCACCTCCGGAGCCGGGGTGACCGTATCCGAACTGCTGGATTTCGGCCTGGCCCAGGAGCTGGGAGGTTTGGAGTTTCTGGCAGGTATCCCCGGATCGGTAGGTGGTGCCGTTCGGGTCAATGCCGGGGCCTGGGGTCGGGCAGTGGGCGATCTGGTGTCAGCCGTGCGGGGCTATCTCCTCTCCGGACAGGAGGTGATCCTGGAGCGCAGCGCCCTTGAGTTCGGCTATCGGCATTCGGGCCTTCCGGCCGGCATGATCATCGTGGAGACCTGTTTGAACCTGAAGCCGGAGCGGGCCGAGGTGATTCGAGAGAAAATGGCGGATTATCGCCGCCGCCGCCGGCATCAACCCACCGACCAGAAGAGCGCCGGCAGTGTTTTCAAAAATCCTTCCTCGGCACCGGCCGGCCGGCTGATCGAAATGGCCGGCTGCAAAGGCATGAAGGTTGATGGAGCCCAGGTTTCACCGCAGCACGCCAATTTTATCGTCAATCTCGGGAACGCCTCGGCGGCGGCGGTCAGAGAGCTGATCGAGCAGGTTCGCCGCAGGGTGAAAGAACATTCCGGGATTGAGCTGGAGATGGAAATCATCTGCGTGGGGGAGGACTGACGGCCGTGAAGATCGGAAAACGGTATGCAGGGAAACCCTGCCGCACATGGGGCCGCCGGCCGCGCACGATCCTCAGGAGGGCCCGGATCGTTTTGCTGATCGCCATCTCATCCGTGGTGCTGGGCACCGGGACGGCTGCACTGACGGTCTGGACGAGGCATGCCTCGCTGTTCGAACTGGATGCCATCGACATCGGCGGCGTCTGCCGCCTTTCCGATCAAAAAGCGCGGGAGTTGATACGCGTTGAGAAGGGCGTCAACATCTTCACCGTCGATCTGAAAGCCATCGAGAATGCTATGGAGAGAGATCCCCGAATTCGGAAGGTGACCATTAGCCGCCGTCTTCCATCAACCATCGCGGTGACCATCAAAGAACGGGAGCCGGTCATGCTCATCGAGGGAGAGAGGCTTCTGGCCCTGGATGAGATGGGTATGGTCATGCCCATCGATGGAGCCTCTCTGCCCCTGGACATTCCCGTGCTGACGGGCGTCAACCCTCCGGTGGGTCCGGGGGACGGCGCTCATCATCTTTGTATTCAAAAGGGTTTGGAGATCAGACGGGCCATCGGGCAGGAAGCCTCGACTCTCTGGGATGCTGTTTCTGAGATCAACTTGAGCCAGCCCGAGTCACCCTGCCTCTATCTGGCGCCGAACGGGACCGAGGTTCGGCTCGGCGGTGGAGATCTTCGCACGCAGATTCAAAGGCTGTGGATCGCTCTTCGCGATCTGGCGGCTCTGGATGCGGTCGTGAGTACGATGGATTTACGATTCAAGGATCAGCTGATCTGTCGATCAGCCGGAAAAGGCTGGCACTGAAAGGAAGTGAGCGGCATGGCAAACAGTACTATCGTGGTAGGTCTGGATATCGGAACGACCAAGATCGG
Source organism: uncultured Gemmatimonadota bacterium (assembly GCA_964584035.1). Taxonomy (GTDB): domain Bacteria; phylum SM23-81; class SM23-81; order SM23-81; family SM23-81; genus CAZOYL01. Next base: position 14,992 of record CAZOYL010000003.1, on the reverse strand, counting down.
TGCCATCATTGCGGAGATCGACGGGAACGGGGGCCCCAAGGTGGTCGGCGTGGGCACCAGTCCGTCGGAAGGATTGCGTCGCGGCGTCGTCGTCAATTTGGAAAAAACGGTCCAGTCCATTTCCAAAGCGGTCGACGAGGCGGAACTCATGGCCGGAATGGAGGTGCATTCGGTATTGGCGGGCATTGCCGGAGATCATATCCGCAGCATTAATAGCCGCGGGGTCATCGCCGTCTCCGGCGCCAATCACGAGATCGGGAAAAGCGATATCGGCCGGGTGGTCGATGCCGCCAAGGCGGTGTCCATTCCTATGGACCGGGAAATCATTCACGTCCTGCCCCAGGAATATATCGTGGATGATCAGTCGGGCATCAAGGATCCCGTCGGCATGGCCGGCGTCCGTCTGGAGGCCGAGGTACACATCGTGACCGGTGCCGTCACATCGGCCCAGAATCTCTATAAGAGCATCCAGAAGAGCGGTCTGAACGTTCAAGACCTGGTCCTGGAGCCGCTGGCCTCCAGCTATGCGGTGCTCTCTCCGGAGGAGAAAGAGCTGGGCGTGGCGCTACTCGACATTGGAGGGGGAACCACCGATATCGCGGTGTTTTATGAGGGCAGCATACGTCACACGGCGGTGATCGGCCTGGGTGGGAATAATGTCACCAGCGATATTGCCATCGGGATGAGAACCTCTCTGGCTCAGGCGGAGAAGATCAAGCTGGAACAGGGATCCGCGCTGGTTTCACTGACGCAGGATGATGAGTTCATCGCCGTTCCCGGGATCGGCGGCCGGCAGGAGCGGCAGGTGCCGCGGGCGCTGCTGGCGTCCATTATTCAGCCTCGCATGGAGGAGCTGCTCAGCCTGGCTCTCAGAGAGATCCGGCGGACCGACTATGCCGACCTGATGGCAGCGGGTGTGGTTTTGACCGGCGGCGCGTCCCTGCTGCCAGGGGTTATCGAGCTGGCCGAGCAGATCTTCGATATGCCGGTCAAGCTGGGGGTTCCGGCGGGTTTCGGGGGTCTGGTCGATTTGGCGCAGAGCCCCAAACATGCCACCGGCATCGGTCTGATTATATACGCTCTGCAGAATTCGGGAGAGAATGGTCTGGGCCGCCTGACCGAGGCCAACATGTTCGAGCGGATATTTGATCGAATGAAAAAATGGTTCGGAGAATTCTTCTGAAAGGTCTGTCGGCACAGGGGAAAATAGTACAGCGAAGTCTTCTGAAGTACCAACCAATCCACTTTTCTTTTTTCCCAAAGGAGGGAGTAATGACCTTCGAATTGGACAAGGAGTTCGGCCGCGGCGCGATCATGAAGGTCGTGGGCGTCGGGGGAGCCGGTGGCAATGCCATCGATCGTATGATCTCGGCGAACCTGGTCGGCGTGGAATTCGTGGCCACCAATACCGATGCGCAGACACTGGAGAGAAGCCTGGCTCAGCAGAAGGTCCAGATCGGCAGCGGCATCACTCAGGGTTTGGGCGCCGGCGCCAATCCTGAGATCGGTCGACGGGCCATCGAGGAGGATCGGGAGCTCATGGTGGCCGCCCTGACCGGAGCGGATATGGTCTTCATTACCGCCGGGATGGGTGGGGGCACCGGCACGGGCGCCTCTCCCGTGATCGCCGAGATCGCCAAGGAACAGGGCGCTCTGACCGTGGCCGTGGTCACCAAACCTTTCGAGTTTGAGGGTCGTAAGCGCATGAACCAGGCTGAAGAAGGCCTTCGTGCGCTCAAGGATCGAGTGGATACGCTGATCGTCATCCCCAACCAGCGGCTGCTGGACATCGTCGAAAAGACCACTCCGCTGCTGGATGCCTTCCGTATGGCCGATGAGGTCCTGTTGCATGCCACCCGGGGTATTTCCGACCTGGTCATCATTCCCGGACTGATCAATCTGGATTTTGCCGATGTCAAGACGATCATGTCCGAGATGGGTGACGCCCTGATGGGCACCGGCGCAGCCAGCGGTGAGGCTCGCGCCCGGGAAGCCGCTCAGACGGCTATTTCCAGCCCGCTGCTGGAAGAGATTTCTATTACCGGAGCCCAGGGATTGCTGGTTAACATCACCGGAGGCAAGGATCTGTCGCTCTATGAGGTCAACGAAGCCGTTTCGGTGATTTACGAGGCCGCCGGTCAGGATGCCAATGTTATCTTCGGGGCCGTCATCGATGAGCGCAACGAGGATGAAATCCGGGTCACGGTCATTGCCACCGGGCTGAACAACAAGCTTCGTCCCAGCCCCAAACAGCCGGAAGCCCGGGTGGTGGATTTCTTGAATCCCAAATTATCCCGGCTGGAACGCCCGGCCTTTCTGCGGCGGGAACAGAGAGCGGCGGTTGAGGATACGTCGGGAGCGCTGAGCGTCGATCCCAACGATTTATCCATTCCCACGTTTCTCAGGAAATAGACCATTTGCGACCCGCCAGAGCTTCCCGGGGAAATTCCAGAAAGGACTGGCAGGCGGAGCGGGACCGGTACCTGCGGCATGAGCGATATCGATCCGTTTCAGCAGGTCCGGCCCGGGTGGAGGTGGCCCTGGGATTTCCCAACCGGTATGCGGTGGGGATGTCAAATTTGGGTTTTCAGGCCGTCTATGCTCTGCTCAACGGCCTGGAAGGAGTGAGGTGCGAGCGGACCTTTCTCTGGGAGACGGGAGGATCCGCCACCCTGGAGTCCGGCCGGCCGTTGGACCGTTTCTCCGTGGTGGCATTCTCGGTGCCGTTTGAGCTGGATTACGTGAACGTGCTCCGGATGCTGGATCTGGCCGGCATTCCTCTGCTGGCTGCCGAGAGAAAGGAAAAGGATCCCGTCGTCATCATGGGGGGGCCCTGTGCGTTTCTGAATCCCGAGCCCATGGCCCCCTTCATCGACCTCTTTGTGGTCGGCGAGTCCGAGCACGTCCTGCCCCGGCTGATGAGTCTCTTCATGGAGACCGCCTCGCGCTCCGGCATTATCGAGCAAAGCGTCCACATTCCAGGTATTTATGCACCCCGATATTACCAGGTCGAATATCTTCCCGGTGGTCCCATACGGGCCGTCACATCCCAGCCGCCAGCCCCTCGCCGGATCGTACGGCAGCGGATATCGGATCTGAATACAGTCCCCACCGTTTCCTCGATCGTCACTCCCCTGAGTCATCTCAAGAACATGACACTGCTGGAGGTGCAGCGGGGTTGCGGATATCGCTGCCGCTTCTGTGCCATAGGGCAGATCTATCATCCCCTGCGGCACCGTTCTACTGCCGCTCTCAGGGATCAGATCCGGACGGTTGCGGAGCTGTCCGGCCGTCTGGGTCTGGTGGGTTCGGCGGTGGCCGATCTGCCCGGTCTGGCAGATATCTGCCGGCAGATGTCGGCCGAAGGGATCGAGCTGGGCCTTTCGTCTCTGCGGGCCGACCGGCTCAGCCCGGAGCTGATCGAGCGGCTGGCCGGGTTGGGTCTGAGAACGCTGACGGTGGCTCCGGAAGTGGGGACCGATCGCCTGCGCCGGGTGATCGATAAGTCGGTCAGCTCCGAGGATGTGTTGCGAGTTGCCCGGCTGGCATCCGCGGCGGGCATCGCCCGGCTGAAGCTCTATTTTCTGGTGGGATTGCCCTGGGAACGGCAGGAGGATCTCAGGGCCATCGTCGCTTTTGTGAAGAAGGTCCGGCGGGATTCGCGATTTCGGGGCGTGACGGTCAGCGCCAGTCCCTTTGTGCCCAAGGCGTCGACTCCATTCCAGTGGGCGTCGATGAACAGAGAGTCGCTTTTACGCAGGAAGCTGCAGTACCTGGCCGGTGAATTGCGATCCCTCAAAGGGATCAGTTTCACGGGCGAAAGCCCCCGGCAGTCGGTCTGGCAGGGCGTTCTGGCCATGGGCGACCGCCGGGTCGGGATGGTCCTGTGGCATCATGTTCGGCAAGGAATGACCTGGGCCAGGGCCTGGCGGCGCGTTCGCGATCAGGGAGCCTTCATCGATCAGGCTTTCTATATTCACCGGGAGCGAACCCGGGAGGAGATCTTCCCCTGGGATGTTATCGATCAGGGAATTTCCCGGCAGCATCTCTGGGCCGAGTTTCAGCAGGCCCGCCGGGCCGCTCAAGAGCCGTCGGGAAAGATGCCATAGAAAAAAGGGATGCGGTCGCATCCCTTTTTTCTAAGAGTTCATTTCCTGTGCGCGTCAGCCCTTCACATACCGTTCTACCCGGCCGGAACGCAGGCAGGTGGTGCACACGTCCATCTTTTTCGGTTTGCCATCGATGACGACCCGGATTCGTTGTAAGTTAGGCATCCACCGTCTGTTAGATATATTATGCGCGTGGCTGACATTGCTGCCGGTAATGGGCCCCTTGCCGCAGATATCGCATCGCCTGGCCATGAAGTTTCCCCCTCTGTTCCAAAGCAATCTGAGTATAAGTCTTGTACAACTGAATAGTTCGATATAACAACCAGAAAACATACGAAAAGCCGGATAGGAAAGCAAGATAAATTTTCCCCGGCCTCCGGGAAAAAACTTGACCACCGGACCAAAAAAGCGTAACATTAGAATGACTTCCAAACCGAAGCTCTCACGGGGGATACCTGTTGAAAAAGCCTTCCACCGGAGCCGGCAGCCGATCGAGGGAAAAACATCTGCGGTTGGATACACCGGTACAATATCTTAAGGGAGTCGGGCCGAGGCGGGCGGATCTGTTAAAAGCTGTGGGTGTGGAATCGGTAGAAGATCTTCTCAATTATATCCCTCGCCGGTATCTGGACCGCAGTACGGTCACGCCCATATCCCAGTTGAAACCGCAGCAAAGCGCTACGGTGGTCGGCCGGGTGGAAACAGCCGGATTTCAGAGGGGTCGCAGACGGCGCTTCACGGTTATTCTCTCCGATCGGTCCGGCCATCTCCACTGCACCTGGTTTCACGGCCTGGAATATCTGCCCCAGCGTTTCCACTTGGGCGATACCGTCGTGGTCAGCGGGACGGTCACCCTGTATCAAGGTAAGCAGATGACACACCCGGAGTTTGAGATTCTCTCCGGAGAAGATGATGAACTCATCCACACCGGCCGGGTGGTGCCGCTGTATCCCTCCACGGCCGAGCTGAAGAAGATCCATTTGGACAGCCGGGGTCTGCGCCGGATCATCAAGTTCGCTCTCAACCATGTGGCTGCCTCCATCCCGGAAGTACTGCCCTCATCGGTGCGATCATCGAATCAGCTGCTCAGCCGGGAGAGCGCTCTTCAGAATATCCACTTTCCCGAAACCATAAACAGGGCCCGGGAAGCTCGCCGCCGCCTGGCCTTCGACGAGCTTTTTTTCCTGGAGTTATCCCTGGCTCTTCGTAAAAATCACCGCCTGGAGGGGACCGATGGCATCGTTTTTCCCAGGGCCAACGGCCTGATCCGGCAGTTGCTCGATGAGCTCTCTTTTGAGCTGACCTCGGCCCAGAAAAGGGTGCTCCACGAAATCCGGGCCGATATGAAGCGCAAGGAGCAGATGAACCGGCTGTTGCAGGGCGACGTGGGTTCCGGAAAGACGGTGGTGGCTTTAATCACCATGCTCATCGCCGTTCAAAATGGTTACCAGGCCGCTCTGATGGCCCCGACCGAGATCCTGGCCGAGCAGCATTTCCTCACCCTGAAAGCCCTGTTGGATAAGCTCGGCGTCGAACCGGCTCTGCTTCTCGGCGGGATGCGCAAATCGATCCGGGAGAAAGCTCTGACGGCCATCGAGAGCGGTCGGGCCCAGATCGTCGTCGGCACCCACGCCCTCATTCAGGAAAGCGTCTCCTTTGACCGTTTGGGACTGGCGGTGATCGATGAACAGCATCGCTTCGGCGTCATCCAGCGAGCGGCTCTTCGCGATAAAGGACTGCATCCCGATGTTTTGGTCATGACGGCCACGCCCATTCCACGAAGCCTGTCGATGACCATCTACGGGGACCTGGATGTTTCCATTTTGGATGAGATGCCTCCCGGAAGAAGGCCCATCCGGACGGAGAGGCATGACGATCGTCACCGGGACCGGGTGTACCGGTTCCTGGATGAGCAAATGGAAAGGGGCCGGCAAATCTATGTCGTCTGTCCCCTGGTGGAGCAGTCGGAAAAGCTCGACCTCAAGGCCGCCGAGGACATGGCCCGAAAGCTTCGGGAAAAGGTGTATCCGCATCGTACCGTGGATTTGTTGCATGGCCGGCTTTCCAGCCGCGAAAAGGAAAAAAGGATGAAGGCCTTTGCCGGGGGACGGACCGATCTGTTGGTCTGTACCACCGTGGTGGAGGTCGGCGTGGATGTATCCAATGCCACCGTCATGCTGGTGGAGCACGCCGAACGATACGGGTTGGCTCAGCTGCATCAGCTGCGGGGACGGGTGGGACGTGGCCAGGAGCAATCATACTGCCTGCTCATGGCCAGTTATCCTTTGTCCGAAGAGGCCAAACTCCGTTTGCAGACGCTTTGCCGGACGAACGACGGTTTTGAGATTGCCGAGGTCGATCTGCGCATGCGGGGTCCCGGCGAGATCTTCGGTACCCGACAGCATGGTCTGCCGGAGCTGAAGGTGGCCGATCTGGTGGATGACGTCGATCTGCTGCGCCAGGCTCGCCGGGAGGCCTTCGACATCGTCGAGAGGGATCCGCAGCTGAACGATCCCCAGTACGAACATCTCAAAAACATCTTGCAGACCAGCTATGGATACCGCATGGAGCTTGCCGAAGTAGGATAATGGAGGGCCGTGAGAGGTTATCTTTGGGCACCGACCGGAGAGAACGATGAGACGATTGGGAAAACATCTGATGTCCGAGCCGTCCATTTTCGACGGTTCTCAACTGCAGCCGGAATGGACGGACCATCGGTTTGGAAAAGGGGTGGAGGCCATCATCGCTTTCATCGGGCCATTTCGGCCCGCCGCGGATCTGCTGACCCCTTTTCGGGGCAGTCAGCTGTTTCAGGAGCGCCGGCTGCTGCATCTGGTGGTTCGCCATGTTCACCGGGATATCGAAAAGCTCCGGCTGCAGCAGCGGCTGCTTCTCGATGTGGCCAAGGACAAATTGAATCACCGTTTGCCGGGTGATCCAGGCCGAGAAGATAGGGCTGATAAAGATATTGCCCGTAAGGATATTGTCCATAAAGACGTCGCCCAAACCAATATTGTTCAGCGATGGGGGCCGGATCTGTGCAGAGGATCCGAGCACCTGTCCGTTTCCATCATCCGGATGACGGCGACAGGGGGTCTGATCTATCTGGGCCTGCGGGAGCCGGGAGATGTTGAGACCTCACCAGCGCGGACACGCAGCGGGAAAAAAGTGGATCTCTTGGAACTGGCCCGGGCCATCATGGATCAATATATCTTCGAGGTAACCAGCGCACGACAGCCGATTCCATGAGGACCGGCCGGCGGTTGGGGCTCGGATGCGGGGAGACAGGCATGGCCTTTGACATCATCGTGGCCGGAGCCGGGCCGGCCGGCTGCACTGCCGGCTTCGAGCTGGCCCGGAAGGGGTATTCGGTCCTCATCCTGGAGAAAGAGATCTTTCCGCGGGACAAATTGTGTGCCGGCGGACTGCCGCGAAAGGTCTTGAGATTTATAGACCTGGAAGAGAGCCAGGTGGTCGAGGATCGCATCAGGAACTTGGAATTCTCCCTGCGAGCCGGCCCGAGGTTCGTTCTCAGGTCGAACCAGCCGCTGATGTATACGGTCCGGCGCGATCGCTTCGATGCGCTTCTTCTCCGGCGAGCCGGGGAAGGTGGATGTCTGATCCGGGAGGGGGAGGCGGTTCGGTGCCTCACCTTGAGGCGCGATCGGGTCACTGTGCGAACCGATGCGGGAGTATACCGCGGGCGCGTCCTGGTGGGCGCCGACGGGGTCACCGGATCGGTCAGACGGCTGGCAGGATTTCGATCCCGCCGCCGCATGATCGCCACCCTGCAAACCCATTTGCCCCTGGATGATGCCTTGCGACGGCGATTTCGAGGACGGGTCTGGATCGGGTTCGGCTGGGTGGCGCATGGATATGCCTGGATCTTCCCCGGGCGTGACCGCCTGGCGGTGGGAATGGGAATGGCCTCCCCGCAAGGGCGAGTGCCGCTGATGAAGAGGGCCTTTTGCAGTTTGTTGAGACAATTCTCGCGCCGACATGAGGATATGGCCATCTCCTCCCTTCCCATCAGCATCTATGGACGAAGACAGCTTCTGGTCAGGGGACCGGTGCTGCTGGCCGGCGAGGCCGGCGGTCTGGTGCATCCCATGACGGCCGAGGGCATCTATTATGCCATGAAGTCGGCTCATCTGGCCGCCATCGCCGTGCATCAGTACCTGTCCGGACAAAGGGCCGATCTGTTATCCTATCAACGGTCTATCGACCGGGAGATGGGTGACTTCTTCGCGAAATCGCGGCTGTTTTCCGGCCTGTTCTATGGACTGCCGCGGCTGTCCTTCCGGCTGTTTGTCAACGATAATAGATATTTGCGTCGTTATCTGGGCATGGAGTCAAAAGGCGCTCCGGCAGTAGCTCGATATTGAAAGAATACTCTGAAAAGGAGGAGGATACCATGGCTGAGCCATACTCGCAGGAAGAGTTGAACGAAGCGTACTTTATCCAGCTGGTGTATACCTTTCAGGCCGCCGCCATGCAGCAAATGGGCAAGATCACCAATCCGATGACCGGCAAGATCGAAAAAAACATGGAGCAGGCCAAGCACTCGATCGATATGCTGGCCATGCTGGAGACGAAGACCGGCGGAAATCTCACCGATCGGGAGCGGAAAACTTTAGAAAAAAGCCTTTTTGAGCTCCGCATGAACTACGTGGATGAGATGAAACTGACCGGGGAAGTGGAAAAGAAAGGCTCGCAGGAACAACAGGAACAAGACGGTCAGGCAGAACAAGCATCGCCGGAGGGGGGAGAACAGAAGCCGGAAAAACCATCAGAGGAAGACGGCTCGGGGGAAAAGAAGCAGCAGTCGGAAAAGAACTGAGATCAACAGCCGCCGCCGGAAGGATAGAAAACCGGTCCGGTCAAGGCCTCGCTGATTCATTGTGATCGTTCCTCAGACCGGGGGAAACGCACAAGCTAAAGGGACATGGGAGAATTGAAAAATCCTTGACAAGCGAATCCGGAATCGCTATTTTCTAAAAACAAGAGAGGTCGTGATTGCGTCTCTTCAGAAGGGGGTTTATAGAGGCATTCATTTGCTAAAGGGTTCTTGCGGGCTTCGTCCCGGTTGCGGACTGTCAGGTCGGGTAGTGTTGTATCGGGGCAATGGATATTCCCCGTAGATCGCCGATATCCAGTAGATATCATCCTGGAAAACACAAGAGTCCCTTTAGCGAGCAATCCAATCAACATCTCGATCGATCATCTTGCCGGGTTGGCAAAGGGGGTATGGATGTCCCTGTCACTCGGCTTTTTTCTTATTCGGACGGCACGAAGCCATTCCGGATTCGGCATCTCGCTGCTGGCGGCTGTTGTAGTGCTGCTGGCAGTGCCGCCGGGAGCGGCCTCAGCGATCACCGTGCGGTTGCTCGAATCAACCCCGGGCGGCCTGGTCATCGAGTTTCAGACTACCGAGGTGTCCATCTCGCCCGTGCCGGCGGTGAAGGGAGAGCCGGGCTACCAGCGTATCACGATTCCCGGATGTGGCAGCAATATCCAGGAGGGGGCGCCCCTGCTGCCGGTCAAGGCGGTCAGCATCGGATTGCCTCCGGAGGGCCCGGTGACCTTCTCCCTGCTGGAGGACGAATACTCGGATCAGGAAAGCATCCGGCTGGCACCCGGTCCGCAGCTCGTTCGCGAGGGGGCGGACGAATCGTCTCTGTATCGGGAAATCTACCGGCCCGATCCGGACATATACGAAAAAGATGCCCTCTTTCCGGGGAACATTTGCCGGTCCGAAGGGGCGGTTTTCCTCCGGCATCAGAGGGTTCTGCCGCTGGAAATCTTGCCGGCGCAGTGGAATCCGGTCAGTGGCACGCTTCGCGTTCATCATCGCGTCGTCATCGCCGTCTCTTTTACGGCCAGCGATGAGGCGCAGCCATCGCCGCCTCGAAATGATCCCTTTGAGCCGATCTATCGCGCTGCCCTGGTGAATGCGGAACAATCACGCCGCTGGCGTCGGACGCCTCCACAGGCCAAGTCATTTACGAAACAGGATGATCCCTTCGCCACCTCGGACGACTGGTTTCGCATTGCGCTTCGCCAGGCCGGGATCTGCCGTCTGACCGGCGAGCAGATGAGTCAGGCCGGCCTCGAACTGTCGCAGGTGACTCCGGCGACTATCAAGATCTATCACATGGGCCGGAAAGTGCTGCCGCGCCAGGTGGGCGATCCTCCGATCATGGAGCAGATACCCATCCGGGTCTCTGATGGCGATGATGGTTTTTTCGACGCGGAAGATGAAATTTTCTTCTATGCCACAGATCTGGACGGATGGGAGGAGATGTCTCAGGCGGGCATTGCCGAATACACCAATCCCTTTACGGATCTCAACGTTTACTGGCTGACCTACGGCGGTGGTGCCGGTCTCAGATGGACCAGCCGTTCGGGAGCTCCGCAATCGGCGTCCTATATTCCGGCCCGGCAATTTCGCACTTTGGCACACCTGGAAGAAGATTTTCTCAACTCCGATTATTCCGGCCTGACCTGGTATTGGGATGGCATGGCGGGTCATTACGCCGAGACCGAGGAACATCGCTTCACGTTGCACGATATCGAGAGTCAGGAATGTCAACTGAAGTTGCGGGTCAAGGGCATCTATTATCCACCGCGGGCGACGGTCCCTTCCTCCATCCCGCACCATGTTTATATCTATCTCAACGAAAGCGCCGATCCGGCCATCGAGCGCTTCTGGTATGGCGCCCTGGTCATTACTGCCGAGGAGCAGATCGCCGGTCTGCGGGAAGGAGATAATGTCCTCAAGATCACATTGCCTCGGGCCGAATCGGAATGGGATCACATCCTGTTCGATTGGTTCGAGATCGAATACTGGCGGGGGTATCGGACCTGGGAGAACCGCTTGGCTTTCAACAGCCCTCAGGCCTCCGGGACCATACAGTTCGACCTGGAGGGATTTACTCAGCCGGCTGTGCGATTGCTGGACATCACCGATCCCTGGAATCCGGCGGAGATCGTCGGAGGCGAGAATGTGATCGCGGGCGACGAGATCACCCTCCGTTTTCAGGACATCGTCGACGATGGTCAAACCAGATCCTATTATGCGGCTGGTGAAAACGTCCTGGTGAGCCCGATTTCGATCGAACGGCGCATCCCGGAAGATCTTCGGACGCAGCAGGGCGATTGTATCATGATCACGCCGGAGGTTTTTCGGGAAAGCCTGGAGCCGCTGGCCCAGCTGCATCGGGACGAGGGTTTGACGGTGGTGATCGCCGATATCGAGGATGTCTACGATCAGTTCTCCTGGGGGCTGATCGATCCCACCGCCATCCGCGATTATCTCTGGTACTTGTATAATTCAGGTGCCGGGCCGATCCCGGCATACGTTTTGCTATTTGGTGATGGGAACTTCGATTATAAGAATAATTCGGGCGCCGGCGGGAGCAACTGGGTGCCGCCTTTTGAAAACGGCGATCTCTGCACCGAAGACTGGTTCGTGCGCCTGGACGGCGATTATGCGGCCGATCTGATGATCGGGCGCCTGCCCGTCCGTTCGGCGGCGGAGGCCGATATCATGGTCGGAAAGATCCTCGATTATGTCCAGGATCCTCTCCTGGGACCATGGCGCAACCGGGTGATGATCGTATCCGATGATGAGACGGCCGCCAGCGGCGAGGGTAACGAACTGTTTCACACCCGTGACAGCGAGGATCTGGCGCTCCACTATATACCCCCATCCTACGATCAACACAAGGTCTACCTGATGGAATACCCGATGGACTGGTCGCTTAAGAAACCACAGGCCCAGCAGGCCGTTATCGATGGTTTCAACCAGGGTATGCTGTGGATCAATTGGATCGGGCACGGAAATTTCGATGTCTGGGCCCATGAGGATGCTTTTCGGGGCTCCAATGATATCCCCCGGCTGTCCAATGGGCGCCGGCTGCCGCTGGTCTACTCGGCCTCCTGCGACGTGGGGCGCTTCGACCACACGCTTAACGAGTCCATGTCGGAGGAATTTCTCCGGGCCAGAGATCGGGGCGCCGTGGCCACTATCGGGGCGACACGTTCCTGTTTCGCCACACCCAACGCCGAGCTGAACAAGGAGACCCTTCGCCTGGCTCTCGGCGAGGAAGAGCTCACCCTGGGGCAGGCGCTGTTCGGGGCTAAAATGAACCGGCCCACCTCCTATAGCAATGATCAAAAGTACGCTCTGTTCGGGGATCCATGCATGAAACTGGGCCGTCCACGTCTGGAGGGACGTCTGATGAATCTTTCCAGCGATTCGCTCAGAGCGCTGGATCATTTTAGCCTGGAGGGAGAACTGCTGTCCGGGGGACAGCCGGATTCCTCTTTCTCAGGATCGGTCTTTCTCCAGGTGTTCGACTCGGCCAGGCCGACGTCTTACACCACCGAGGCCGGGGCCACGGTCAATTACCTGCTCCCCGGGACCTCCATCTTTCGGGGCAGCTGTCCCGTAAACCGGGGACGTTTTGAAGCCACCTTCGTGGTGCCCAAAGACATCAGTTACGGCGGGCATCAAGCGCATATCAGCGCCTATGGCAGCGATGGAGTACGCGACGGCCTGGCCTACCGGGACTCCCTGTCCGTCGGCGGCACGGCCACAGCCGTGGCCGATACGACGGGGCCCGTTATTACTCTGACCATCGCCGGACAGTCGTTCGGATCCGGAGATTTCACTTCCGCCAATCCTGGCATTGAGGCGCAGCTGGAGGATGAGAACGGCATCAATATCACCGGAGAGGTGGGACACTGGATCGTTCTGCTGGTCGATGACGGGCAACAGCAGATCAATCTGACCGACCGGTTCCAATATGATTCCGGCAGCTATCGAACCGGCCGTCTGGAATATACTCTGTCGGAACTCTTGCCGGGTCCTCATCAGGTGGTCTTAAAGGCCTGGGATAATTTCAATAATTTTTCCACCAGCTTGCTGGACCTCGAGATTTCGGAGGGAAACCAGCTGGTACTGCGAAATGTCCTCAACTGTCCCAATCCCTTCGATCCCCGCTCGGAGCCTACCGAATTCACTTACGAGATCAGCCGTCCGGCGGAAGTGACCATTAAGATTTACACCGTGGCCGGACGACTCATCCGCACGCTGCGGGAGGGGGAGAGACCCGGTGGATATAACCTCAGCCGTCCCTGGAGAGGGGATGATGAGGACGGCGATCAGATTGCCAACGGCGTCTATCTCTACAAGATCATCGCGCGGGCTGAAAGTCAGCAGACCGAGGCCTATGGAAAGGTGGTGGTCATGCGCTGATCCGCTTATCGGGATGATCCTGTATCCTGATACTCTTTGTAAGACTATGAAAATATTAATGAAATAGATCGCAGGTCATTCACTCTTCACCGGAGGATAGGAAAATGAAGAAGTATGCGCCTCTCGGCCTGGTCATCCTTCTTGTTCTGGCGACCGCTTCGCCCAGCCTGGCGGTAAGCCGGGCGGGGGTTCTCTTCCTGATGATCGCCCCCGGAGCCAGAGCCAGCGGGATGGGGGAGTCCTTTGTGGCCGTGGCCGACGATGCCACTGCCTCATACTGGAACCCCGCCGGGCTGGGTTTCCTGCGCGGTAAAGAACTCACCCTGATGCACAGCAAGTGGTTTCCTCAGTTCGCCGATGATATGTATTACGAATTTATAAGTTATTCCCACTATGTGGAAGGATGGGGCGGCCTGGGCGGGCACATCATCTATCTCACCTATGGAAAGATCCCCTATACCACCGAGTTCGGCCCGGAAGTACAATATCTCTTCGAGAGCTATGAGATCGCCGGAGCCCTCTCCTACGGTACCGATGTGGCCAAGAACGCGTGCGTGGGCGTCAACATGAAGGGTATTTACAGCAACCTGGGGCCCGGGCAGAATGTGGAGAAGGGCGACGGCAAGGCCATGAGCTACGCCGTCGATCTGGGTTTGCTCTATAAGGGGCTCCATCCCCGGGTGACCTTGGGAGCCACGGTCCAGAATCTGGGACCGAACATCATGTACATCGATGCCGAACAGTCCAGCCCGCTGCCCAGGAACTTGAAGCTGGGGGTGGCCTATCAGCTGATCCGGAGCGAGTTCAACAACGTCATGATGACCGGTGAATGCAACGCCAGCCTGGTCGAGGAGGAGTTCCGCGGCAATGCCGGTCTGGAATACTGGTACAGCAACATTCTGGCGCTCCGGGCGGGTTATATTTATGATGACTACGGCGAAATTAAAACGCCCACCTTCGGAGCCGGTCTGCAGTACAGCAAATATCGTTTTGACTTCGGTTACATCCCCGAAAAAGAGGGGCATCCCCTGGCCGATACCATGCGGTTTTCGCTGACGGCCAAGTTCTAGGTGAACCGGCCGCCTTACTTCGGTTCGCGGATCACCGGATCGTAACGTCTGCAACACAGGGGGAAGTGCCATGCGAAGGGTCCTGTTGTTCGGCGGCATCATTCTGGCCGGTCTCCTTCAGGCGACCGCGGCGCTGGCCATCAGCCAGGCTGGGGTGCTGTTTCTGATGATCGCCCCCGGAGCCAGGCCCAGCGGTATGGGTGAGACTTTTGTGGCCGTGGCCGACGATGCCACCGCCTCCTATTGGAACCCGGCCGGACTGGCGCAGCAGCGGGGCACTGAGGTGGCTTTGATGCATTCCAAGTGGTTCCCTGAGTTCACCACCGATATGTATTACGATTTTGCCTGCTGGTCGCACCACCTCGAGGGCGTGGGCACGGTGGGGGGACACATCATTTACTTCTCCTATGGGGATCTTCCTTATACCAGCGAGTTCGGACCGGAAATCCTCAGCCTGTATCACAGCTACGAGGTGGCCGTCAGCGGCTCCTTTGGCGCGGAGGTGGCCCGGGACGTCCTGGCCGGCGTCAATCTGAAGGCCATCTACAGCG
>CAZOYL010000002.1:31034-57959 GCA_964584035.1 uncultured Gemmatimonadota bacterium | reverse complement strand
CGATAATGCCGTGCAGCCGCAGGCCGAGGAAGGTTTCTATATCTCTTCCCGGTACCGTATCTCCCGGGCGTTGACCCCGCAGCTGGAGTTCGACATCTGGAAGCGCAAGGCGGACAATGCCCAGCACATGCGGACCGTGGCCAAGATCGATTATCAGCCCATCTATCCCCTCCAGCTGCAGCTGCGTCAGACCTATCTCTACCGTGACGAGGACAATGAGCTCACCACCGGGAGCTTCAAGAACATAGATACCCGGCTGCGTCTGCGGATGCGGCTTTCCGGCTATGACCAGGTAGAAGCCATCTATAATATCGGCTCTACCCGCTGGCCGCCGCGTCCCCGCCTGGTGGATAATGTCGAGCCGGACGGGAATAGTCCCAGCACCGGCAACGTGACCTCCAATAACGAGGCTCTGGGTATGTCGTTAACCCACCTCTTCAACGACTATCTGAAGCTCAGAGGATTCTTCGGGATCTACGATGGCTTTTTCTGGAATTTCGAGGACAGCGAGTTCACCGTCATGGACGGGCACGCCTATCGTTACTGGTTCTCGGTGTCGGACCGGATCTCCAGCCGGCTGGCCGTTCGTTTTAAGTACACCGTGGAACATGATTTCCCCAGCACATACATCGATGCCCGCTATTTCAACGAGCCCAGCGGTCTGGACCCGGAAGGGTCCAATGTGAGGAATAGCAACCACTCGTATCGATTGCAGATCGATTATAACTGGTGATCCAGAATTCAATGCGGAGGTTGTAGCATGATGAATCGTTTCTCCAGGTCCTGGCTCCTCCTCCTCTTGGCTCTTGGCCTGTTATGGCCGTTCGCCCGGGGGGCCGCTGCCTTCACCTATTACAGCTATCCCTACGGCGAGCAGGTGGGCCTGTTCGACGCCCGGTCCCTGGCCCTGGCCGGGACCGGAGTAGCCTTCGGGGAGCACGCCTTTGCCCTCCACGGAAACCCTGCTAATTTAGCTGATGTCAAGAGCTTTGCGGTGAACAGCTGCATCGCCCTGACCAAGGTGGATGAGGACCGGGCCTTTCCCTTTCATGACTCTTTCGACGGGTTCGTGGACTACAACACCTATGCCATGAACTCCAACGTTTATGGAAGCTATGCCCTGGGAATGGTCAAGGCCTTCCCCGAGGCCGGCCGTTTTCCCAACCTGGCGCTGGCCGGTTACCCGCTGTATGATTGGAATTACGATTATTACGAGGAAGTCCGCGATGAGAGCGATGCCCTCATCGGCAAGAACATCATGGAGCATCGTGACGGCATCTATGCCATCTCCCTGGGCGCCGCCGAGCAGGTTGTTTCCTGGCTGGATGTGGGATTGTCGATCAATTACCTCAAGGCCGGCGGCACTTTTGAACAAAGAGCTTTCGGCGACACGGTCATCGTCGATCTTCGCCGGGAGGTGGATGCCGACGGCTTCAGCCTGAATCTGGGCACGGTGGCGCAGATCTCGCCCCGCCTCCGACTGGGCCTGGTCTATCGCTCCCGGGCCCGCCTGGACGGCACTATGGCCTTCTCCGGGAAGAACATCGCCGATCCTGATTCGTCCGTCAAGCTGGAGCGGACCTATCCGCATACCGTGGCCCTGGGGGTGGAATTCCGGCCCCGGAACGAGTTGACCACCCGGCTGAATTTCGACATCGAGTTCACCCAGTGGTCCAAATTCGAGGACACCGCGGACGAGGCGGTGGATTTCGAGGATGTCTGGCAGTTTTCCGGCGGAGTCGAACATTACTTTTTCATCGGGGCCCCCTTCCGGTTCGGGTTTCGCTATCAGCCCAGCTATCATGATCAGGCGATCACCACCACGGCCGTAAGTTTCGGCACCGGCTTCACCTATCAGGGATTCCAGATCGATCTCGGCGGCGAGATCGGCACCCGGAGCTGGCGGCAGGAGGATCTGTTTCCCGAGAGCTACTATGGCGGCGTGGAGCGATCCGGCAAGGATCGTGTCGAGGAGTCTCAGCTTCGCGCCATGGTCAGCGTGGGATATCGAATCTGATCAGAGAGGAGTGTTGATATTATCATGAGACAGAACGTATTGACCTTGACGCTGGTCCTCGGCCTGCTGTTGGGGTTATATCTGCCGGCCATGGCCCAGGAACCGGCTGCCGGGCCGGAGACCATCAAGATCGACATCATCTACACCAACGACATCGCCGGAGGCATCGGGCCCACCGAGGCGACCTTCTTGAACCGGGAGTTCCCGCCCGTCGTGGGCGGAGCGGCTTCGGCCGGACGCTACATCTGCTGCGCCCGGGAGCAGGCCAAACTGCAGGATCACGGCTTCCTCCTGCTGGACGCCGGCGACTCCTTCCAGGGCACTCCGGTCGGCATTCTGAGCAAAGGCGGTGCCGTGATCCATGCCATGAATCTGTTGGGTTACGATGCCATGGCCATCGGCAATCACGAGTTCGACGCCGGGGCGAAAAACCTCTACCGGCTCGACTCCCTGGCCACCTTCCCGCTGCTCAGCGGCAACATCATCGACGAGCGCACCGGGAAGATCGTGGATTTCGCCACCCCTTATATCATCAGGGAGGTGAAAGGCGTCAAGGTGGCCATCATCGGGGTGACCACGGCCGATACCCCGGTGTACAGTTTTCCGGGCAACGTGGAGGGAGTCAAGTTTCTGCCGGTGGCTCCGGTCATGAGAAAGTACATCAAGGAGGTCCGCGAGCAGGGTGCCGATCTGGTGATCGGCCTGGTGCACCTGGGCATTCCCTATAATGCCGACGAGGGCTGGCAGGAGATCATGGATCGCGAGGCCCGCGGGGAGACCAAGGACTGGCGGCTCAACGCCATGGAACTGGTCCACGAGGTGCCGGGTCTCGATCTGATGTTCTGCGGTCATATCGAGAAGGGCTATTACGAGCCCTGGGAGCACCCCTATCATCACACCCTGATGTTCCAGAATTATGGGCACTTCACCGGCCTGGGCCACGTTACCATCGAGCTGGATGCGGACACTAAAACCATAGCCGGCTATACGCTTCCGGGATTGGACAACGGCCTCGTGACGCTGTTCGAGGACGAGTTCTGCCCTCTCCAGAACATGTGTGTCAAGGTGGATTCGCTCATCGCCGAGGCCGAGGAGGGGATGGATGAGCCCATCGGAAGCACTCTGATTACCCTGTATCGCGGCGATGCCGCCACCAACCTGATGGGGGCTGTGGTGGTGGACGCCATGCGGGAGCGCACCGCGTCCGATTTCGCCTTTACCAACCTGGGCGGTGTGCGGGCCGAGATCTCCGTCGGGGAGATCAGCCCCCGCGATATCTTCGATGTCTTGCCTTTCGGCAACCGCGTCGTGGTCATCAGCATGACCGGGGAGTTTCTCAAGACCGTCATGGAATGGCGCATCAGGGGCCGGCGGGCCGGGGTGATCCAGTCGGGCGCCGAGATCGTCTTCAACCGCAACCGGCCCGATTTTGATCGCATCACCACCTTCAAGATCGGCGGAGAATCACTGGACCCCAAGAAGATCTACCGGGTGGCCACGACCGACTACATCGCCGCCGGCAACATCGGATTGGAGATCCTCAAGACGGTGCCGCCGGGGGATATTTACTATACCAACGTCATGGGTCGAACCATGGTCGAAGATTACGTTCGCGAACACAGCCCGCTGGATCCGCGGATCGACGGGCGATGGAGCGAGGATGATACGGCCCAAATGGATCCCGAACTGGAGAAGGCCTTCAGCGGTCTCAGCAGCCTCTAAATCATCCTCAGGTGAGCAATCGTCTAGGCACCTCCTTTTCCTGGCAAAGCCCGGTTCCTTATGGACCGGGCTTTGCCTTTTAACGGGAGGGCGAAAGCAGAAGGATGGCCTGGGCAGAAATCCGGCAGATGCTCAGGACGGCAGCTCTTTTATCGCTGGTCGTCATGGGGATGACCTGTCTTCAGCGGACTCACCGGGAGGAGATCGTGCCGCCTGAGAACAGAGGGACCGATTCGGGATCCGGAAATGACTCGCCGAAGGATCCCCGCCAGGGTAATCATCTCGCCGGCGAGAAAAGCCCCTACCTGCTGCAGCATGCCGGCAATCCCATCGACTGGTATCCGTGGGGTGAGGAAGCTTTCTCCAGGGCTCGCCGGGAGGACAGACCCGTTTTCCTGTCCATCGGCTACTCCGCCTGTCACTGGTGTCACGTGATGGAGAGGGAATCTTTTCAGGACGAGGAGGTGGCCGGTTTTCTCAACCGGCATTTTGTGGCCGTCAAGGTGGACCGGGAGGAACGGCCCGATGTGGATCACATCTATATGACCGCCTGCCAGGCCATGACCGGTTCCGGCGGATGGCCGCTGACGATCGTGATGACGGCCCAGGGCCGGCCTTTTTTCGCCGGCACCTATTTCCCCAAGAGATCGAAATACGGCCGCCCGGGACTGCGGGACATCCTGCAGCAGATCGTCTCCCTCTGGCAGGAGGACCGGAAACGATTGCTCCGCACCGGAGCGCGTATGGCCGACGCCCTGCGGGACCTCTCGACCGCTTCCCATCGGGGCCGGCTGTCGGAGGATATTCTGGAGCAGGCTTGCCGCCAGCTCGAGGATCGTTTCGACGGCGAGCACGGAGGATTCGGTGCCGCTCCCAAGTTCCCCACCCCCCATCATCTCTCCCTGCTGCTGCGCTGGTGGCGGCGCAGCGGGCAGGAAGGGGCTCTGGGCATGGTCGAGAAGACCCTCTCCGGGCTTTGGCGGGGAGGGATCTACGACCATCTGGGCTTCGGATTTCACCGTTATGCCACCGATGCCCGCTGGCTGGTGCCTCATTTCGAGAAGATGCTCTACGACCAGGCGCTGCTGTCGCTGGCCTACCTGGAGGCCTTTCAGGCCGCCGGAGATGAACGCCATGCCGGCGTGGTCCGGGAGATCTTCCGCTACGTTCTCCGGGACATGACTTCCCCTGAGGGTGGTTTTTACTCGGCCGAGGACGCCGACAGCGAGGGACACGAGGGCCGCTATTATGTCTGGAGGCCGGACCAGATCGGTTCTGTCCTGGGCAGGGAGGAGGGCGCCCTGTTCGGCCGCTTCTTCGGGGTCACCGATCGGGGGAATTTCGAGGATGGCGCCAGTGTGCTCCATCGGACCTTTGCCCTGGAGCCCTTCGCCGAACGGGAGAAGATGTCGCCCCGGCAGCTGCAGCGGTTTCTGGAGACCTCCCGCCAGAAGCTGTATGCCGCCCGCCGGGGGAGGATTTCTCCGCCCAAGGACGACAAGATCCTGACCGACTGGAACGGCCTGATGGTTGCGGCTCTGGCCCGGGGCGGCGCGATTCTGGGGGATGAGGAATATGTCCGCGCCGCGCAGCGGGCGGTGGATTTCATCGGTTCGCATCTGTGGAACGGCTGCGGCCGTCTGCTGCACCGCTATCGCGACGGTCAGGCGGCCATCGCCGGCTTCCTGGACGATTACGCTTTCCTCCTGTGGGGTCTGATCGAACTCTACGAGGCCACTTTCCAGGCCCGGTATCTCAAAGAGGCTTTGGAATTGGCCCGGCGGATGGAGGAGTTGTTCTGGGACGCGCAGGGAGGCGGGTTCTTCCTCACCGGCGTGGATGGCCAGCCGTTGCTCGTGCGGCCCAAGGAGGTCACCGACGGCGCCCTGCCCGCGGGCAATTCGGTGGCGGCTCTGAGCCTGCTGCGTCTCTCCCGGTTGACGGCCGGGAGCCGCTGGGAGGACCGGGCCCGGGAGGCCATCGACAGCTCTGCGGCCCAGGTGGTCAGCGTCCCCGGCGGTTTTTCTCATCTGCTCATGGCCCTGGATTTCGCCCTGGGCCCCGCCCTCGAGGTGGTCATCGCCGGAGATCCGCAGGGGGAGGACACCCGGCGGATGCTGGCTGCGCTTCGGAGCCGGTTTCTGCCCAATGTGGTGACCCTGCTTCATGCTCCCGGTAGGGAGGGCCGGGCCGTCGAGGAGCTCATTCCCGCCGTCAGGGATCAGGTTCCCGTGGCGGGCAAGGCCGCCGCCTATGTGTGCCGGAACTTTGCCTGCCGGATGCCGGTCACCGATGCGGGGGAGATGATGGATTTGATCGGTCCAGAAAAAACTTGACATCTCAGCGGGCTATGGGTATATTTTAGCGATTACAAACCCTGATCGCTCTGGGGGAGGTGAGGCGCTATATGAAAGCCCTTTTTCCTCTGTGTCTCATCATCGGTTGTGTCTTCCTGTCCGGTCTTTCGGCTGGAGATGTGGTCATCAACGAGGTTATGGTCCAGGCCGATTCGGACGGGGATGAAGATCTGCAGTGGATCGAGCTGTATAACGCCGGACCGCAGGATGTGGATGTGAGCGGGTGGCTGCTGGCCAATTCGCCCATTCAGGGCCTGGCCAAACGGCGGGATCTGGTTCTGCCGCAGGGCACCATCATTCCGGCGGGCGGCTATCTGCTGCTGGTCAACGATCTGGATGACGCCAAGGATCATGACGGTTGCTGTTTTACCGACCAATGGGCCGTTCCGCCGGGAGTGGAGGCCATCGCCTACGGCCGGGAATTCCCCCTGATGAGCCTGGATGCCGCCGGTGATGATGTGCATCTGTCCGTCGCAGGAAGCAGGGATGTCGATGCCATGTGGTACGGTCACGGTGGTGAGATGGGCGGCGATGGAGCAGCGCCCGCTATCACCGCGGGTTCCAGTCTGGGACGCAATCCCAATGGCCGGGACAGCGATGATCCGGCCGCCGATTTCATCAAGTTTTCGCACCCCACACCCGGGGCTTCCAACCAGAGCGCTCCGGTGACCCAACGCTCCACCTGGGGCAAGATCAAGCTGTTGTTCAGATAGATGAGGAACCATATTGACCTGAGAATAACCGCAGAGGAGTCGTGTACTCTGCGGTTTTTTCATGCATGGTGCAGGGTAAGATATCTCTCATCGCGACGGCCTGATCGAGCGTGATGTTCGAATGAAACGTCATCTGACGAAAGGAGTCACTCATGGCCAAGCCCCATCTACCCGGCAAGCGGATTCCCCGACGGGAGTTTATGAAAAAAGGCGCCCAGGGAGGCGCCATTCTGGTCGTCTCACCCATGATCTTCCACGGCCTGGCGTCCGCGGTCGCCGAGGGGGCTGGTCCGGAGATCTCCATCCGGGATCTCAACCAGCAGGAATTGACCCGGCTGCTGGAGGTGGCCCTCAGCCGGGGCGGCGATTTCGCCGAGATCTATGCCGAGAGCAGCGCCTACACGAGGATCAATCTGGACGAAGACAAACTGAAGAACATCCAGTATCGCCTTCGTCAGGGCGCGGGCGTGCGGGTCGTCTCCGAGGGCCGGAGCGGCTATGCCCATTCGGCCGACCTGAGCATGGAGAAGCTCGAGGAAACGGCTCGAGTGGCCGCCTATATCGCCTCGGGTCCCGCCGGACCGGCGCCGGAGGCCCTGATGGGCGGGGATCGTCCCGACAAATACTGGCAAACCCATCAGCCTCTGGACCGGGTGGCCGAAAAAGAAAAGGTCGCTCTGGCCTGGCGGGCCAACCAGACGGCCCGGGACTACGATTCCCGGATCATTCAGGTCCGGGTGATCTATTACGATGATTTCCGCGAGAAGATCGTGGCCAACTCCCAAGGATTATGGGCCAACGATCGTTCCCCGCAGATGTGGATGATGACCAGCGTCGTCGCCGAGGATGGCGATGTCCGCCAGGATGGATTCAAATCCATGGGGGGTCGCGTGGGTTGGGAGTTTTTCGATGAGCACACGCCGGAAGACCTGGCCCGCGAGGCGGCCCGCCAGGCGGTGGACATGCTGGCCGCCAGAGAGGCTCCCTCCGGTCAGATGCCGGTCGTTATCGCCGCCGGCCACGGCGGCACCATGTTTCACGAGTCTATCGGCCATGGGCTGGAGGGCGACGGCATTTATAAGCAGCTGTCCTATTACTCCGACAAACTGGGGCAGCGGGTGGGCTCCGATCTGATCACGGTGATCGACGATGCTACCCTGATCGGCAAACGGGGCAGCCTGACCATCGATGACGAGGGTGTTCCGGGACAGCGCAAGGTGCTCATCGAGAACGGCATCCTCAGGGGTTTCATGCACGATAACCTCAGCGCCGCTCAGATGAGCACCCGGTCCACCGGCAACGGCCGGCGGGAGAGCTTCCGGGAAATGGCCATTCCCAGGATGACCAACACCTTTTTGGCCGCCGGCCAGGACGAACCCGAGGAGATGATCCGATCCACCAGCGATGGCCTGCTGGTGGCCTCCATCGGCAGCGGCCAGGTGCACACCATGACCGGCGAGTTCGTCTTCCGCGTGACCGAGGCCTACCGCATCGAAAACGGCCAGGTGACATACCCGGTGCGCAATGCCATTCTGATCGGTAACGGGCCGGAGGTGATGCAGAAGATCGACCGCGTCGGCCCCAACCTGGGCTTCACCCTGGGTTTCTGCGGCAAGGGCGGTCAGACGGCCTGCGTCACCGAGGGGGCGCCGGAATTTCGTATCTCGGCCATCACCGTGGGCGGAACCCAGGTGTGAGGCCGGGAAGATCGTTTTTCATCGGACAGATGTGACGATTCACCGACAAGCTGGAGACCATCATGGCCTATCGAGAACTGGCACAGAAAACGATCGAAAAGACCATCCGAGCCGGAGCGACGGCGGCAGAGGCCTATCTGAGAAACGGCCGCAATCTCTACATCGAGAACCGTGACCAGAAGATCGAGATCATGAATCAGGCCACTTCCAAGGGCATCGGGCTGCGCATCATCGTCGATGGGAAGATGGCCTATGTGAGTTCCACCGATTTTTCCGAGAGCGCCCTGGAGGATCTGATCAGCAAGGGCGTCGCCCTGGCCCGGGAGGCCACGGCCGATGAGCACAATGTCCTTCCCATGCCCGTCCTGATGGAGCCCCGCACGCTGGACATCTACGACCCATCCATGTTCGATATCTCCATGGAGGAAAGAATTTTTCTCGTTCAGGAGATCGAGCGGGTGGCCCTGGCCCTGAATCCACTGGTGGTCAAGATCGACAACTCCTGGATCACCAACGTGGAGGGGGAGACCATCATCGCCAACAGCAACGGGCTGCTGGAATCCTATATGGAAACCTGGTGTGATTTCGGCATCGGCGTGGTGGCCGAGGGCAACAACGACCAGCGCAGCGGCTGGGGCTATTCCTATGCCCGCTCTTTTAAGGATCTGCCTACCCTGGAGGAACTGGCCGGCCGGGCTGTACAGCGGGCCGTGCCCCTCCTGGGGGCCGCGCCGGTCCAGAGCCAGACCGCCCCGGTGATCTTCGATCCCTATGCCGGACGAAGCGTGCTGGGCGGCATCGCCGGAGCCGTCAATGGCGACAGCGTATACAAGAAATCCTCCTTTCTGGCGGGCAGGCTGGAGGAGAAGATCGGCTCCGATCTGGTGACGGTCATGGACGACGGTCTGCTGGGCAAAGGCCTGGGCTCCGCGCCGGTGGACGACGAGGGGGTGCCCACCCAGAGAAAGACGATCATCGACCGGGGCGTTCTGAAGAGATTTCTCTACGACACCGCCACGGCCAAGAAGGCCGGAGCCGGCATCACCGGAAATGCCCGGAGAGGTTCCTACGAACAGCGTCCGGGCATCGGCACCTGCAACTTTTATCTGCACAAGGGCCGCCAGACCCCGCAGGAGATCGTCTCCGGTATTCAGAAGGGGCTGTATGTGTTTTACACCCTGGGCCAGGCCGCCAATGTGGTCACCGGCGATTTCTCGGTGGGCGCTGTGGGGATGTGGATCGAGAACGGCGAGCTGACCAGGCCGGTGGCCAGGGTGACCATCGCCTCCAATCTCCTGGACATGCTGGCCAATATGGATGCGGTGGCCGATGACCTGGTCTTTGATCGCTCGACGACCTGTCCGACCTTCCGGGTGGCGGAGATGACCATCAGCGGGACCTAGCTGCGGGGATCAACCTTTACTGTCGAGGGAGCCACCGATACTGGAACGGTGGCTCCCTTTTTGTTCATCTCTTGATCAAGGCGTCTCTTTCTGGTTTCGTAAGTTGGTACACTTTCTTGAGCAGTTCAGCATCATCCTTGGTATAGCTGACTTTCCTTCTGGCCATAACCGTTTCAGCTGTGTGCAGCATGCTTTTCAAACCGAAACCTCTGGTCACGGAATCGTTGACAAACCAGCTGCCCGAGGGGATATATTTGGGCAGAACGCCTCCCGAGGATACGATGACACATAAAGCACCAATGTGAGCTCCGGTATTGATGTAGGTGCCGATGCTGGTCTTGGTATGGTCGCCAAAGAACGATCCCACCTTGATACTTCCGGTATCAACAGGTTTTCCTTTAACAATGACACTAATTGTGCTGTAATCATTTTTCAGGTCGCTGTTCGTGGTCAGTGCGCCGAGGTTCACCCATTCTCCGACATATGCATGCCCGATGAATCCATCATGAGCTTTATTTGCATAACCGTGAAAGATGCTCTCTTCAACTTCGCCGCCGATCCGGCAGACAGGGCCGATTGAGCATCCTTCGCGAATTTTTGCCCCTAAGATGATGCTGTTTTTACCGATATAACAAGGTCCCTGGATATGAGTGAAGGGGTGAATTTGGGCCCCTTCGTCTATGAAGACGGGCCCGGTGTCCGTATCGATACAGACGAAAGGATGTACCTTTGCGCCTTTGGAGATAGAAACCTGTGCTTTGGGACCGTAAATGGCTGCTTCCTTCGCCATAAACCCCTCGATGCCTGGCCAGTTCATGTTTTTGAAATCATCATGAAGCGCCGCGGAATTGTAATTGATCAGATCCCAGGGGTAGCTGATGAGCTTATAGTCGAACGGCACATTTTTTGTTTTTGATTTTATATAACCGAGCAATTTCTTCAGATCATCTCCGTGAAATTCCCCTAACGTCTCTTTCCGTATTTTAGCACAGACGACCTGGTCGTTTTCTCCCGCCCATCCCTCTGCGCCGAGAACATCTGCCGGGGTATCGATGAATAAACATCGTCCATTGATGATGACCAGATCGCTGTCCAGTAGAGTTCGGATATCATTCACCGAATCGGACGGATGCCGTTTTTTAAATGTCCCCACGAGATAATCTCGAATAAAATAGGAAATCTCGCTGGCAGGATAGGTTCTGCTGATTTTCTCAATCAAACTGGTCATCCCGCATTTCAATTCGAAAACGGGTCGCGTCAAGGAAAGGGGATAGAGTTGTTCATACTTGTCATCTTCAAAGACAACTAATTTCATGGCAGGACTCCTCCAACGCTGTCTCTTGTGGACGTCTGAACGGTCAGGGTCATTCTGGCATCGAGTATAGCAGCTCCTTTGCCTTCAGCGTAAACAACCAGTGGATTGATATCCAGTTCGTTGATCTCAGGGAAATCCAGAGCCAATTGAGAAAGACGTCCCAAACATTCTTCGACGAATTCGATGTCCCCGGGCTGTTCGCCCCTGATGCCCGATAGTAAAACGTATGACCGGGTTTCCCTCATCATCTCCCGGGTATCCAATTCAGTTATCGGAGCGACTCTGAAAACGATATCCCGTAGGAATTCCACATAGATCCCGCCGGCGCCAAACATCACCACTGGCCCGAAACTGGGATCTCTCTTCATGCCTATGATCACTTCCTTGCCCGGACGAGCCATCTCCTCCACCAGAACCCCGAGAATCTGAGCATCCGGTTTTATCGCTTTCACGGTGTTGATGATATGATCGAATCCCCGAGCCACGTCTTGTTCGTTTTCCAAGTTGATCGCCACACCGCCAATGTCCGATTTGTGCAGCACGTTCGTGGAATGGATCTTTAGGGCCACCGGGAAACCGATCTTTTGGCCCAAATGGACGGCTTGCTCAGCGGTTTTGGCCACCTCGTGCTTCAAAATTGGGAATCCATAACTGTCTAAGATTTCAAGAGCGTCCGCTTCAGGAAGGTAGCTTTGGCCCCTTTCGAGGCACTTTTCTAACGTTTCTCTGGCTCGAGAGCGATCGATTTGAAAATTTCTCACCGTGCTCGAGGGGCGGGACAGCCATTTTTGATAACGAACGGTGGCCGCAAAGGATTGACAGGCCGATTCGGGCAATGAATAGTGCGGTATATGCCTTTTTTGCAGCATCTCGATTCCGCTCGACACATCGCTCCCGCCCATGAATGAGCAGAGCAGAGGCTTGTCCATCTCCCTTTCGACTCGGCAGATCAAATGGGTAATGGCCTCTATATCGGTCATCGATTGCGGTGTCAGGATACATAAAATACCGTCTACATTGTCATCTCGGGAGATGTTGGTCAAGGCGGCATCATAGCGATCGGCTCGGGCGTCTCCAATGAGATCCACTGGATTCTTGATGTTGGCCATTCTGGGCAATGATTTCTTAAGCGTCTTGGTCGTTTCCGGGCTGAATTTGGCCAATTCCAGTCCGTTTTCAATGGCCGTGTCGGTGGCCATCACTCCGGGACCGCCGGCGTTGGTTACGATGGCGATCCGGTTTGATGCGGGGAGAGGTTGGTAGGTGAAAGCGATGGCGTGATGGAACATCTCCTCGATGTTCTTGGCGCGAATGATGCCCAGCTGCCTGAAGGCTGCATCGCAGACCTCATCTGATCCAGCCAATGAACCGGTATGAGACTGGGCAGCGGCGATGCCATCCAAGGTCCGCCCGGCTTTCAATGCCAGGATAGGTTTCTTATGAGGGTTTTCCTTCAGCAACTGGAATAATTTTTTTCCCAGGCCGACCTCTTCGAGATACAATAAAATCGTCTCTGTTTTTTCATCGTCGAGCAGGTACTGGAGGAGATCGACCTCATTGATGTCCATTTTATTGCCAAAGCTGACAAATTTGGAAAAACCGATGTGTTTGTTTAAGGCATAGTCGAGCACCGCCGTGCACAAGGCGCCGCTTTGGGATAAAAATCCGATCGTTCCTTCTTCAGGCATCTTGCGGGCGAAACTGGCGTTCAGTTGTATGGTCCGGTCAGAGTTGATGACGCCAAGGCAATTGGGACCGATGATCGAGATGTCATATTTTTCGGCGATGGCCTTGAGCTCATCTTCCAGCGCCTTGCCCTTTGGCCCGGTCTCTTTGAATCCCGCTGATATCACGATGGCCGCTTTGATGCCCTTCTGTCCGCATTGTTCCAGGGCCAGGGCGCAGACGCTGCTGGGGAAAACGATAACGGCCAGATCGATCGGATGGGGAATGTCGATGACATATTTGTAGGCCTTTGCGCCGGAAATGGTCTCGTGACCGGGGCTGACCGGATAGATCGGTCCGGGGTATCCGCTGCGCATGATGTTGGTGAAGATGTCGTTCGGGACCGTCCCCGGGGTGTTGGTGGCCCCAATGACGGCTATCGACTTTGGATAAAAGATCTGTCTGAAGTTCTTCGTTTTCATATTGATCTATATTTGAGCGCATCCCAGGTGATGGGTCATTTTTTCAGCATAGAGGTAATAGTTCTTCTGCTTCAGGTCGGCCCCGGCTTCTTCATCGGCCAGGATGATGACATTGGGATGAATCTGTAACATGGCGGCGGGTACACTGGAGCTCACCGGGCCCTCGATGGCCTTGACCAACGCCTCTGTTTTTCTCTTCCCGCAGGCCAACAACATGCACATCCGCGCTTCCATGATGGTTCCCAGGCCCATGGTGATGGCGAATCTGGGAACTTCTCCGGGCTTCTCAAAAGTCTTGAGTTTGTCCTGAAAGGTCTCCTCCGGCAGGGTTTTTATTCTGCTACGAGAAGTCAGAGATGAGCCGGGCTCATTGAATCCGATATGACCGTTCTTTCCGATGGCTAAAAGCTGAAGATCGATTCCGGCAACCTCTTTGATCAAGTCCTCATATTGCCGACAAAGAGCCTGCGGGTCTTTGGTGAGACCATTGGGGAAATAGATGTTTCGCTGGTCGATATTGATGTGGCCGAATAGATGGGTATCCATAAAGAAGCGGCAGCTCTGAGGATGAATTGCCGGCAGTCCTAAATATTCATCCAAGTTGAAGGTCACCACTCTGGAAAAATCCAGACGCTCTTCTTTGTTCAGCTTGATCAGTTCCTGGTAGGTTCCGATCAACGTATCGGACACATCCAACCCCAGCACGAAATGAGGTTTCTTGCAAATTTGCTCGAAGATAATCGATGCCGCTCGTTTGCTCACCTCATCATAATCTTTGAGAATAATGATTCTCATGTGGTGTCCGCTCCTTCATTTTCTTTCTTCTCTAAACAATTAATGATGTAGTCGACGGCCTTGTCTATGGTTTGCACTTCAAAAGCCGAGTCCTCATCCATCTCGATGTTAAATTCTTTTTCATAACCAGCCACCAAAGCGATGCTGTCAATTGACTCTGCCCCCAGGTCGAATACGAAATTCATCTCGGGACCGATTTTCGACGAATCGATTTTCAGCACTTGCGAGGTGATTTTCATGACACGTTTTTGGACATCTTCGCGATCTACCATTTCTTGTCCTCCAGCAAAAGTGGTTTTAAAGGAGACACAAAAGATCAATATCTATAAGCTCATCTTTATTGTCAAGATAAAATTTGATAACAACGGTTGAACAGCCAGGCGGCCATGCTCAGCGCTTTGCGGACGGCAAAGACATCGTCATCCAGGGGGATGACCGAGCCCAGCGGGACATTGAAGACCCCCTGGTCGACGATCACCGCGCTCTGGGTCTCATCCCACAGGGGCAGTCTGCCCTCCGGTTCGGTATAGATTGAGAAGGTCAGCGAGATGGTTTTCATAACCGCACCTCCTCATAGGTTTGATGAGAAAGGGATGTCAGGTACATTGTATCACGTTGTGATTATTTGCCAAGACAATATTGAACCGATGTTTCTTGTCTAAATGATCTGAAAATGACCGGCAGAAAGCAGCCGATCTGTGACGATGAGGTCCTCGTATTTCGACCAACCCGGGCCTTTCACGCCCGTTCTTTTCCCATTGACAGAATCATCAAATTCGGTTATAATATTAAGCTACGTTTAAAACTTCTGGTGAAAGCAGACCTTTCGCAAAAGGTTTTCCTATGAATTTCATCGACCTGCGCAGCGACACCGTCACCAAACCCTCGCCGGAGATGCGCCAGGCTATTTTCGAGGCTGAGGTGGGGGACGACGTTTTTCAAGATGATCCCACCGTCCGGCGGCTGGAGAAGATGCTGGCCGGGATGCTGGGCAAAGAGGCGGCCCTGTTCGTGCCCAGCGGTACCATGTCCAACCTGGTGGCCATCAACACCCACACCCGGCCGGGGGACGAGGTCATTCTGGAGCGGAATTGCCATACCTTCAACTATGAGGTGGCCGGTCCGGCCGTGCTGGCCGGGGTCCAGCTTCATCCCCTCGACGGCCGTCACGGCATCCTCACGGCGGAACAGGTCGGAGCGGCCATCCGCCCGGATGACATCCATATACCGCCCACCACGCTGATCTGCTTGGAGAATACCCACAATCGGGCAGGGGGAGTTGTCTACCCCATCGAGGAGATTCGCGCCATCAGCAGCCTGGCTCGTGAGAAGGGCATCGCCATGCACCTGGACGGGGCGCGGCTGTTCAATGCCAGCGTGGCATCGGGCCTTCCCGCCCGGGAGTATGCCGCCCTGTTTGACTCGGTCAGCATCTGCCTATCGAAAGGCCTGGGGGCGCCAGCAGGATCCATGGTGGCGGGAAAAAAGGATTTCATCGCCAGGTGCCGGCGCTACCGCAAGATGTACGGCGGCGGCATGCGTCAGGTCGGCATTCTGGCCGCCGCCGGGATTTACGCCCTGGAGCACCATATCGACCGCCTGGCCGAGGATCACCGCAACGCCAGGGCCTTCGCCGAGCGGGTGGAACGCATCGAGGGCATTCACATCGATCTGTCAACGGTCCAGACCAACATCGTGGTCATGGATATCGCCGGGCTGGGCATCGACCCGTCCCAGGCAGTGGAAAGGCTGAAGGAGAACGGCCTGTTGGTGGTGGTCTTCGGGGCGACCAGGATCAGGGTCGTCACCCATCTGGATGTCACCGCCGAACAGGTGCTCCGGGCCGCCCGGATATTCGAAGAGACCTTTGCCGCATAGAGATAGTGAGGTGATCGTGTCCCATCAATGGATTATCAATGAGATGAATAAGGAAAAGCGTGACTGGATCAGCCGCCAGCTGGACATTCCGCCGCTGCTGGCCGCCATTCTGGTGGGCCGGGGTTTGGATGAACCCTCCCGGGCGGAGCGGTTCTTGGAGCCTAAGACGGCCCACCTGAACGATCCTTTCCTGCTGCCGGATATCGAAGTGGCTGTGGGGCGAATTCGCAAAGCAGTGATCGAGCATGAGAGAATACTGGTCTTCGGCCATGACGACACCGATGGAGCCACCAGTGTCACTGTGATGAGAGAAACCCTCCGGGGCCTGGGAGCGCAGGCGGACTATTACATCCCCGACCGGACCACCGAGGGCTATGGATTTCGCAGGGAGGCCCTGGAGCGATTCAAGCGCGACCGGTTTGGCTTGATCATCACGGTCGACAGCGAATCGAGTGATTTTCCCGGCATGCAGATGGCCTCCGAGGTGGGGCTGGATGTGATCATCACCGATCATCACGAGATTCAAGGCGGGTTGCCGCGAGCCCTGGCGGTGATCAATCCCAAGCGGGGCGACAGCCGCTATCCTTTCCGCAGCCTGGCCGGCGTGGGCGTGGCCTATCAACTGGCCAGAGCCCTGTCGGGAGATGCGGCCTTCGATTTCAAACATCATCTCGACATGGCGGCTCTGGGCACGATCGCCGACCGGGTGCCCCTGGTGGAGGACAACCGCGTTTTCAGCCGCCTGGGCGATGAGCTGCTGAGATCCTCCACCCGGCCGGGTATCGTCGCCCTCCGCCGGCTGCTGGGTCCCGGAGCCAATGCTCAGGAGATGAACGGAGCCCTGAAATTCGGCCGCAATCACCAGGGACAGTTCTCATCGGCCACCTTGCTGCAAACCGAGGATTTGGAGGAGGCCAGGAAGATCGCCGAGGAGCTGATGGAATCCAGCCGAACGAAACGGCAGGAAACTCAGGATGCCTGCAGCAGAGTGGTCGATCGCGTCGCGGAGGAGCGCCTGTTCGAGTCGCCGGTGATCATCGTGGTCGCTGAGGAGACGCCCATTCGGGCCCTGGGGGCCTGTGCCAGCATGGTCAGGCGCTATTATGGGCAGCCGGTGGTGGTGATTGGGCACACGGGCGAACGGATTGTGGGCGAGGGCCGGGCGCCGACGGGGTTCGATATCTTCGCGGCCTTTCAGTACTGTGAGGATCTCTTTATGCAATACGGGGGGCATCGGGGAGCGGGCGGCTTCTCCATGGATCCGAAACATATCGGCGAGTTTCGACAGAAGATCAATCAGTATGCCCGCGAGATCACCAGCTGGCGGTTTGCCCCGCCCTATCTGCGCATCGATGCCGTGCTGAATCCGGCCAGATTGAATGGCGACGAGCTGGACTATCTGCAGCGGCTGGTGCCCTTCGGGCAGGCCAATTCCATTCCTCAGTTCTGTTGCTACAAAGCTCAGGTGAAGGTTTTTGACCAAGCCGGGGAGGACGGGACCCGGGGCCTGATCAACGAGGTTCCCTTCCGCCTGTCCGATTTCCGGGGGATGCGCACCAATCTGCTGGCCACCCTGTCCTCCGCCCGTCTGGCCGACGTGGCCTATAATCTGTCGCCGGGAATTCACGGCGGGCTGGTCCTGGTGGTGGAGGATGTCAAGGTCGTGTGATGGCAGACCGATCGAGCATGGCCCGAGCCCTGCCAGGGTCGCGGGCGTCTTCGAGGGAGCGCACTCTTGACAAATCGTCGCCGAATACCTATTTTGAAAAAGGAGGTTCGGTCAGGGCTGGAGCACCGCGGTACTCCCCTGCAGATCGAAGGGAAGATGGGTACGATCCAGGGGAGGCATGGAAGTGCTCATGTCCAGGTCACCCAGGAGCCGGATAGACAGGGGCTTTGATCCCGTCACAAGGCTCCGGATCGAAGTTCCCATGCGGAGGAGATCGAGAGAAATGGGGATCTCTACCAGACCGTTGCCTCTCTCTGCCAGGGAAATGCGGTTTCCCGTCTCTCCGGAAGCCCAGGCCTGATCGTCGACGAACAGCTGATACTGCATTCCCTCCAGCGCCATGGTAAAGGCATTCGGATTTTCCATCTGCACGCGCAGGACCAGATCGGCTCCCGAGAGACTCAGCCGTTGCAGCGAAAGCGACTGGATATTCATCGCGGGTATCTTTGGCAGAGGAAGAGCTCCTGTCTTGCTTGCCGGGATCTCGACACGCCCCAGGATGGGGAGATCGAAGAACAGAGCGCATTGCAGCAGGTATTCGGCGGCATCTTTCTGCCGCAGCTCCCGGAAGGCCGCATAGAGGTGGTCGAAACTGATGGTCAGGGGCAGGGGAATCGTGCTTTCTGCATTGGCCGCCAGGGTCACCTCCCGGTCCTCCCTTCCCTTGAGGAAGGGCTGCTGATCGATGAACAGATCGTAGCTGAAACCGGCCAGTCTGATGCTCAGGGGATTCGGATTGTTGATCCGAAGATCCAGCTCGAGATCGGCCCGGTCAAAGGAGAGCTTCCTCAGCCGGACCTCGGTAAATTCCACCTCAGGAACCCGGACGCCGGCCTGACCGGCCAGGGATCCGACCGTCGAGCAGGCGGTCGGTATCAACAGAATAAGAGTGCACATACCATAGAGCAAAGCGAGAAAATGATACCCTGTGATGGGGCGCATGGCCGCAGCCTCCTTTCAAACATCGGCGCTGTTCGGGACCGT
The DNA here is from genome assembly GCA_964584035.1 of uncultured Gemmatimonadota bacterium. Classification (GTDB taxonomy): domain Bacteria; phylum SM23-81; class SM23-81; order SM23-81; family SM23-81; genus CAZOYL01. Next base: position 39,202 of record CAZOYL010000002.1, on the reverse strand, counting down.
GAGGGTTATCAAGCAGGCTGTTTTCCGGACGGTCGCTCTGCAGACAGCCGTTTTTCAAACAGTTGATTTTCAGACGGTCGCTCTGCAGACGGTCGCTTCGCAGAGCGATGAGAACTTATCAAAAGTACCATTTTTTTGATATCGGAGCAACACTTTCCTGTGCCTTCCAGATCTGTGCCTGTCAGGAATATGGACCTATCGACGGGATAACACTGTTTCCCAAGGAGAAGAGATGAGGTTGACAGCGAGAACGGTTGCCGGCATGATCAGTACGAGCGTGATCGGACTGTTGATATTGTTTCTCTCCGCTGTTGCGTCCCCGGCCGCCACTGACGCCGCTCTGGAGCAGATCCGCGAAGCCATTCGGGAACAGGGGGCTACCTGGGAGGCCCGCGAGACCTCGGTCTGGAAACTGCCTCCCGAGGAGCGCCGCCGCCTGCTGGGTGCCCAGTTGATCATCCCCGAGGCCTCCGACATCGAGCCGCCCCCGTTTTATTTCCCCGAGGCGGCCGCGCTGACGCAGTGGGATTGGCGGGATCATGAGGGGCATACCTGGCTTACCGGCGTGCGGGATCAGGCCGGTTGCGGCAGCTGCGTGTGCTTCGGCTGCATGGCCGCCTTCGAGGCCGGCATGAGCATCACCTTCGATGCGCCCGAACCGGCCTATGATCTCTCCGAACAGCACGTCTTCTCCTGCGGCGGCGGAAGCTGCGAATACGGCTGGAACGTGCCCTCCTGCCTGAATTATATCCGCGAAATGGGCGCGCCCGACGAGCTCTGCTATCCCTACCGGGCTATGGATGATCAGCCTCCCAACTGGGGCGCTCCCTGCGATGAAACCTGCCAGGACTGGCAGATCCGGGCCCGCAAGATCTCTCAGTGGGGATGGGTGCCCAGCTTCAACGAGGCGGAGATCAAGAACGCTCTGATGAACGGACCCCTGCCGGTTTACATCACCGTATACAGCGATTTCTTCGCCTATTCGTCCGGTATATACGTGCGGACCAGCGACCACGTGGAGGGCGGGCACATCGTCTGCATGGTCGGCTGGGACGACGATGAAAACTGCTGGATCTGTAAAAACAGCTGGGGCGACTGGGGCGAAGGCGGGTATTTTCGCATTCGCAAGGGCACCAACGAGGCCGACATCGAGGCCTCCATCGCCTGGCTCATTCCCGCGCCGGCCGAGTATCCCAGCCTCCGGTTTGCCTCCTACCAGGTGGTGGACAGCCTGGGAGACGGCGACGGTGTGCTCAATCCCGGAGAGACGGCCCGGATCAAGCTGGGGCTTCAGAACCAGCAGACCTGGGCCGCCGCCAGCGGCGTTTCGGCTGTCCTGTCCTCGGGCGACGGCCGGATCGAGATCCATGATCTGTTAAGCACCTATGGCCAGGATATCCCTTCCGGAGATACGGTCTGGGCCGGCGAAGATGAATTTTCCCTGACGGTGAGCGGATCTGCCGGCGTATGTGAGATTCCCCTGACCGTGGAGATCGCCGCCGGCAAGGGGGTTTTGCCCGTCTACCAGACCACGGAAAGCTTCGAGCTTTCAGTGACCTATGATCAGTTCGGATGGCCCGTGAATCTGGCCGCCTCGGTTCGATGCTCTCCCCTGCTCGACGATCTGGACGAGGATGGCGCGCCGGAGGTGATCGTGGTCGACAATGTCGGCCGGCTGCATGTCTGGGACCGGCAGGGACAGTATCGAGCCGGTTTTCCGGTCTCCGTTCCGGGCGAGGTGTGGGGCTCTGCGGCGGTGGGCGATCTGCAGGGCGATGGCCAGACGGACATCGTCTTCGGCAGCAAGAACGATACGGTCTATGCCTTCTCCAGCGGGGGTCAGCGGCAATATGCCCGCGATCTGGGAAGCCCGGTCCTGTCGACGCCGGCTCTGGCCGACCTGGATGGCGACGGGCAGCTGGAGACGGTGGTGGGAGCCATGAACGGTTCCCTGTCGATCCTGGCCCCCGACGGCAGCGATGTGGACCGCTTTCCCCCGGCCGGTGGCGGACCCATCTTCGCGGGGCCGGCCGTGGCCGACCTGGATGGCGATGACGTCAGGGATATTATCTGGGGAAGCACCGATCGAAACATATATGCCATATCGAGTTCCACGGGAGAATCGCTTCCCGGGTTTCCGTTCGGCGCGGCCGGCATGGTGGTCTCGGCCCCGTCGGTGGCCGATGTCGATGAGGACGGTCATGAGGAGCTCATCTTCGGCTGTGACGATGGCCGGCTCTATGTCCTGGATCACCTCGGGGAAGTACAGTTCACCGTGGACAGCGGGCAGATGATCCGCACCTCTCCGGCCATCGGAGATGTCGACCTGGACGGTCATGTCGATATCGTCTTCGCCTCCAAATCCGGCCAGGTTTTCGCCGTGGACCGCAGCGGTCAGATCCTTTCCGGCTGGCCCTATCAGGCCGGGGGTTTCGTGGAATCCTCCCCGGCCATCATCGACATGAACGGAGACGGGCTTCCCGAGGTGATCTTTGGGACAGCCGACGAGCGGCTGCTCATGGTTTCCGGCGATGGGACCCTGCTGGAGGACTATCCCACCCCTGAGACCGGGGCCATCTATTCCTCGCCGTGCGTTGGACATCTCGATGGGGATGATGATCTCGAGGTCCTTCTGGGAACGCCCTCCGGCCTCTCTGTCTGGGATTTCAAGGCCACCGCCGGAGCCCCGGGACCCTGGACCATGTACCGGGGCAATCGCCGCCGCACCGGCTATTACGGCGACAATCCCGCCACCGGGGCGGCGGTCGCGGCCGCGGAAGCCGGCCTTCCGGGCAGGTTTTCGCTGTCGCAGAATTACCCGAATCCGTTTAATGCCCAGACGCGAATCGATTTTGCGTCAGCCGAGCAGGGCCGTATCTGGCTGCAGATCTTCAACATCCTGGGACAGAAGGTCAACACTCTGGTCGATGATATTCGTCCGGCAGGAACCTATCAGGTGGTTTGGGATGGGAAGAATGATGGGGGTTTCCCGGTGGCATCGGGGATTTATTTCTATCGGTTTCGTTCCGGCCGCCAGGTGCAAACCAGGCGCATGGTGTTGCTTCGCTGACGGCACTGCCTGCGGTCCGAAAGAATCTCACCAGCCCCCAGGATTCTCCCGGGGGCTTTTTCATTTTCAGACTCGGTTATTCCGCAATTAAACGAGAAATTTAGTAGACAATAAACGGATCCGCCGCCGGGAGCAGGGCGGGGGCGAAGCCGGCCGATGAAATCCGCCTTTTCTTGGATCTTGGAGGTGATTTTGGTAATAATTGGTACATCTTTTGCTTTACATACAGATCGATGACCGATAAAGATCCCTTTGGCGAAGAACTCTCTCGCTATGTTAGGCCCTGTCGATCGATGACGTTGGAATAGGATATCCCAATGGCAGCACCAAAAGGAAAAAAAATCGTTAAGAGCAGAGCGTTTCGAAGGGTTGACAGGAAAAGTCTGGAAACCAGGATCGAGACGCTGGATCAGGAGATGCAGAAGGCCATCGAGAAGGGCGAGTTCGACGCGGCCCGGAAGCTGGCCGAGGAGCAGGAGAAGCTCCTGGAATACCTGATGCTTCTCAACGAGAAATTCTAATCGCCCTGTCATGGGGCTGACAAATTGGCATCAGCAGACCAAAAAAAACGGAACAGGCTGATTATGACCATTTTGTCAGCCCCATTGCATATCGGGCCGGTTCATGAGAACCGGCCCGATTTTTATCCGCCGAGCTCTCCGGGCCGGCGGTTTTTTATTGACCGCTCATAGCCTTGCTGTATATATTAACTAAGACAAAAGATGTTCTTGGCACTTCGTGCGGTATGAATAAGATAGGATGCCGGGATTCCCCATCCTTCCATCCTGACAGGTTTATCCGCTCTCGTTTCTTCTGTTCTCCTGAAATGAAGAGGATCGCCGCTGTCATGCCCTCCTCCATCATCATCAAAGGCGCCCGGGAACACAACCTCAAAAACATCGATCTGGAGATCCCCCGCAATGCCTTGGTGGTCATCACCGGCTTGTCCGGCTCGGGGAAGTCTTCACTGGCCTTCGATACCATCTACGCCGAAGGACAGCGCCGGTACGTGGAATCTCTTTCAGCTTATGCCAGACAATTTCTTGGTGTTATGGAAAAGCCGGAGGTAGATTATATCGAAGGCCTGTCGCCCGCGATATCCATCGAACAGCGAACCGCCTCGAAAAATCCGCGTTCCACGGTGGGCACCGTCACCGAGATCTATGATTATCTCCGACTGCTGTTCGCCCGTATCGGCGTGCCGTATTGTCCCGCCTGCGGTCGTAAGATCTCCCAGCAGACGCCCCAGCAGATGGTCGATGCCATTCTCTCCCTGCCGTCCGGCAGCAAGGTGATGATCCTGGCGCCGCTGGTCCGGGGGCGAAAGGGAGAATACCGCGAGCTGTTCGAAGAGGTGCGCCGCGAGGGATACGTGCGGGTGCGGGTGGACGGCCGCGTCCGGGACGTGGAGACCAGGATCCGGCTGAACAAGAATAAAAAGCATCACATCGAGGTGGTCGTGGACCGGCTCGGGGTCGATGAATCGGCCCGGGCCCGGCTGGCCGACTCGGTGGAGACGGCCCTGGGATTGGGATCCGGGGTGGTTCTGGTGCAGGCCGCCGGGGGGGAGGAGCATCTCTTCAGCGAAAAGTATGCCTGCGTCCATTGCGGGATCAGCTATGAGGAATTGACGCCCCGGATGTTCTCGTTTAATAGTCCCTACGGCGCCTGTTCGGCCTGCGGCGGGCTGGGCAGCAGAATGGAGATCGACCCCCGGCTGGTGGTCCCGGATGACGGTCTGTCCCTCAACGAGGGGGCGGTGGCGCCGTGGGGCAAGCCCATGGGCCGCTGGTACGACCACCAGATCCGGGCGGTGGCCGGGAAATACGGCTTTGACCTCGACACTCCCGTGAGAAAGTTGTCCGCCCGGGCGCGCCAGGTCATCCTGCACGGATCCGGCGAGGAGGAGTTTCGCTTCCGCTATCAGCGGCCGGACCACCGGGGGCTGTGGGAGCACTACGGCGGGTTCGAGGGCGTCATTCCCAACCTGACCAGAAGATACCGGCAGACCAAATCGGCCGGGGTGCGCTCCTGGATCGAGAGGTTCATGAGCATTCGGCCCTGCCGCGAGTGCCATGGCGCGCGCCTGCGTCCGGAAAGCCTTTCGGTCAAGGTGGGCGATGATAACATCGCCGGGCTGACGCAGAAATCGATCCGGGAGGCGTTGCACTTTTTCGAGGATCTGAAGCTGCGGCCCAGGGATCTTCAGGTGGCCGATCAGGTTCTCAAGGAGATTCGGGAACGGCTCGGATTTCTGATCAACGTGGGGTTGGATTATCTCACTCTGGATCGCTCCGCCAGCACGCTGGCCGGAGGCGAGGCGCAGCGGATCCGTCTGGCCACTCAGATCGGCTCGCAGTTAGTGGGCGTCCTTTATATCCTGGATGAACCCAGCATCGGGCTGCATCAGCGCGATCACCGCCGGCTGCTGGACACCCTGCGGCGCCTCAGGGATCTGGGCAACACCGTGCTGGTGGTGGAACACGACCGGGCTACCATCCTGGCGGCCGATCATGTCATCGAGCTGGGGCCGGGCGCCGGCCGGAAGGGTGGAGAGGTGGTGGCCCAGGGGACTCCGGGACAGATCAAGAGGGCCGCCCATTCGCTGACCGGACAGTACCTCAGGGGAAAGAAGTCCATTCCCGTTCCCGCCCGGCGCCGTCCTCACCGGGGGGCCGCTCTGATCCTGCGCGGCGCCCGGGGCAATAATCTCAAGGATCTGACGGTGGAAATCCCGCTGGGCCTGTTTACCTGCGTGACGGGGGTATCAGGGTCGGGCAAGAGCACCCTGGTGGGGGAGACGCTCTACCCCATCCTGGCGCAGCGTTTCTACCGCTCCAAGGAGACCCCCCTGGAATATGACCGCATCGAGGGTTTGGACCTGATCGACAAGGTGGTCAACATCGACCAGTCGCCCATCGGCCGCACGCCCCGTTCCAATCCGGCCACCTATACCGGCGTGTTCACCCATATCCGCCAGCTTTACGCCCAGCTGCCCGAATCCCGGGTCCGCGGGTACCGTCCCGGACGCTTCAGCTTCAATGTCAAAGGGGGGCGCTGCGAGGCCTGTCAGGGGGACGGCATCATCAAGATCGAGATGCACTTTCTGCCGGATGTCTATGTCAAATGCGAGGTCTGTAAGGGCAAGCGGTTCAACCGGGAAACCCTGGAAGTCAAGTATAAGGGCCGTCACATCGCCGATGTTCTGGATATGACCGTCGACACCGCCCTGGACTTCTTCGAGAACATTCCCTCCATCCGCCGGAAACTGAGCACACTGGCTCAGGTGGGCCTGGGATATGTCCATCTGGGGCAACAGGCCACCACCCTGTCAGGCGGCGAGGCCCAGCGGGTCAAACTGGCCACGGAGCTCTCCAAAAGAAGCACCGGGCGGACCTTTTACATCCTCGACGAGCCCACCACGGGATTGCACTTCGAGGATATCAATATGCTTCTGAAGGTGTTGAACCGCCTGGTGGATCTGGGCAACACCGTTTTGGTCATCGAGCACAACCTGGATGTCATCAAGACGGCCGATCACATCATCGATTTAGGCCCCGAGGGAGGAGATCAGGGCGGCCGGGCGGTGGCCGCAGGGACGCCCGAGGCGGTGGCCGGCGTGCCGGCGTCCTATACCGGCCGGTTTCTTCAGCCGGAATTGAGTTGAATCCGGCCCTCCGTGAATCTTCCGCGCCGCTCCGGAGTGAAAGCGCCGGTTGCTTTTCGCTTGCCAATGACGGCCGGCTTCAATATATTTACTTCTGCCGGGCACAACCACCAGCCTCGGGCAGGAGAAAACCAATATGACCGATTCAGATGTCGGCAACCCGACGCCCTTTTACGATCGGCACCTGGCCCACGGAGCCCGCATGGTGAACTTCTTTGGTTTCGCCATGCCGTTGCAATACAAGGGCATTGTGGCCGAACACCGGCATGTGCGCCAGGCCGTGGGGATGTTCGATCTGTCCCACATGGGCGAGTTCATCGTTCGCGGCCGGGACGCTTTGCCCTTTCTCCAGAGGATGACGATCAACGATGTCGCCCGTCTGGAGCTCGGAGGGGTGCAGTATACGGCCATGTGCTATCCCGATGGAGGGATCGTCGACGATCTGCTGGTTTACCGCCAGGAGGACCGTTTCCTTCTGGTGGTCAATGCCGCCAACATCGACAAGGACTTCGCCTGGCTTCAGGAACACCTCGGGGACGGGGTGGAACTGGAGAACCTCAGCCATCGCTATGCCCTGCTGGCCATACAGGGCCCCAGGGCTCAGCCGGTGATGTCCCGCCTGACCGAAATCGATCTGGAGGCGCTCAATTTCTATCACTTCGCCGAAGGACAGGTGGCCGATGCACCGATGATCCTGTCCCGCACCGGGTACACCGGTGAAGATGGCTTCGAGCTCTATCTGCAGCCGCAGGAAGCGCCCCGGGTCTGGGACGCGGTGCTCTCGGCCGGCCGGGACGATGATCTCCAGCCGGTCGGCCTGGGAGCCCGGGACTCCCTTCGGCTGGAGATGAAATACGCCCTCTACGGCCAGGATATCGACCGCACGACCACCCCTCTGGAGGCCGGGCTGAGCTGGATCACCAGACTGGACAAGGGAGACTTCATCGGCCGGGAGGCCCTGGCGGCTCAGAAAGAGAAGGGCCTCTCCCGCCGGCTGGTGGGGTTCGAGATGCTGCACAGGGCTGTTCCCCGGACAGGCTATCAACTGCGGGTGAATGGCCGGCCGGCGGGTCAGGTGACCAGCGGGATCTTCTCTCCGTCCCTGAACAGGGGCATCGGCACCGGCTACCTGCCCGTCGAGCATGCTCCCGCCGGCACGCCGATCGAGGTCGTCATCAGAGAGCGGGCCGTGTCGGCCCAGGTGGTCAAGACGCCCTTTTACACCCGGGGCACGCACCGATAATCGAGACGATCAGCCGGCAGGGGGTCGTCGCCACACCGAGGATGAACACAATGCCGAAGCAGAACCGGACGCTGGATGATGTGATCATCACCCGAGCCATCGTGAATCGGTATTTTCAGAAACTGCTCGACCATACCGAGGTCGATGTGGCCGTGGGCGGTGCCGGACCAGCCGGCCTGACGGCCGCT
>CAZOYL010000002.1:0-31024 GCA_964584035.1 uncultured Gemmatimonadota bacterium | reverse complement strand
TAGAAAGATTGCGATAATCGGCTCCGGTCCCGCCGGCCTGACGGCCGCTTACTATCTGGCCAAAGCGGGCCTCAAGGTGGCCGTCTTCGAGCGCCACCTGAGTGTCGGGGGAGGCATGTGGGGCGGCGGGATGATGTTCAATGAGCTGGTGGTCCAGGAGGAAGGAAAGCGAATTCTGGATGAATTCGGCGTACGGACGGAACTCTATCAGGAGAATTATTATACGGCGGACTCGGTCGAGTCCATTACCACCATCGCCTCGAAAGCCTGCCGGGCCGGCGCCAGGATCTTCAATCTCATCGGCATCGAGGATGTGGTCATCCGCCAGGAGCGGGTCACCGGCCTGGTCTTGAACTGGTCGGCCGCGGAATCGGCCCGGCTGCATGTTGACCCTCTCAGCATCGCGGCCAAACTCGTTCTGGAAGCCACCGGTCACCCTACCGAGATCCTGCAGATCATCCAGAGAAAGGCGGGCCGCCTGCTGACGCCCAGCGGTCAGGTGGAGGGGGAGCGTTCCATGTGGGCCGAGGTGGCCGAGCGGACCATCCTGAAGAATACCCGGGAGGTCTATCCCGGCGTCTATGTGACCGGAATGGCAGCCAATGCCGCCTTCGGCGCCCCGCGGATGGGACCCATCTTCGGCGGCATGCTCCTTTCCGGGGAACGGGCAGCCCAATTGATGCTGGCGGTGCTGGAAGCAGGGGCTTGAGAACAGTGGGAGGACGTGAAGGTGATATTCGATTGTTGGCCGTCGATGAACATCTGCCAGACCGAGGATTCCTGCGTCATCACCTGTGAGATCGCCGGCATGAATGAGGACGATTTTCAGGTCTTCATCGAGGGAAATGACCTCCGCATCGATGGCGAGCGTCCCGAGCCCCGGACCGCCGGAAAGGTTCTCTATCATCGATATGAAATTAAATACGGGCGCTTCGGACGCCGTTACTGGGTGCCGGATGTGAATTCCAGCGGCGAGAAAGCCGTTTACCAAAATGGTTTTTTAAAGATCATCGTGCCGCTGGGCGGAAGGTCATCTTCCGGCCACATCGATTGGGATCCGTCGGAGTTCTATTCTAACGTTCGCCGGGTGTCTGAGAAGTTAACTTCCCTGTTTATCGACTTCGGCGTGGAGTCGGACTGGCCGCCGGCCAATGTTTGGGAGACCAGCCGGTCTCAGGTGATTCTCTGCGAGCTGGCGGGCATGAAGGAGGAGGATTTCAACATCGAGGTCGAGGACCGAAGGATCATCATCAGCGGCGTCCGCCAGGAGCCCTCCCCCGATGGCCGCGTCACCTATTATTGTCTGGAGATCCCCAGCGGGCCCTTCCGGCGTGATTTTCTCCTGCTGCCGGATGTCGATCCCGATAGGGCCGAGACCTCTTACCGGGATGGTTTTTTAACCATCACCATACCCAAGATCGAACCCGGGAATGGATAGCCCTGGGGGCCGGGCGTCTTTCCCAACCCGGCCGGTGAATCTTTCGTTCCGGCGAGCTTATTCTTGAGAATGAGGAGATCATGGCGAAACCAAAATACCTGGCAAGCCCGGGAGGTAAGGTGAAAATACCGGAAGAGCTCCCCATCCTTCCGCTCAAGGAGGTGGTGGTCTTCCCCTATATCGTGGTTCCCCTGGTGATCTCTCAGCAGGAACATGCCAGATTGATCGATGAAGTCCTGTCCGGCGGGAAAATGGTGGGGCTTTTTTTACAGAAGAAAACGCCCAAACGAAGCAAGGAAGCAGCTTCGCTGGCCGACGTCGGCACGGCCGGGCAGATCATCAAGATGCTCCGGTTTCCCGACGGATCGGTCCGATTTCTGGTTCAGGGAGTGGCCCGCATCGGGATCAAGAAATTCGTTCACAAGGATCCCTATCTGGTCGCCAGGGTGGAGATCCTCCAGGAAGAGGCGGATCCGTCCATCGAGCTGGAGGCGCTGATCCGAAATCTCATCGAACAGTTCACCAAGGTCGTCGAGCTGGCGCCTTATCTGCCGGATGACATGCAGATTTCGGTCATGAACATCGACGACCCCAGCAAAGTGGCCGACCTGATCGCCTCCAATCTGAACATTCCCGTCACTCAGAAGCAGGACATCCTGGGAGCGGTCAACGTCCGGGAGCGCCTGACCAAGCTGACCGGTTATCTCAACCGCGAGCGCAATGTCCTGGAGCTGGGCAAAGAGATACAGAGCCGGGCTGCCTCCGAGATGGGCCGGGATCAGAAGGAGTATTTTCTCCGCGAGCAGCTCAAGGCCATCCAGAAGGAGCTGGGGGAAACGGATCAGAGGACGGCGGAGATCGATGAGCTTAGGAAAAAGATTACCGCGGCCAAGCTGCCCAAGGAGGCTCTGGAAGCCGCCGACCGGGAGCTGGACCGGCTCGTGCGGATCCCGCCGGCCGCGGCCGAGTATACCGTAGCCCGGACCTATTTAGACTGGCTGGCTCATCTGCCCTGGAGCAAGCGGACCAAAGACAATCTGGATATTGCCTTGGCCAGACAGGTGCTGGATGAGGATCACTACGATCTCGAGAAGATCAAGGAGAGAATCCTCGAATACCTGGCGGTGAGAAAGCTGAAAGCCGAGATGAAGGGCCCGATTCTGTGTTTTGTGGGCCCTCCCGGCGTGGGCAAGACCTCTCTGGGAAAATCCATCGCCCGGGCCCTGGGCCGGAAGTTTATTCGTCTCTCGCTAGGCGGCATGCGCGACGAGGCCGAGATTCGCGGGCACCGCCGCACCTATGTCGGCGCTCTGCCGGGGCGGATCATTCAGGGCATCCGCCGGGCGGGTTCGAAGAACCCGGTGTTCATGCTCGATGAGGTGGACAAAATCGGGCAGGATTTCCGCGGCGATCCCGCCTCGGCTCTTCTGGAGGTGCTGGATCCGGAGCAGAACAACAGCTTTTCGGACCACTACCTGGAGGTATCTTTCGATCTCTCCCGGGTCATGTTCATCACCACCGCGAATGTCCTGGATCCCATCCCCGGGGTGTTGCGTGACCGCATGGAGGTGATCAGCCTGCCCGGATACACCGACGAGGAGAAACTGTATATCGCCAGGCGTTACCTGGTTCCCCGGGAACGTGAGGAGCACGGTCTCTCCCCGGAGCAGATCGACATCCGGGATGACGCCCTCCGGGAGATCATCTCGCGATATACCCTGGAGGCGGGCCTGCGGAACCTGAACCGGGAGATCGCCTCCATCTGCCGTAAGGTGGCCAAGCGGATCGCCGAGGGGGAGAAGGGACCCATTGCAGTCAGCGATCAGGAGCTGGGAAATTATCTGGGGCCGCCCAGGTTCTTCCGGGAGATGGCCACGCAGGAGCCCAAGGTGGGCGTGGTGCCGACCCTGGCCTGGACACAGACCGGGGGCGCCATCATGTTCGTCGAGGCAACCAAGATGCCCGGCAAGAAAAACCTCATCCTGACCGGTCAGCTGGGCGACGTGATGAAGGAATCGGCCCAGGCGGCCCTCAGTTATCTGCGGTCCAGCGCGCCCCGGCTGGGCATCGAGGAGGACTTCTTCGACCGCTACGATATCCACGTCCATGTCCCCGCCGGCGCCATTCCCAAGGATGGTCCATCCGCAGGCATCACTATTGCCACCGCCCTGGCCTCGATGCTGCTGGACCGTCCCATCCGGCCGCGGTTCTCGATGACGGGAGAGATCACCCTGCGCGGCGAGGTATTGCCCGTTGGCGGCATCAAGGAAAAGAGCCTGGCCGCTCATCGGGCCGGGATACGGACCCTGATCATTCCCAAGAAGAATGAGAAGGATCTGGTGGAGATTCCCGAGGAGATCAGCAAGGATCTCCGGTTCGTTCTGGTCGAGACGGTCGATCAGGTCTGGCAGGAGGCCTTCGGCGAGATCCCATTCGCCCATGCGGCCTCCGCAGCTTCGCGCCGGAAAAAATCATAGATCCGCCCCAGACGTTGCCCGCGGGACACCGGGAGGATGCCATGGCGAAACAATCCGGGCACCATGTTTTAGGAATCTCCCTGGTTATCTTGTTCCTGACCGCCACCGGCCAGTGCGGTCAGAGGAGCAACCAGGAGGACGTCGCCGGGGGGCCCATCCGGGCGCCCGTGGTGGCGGGAGCCTTTTATCCGGACGATCCCGACCTGCTGGCCCGGCAGGTGGATCATTTTCTGGACAGCGTTTCCCCGCAGACCTTGCCCTGCCGGCCGGTGGGTCTTATCGCCCCGCACGCCGGCTATGTTTTTTCCGGCCAGGTGGCGGCCCACGCCTATCAGCTCATCCGGGGGGAAGAGTACCGCACGGTCATCGTGGTGGGCTGCAGTCATCGGGCCGGATATTCCGGAGCCTCGGTGTACCGCCGGGGAGCCTACCGGACGCCCCTGGGCATGGTTCCCCTCGACGAGGTGTTGGCCGATGAGCTCATCTCCCGGGTGCCGAGCCTCCGCTATCTGCCCGAGGCGCACCAGGCCGAGCACTCCATAGAGGTGGAGCTGCCCTTCCTGCAGAGGGCGCTGGGCGAGTTCCGTCTGGTTCCCATCCTTCTGGGCCACCAGAACTCGCCGCAGGAGCTGGAGTCTTTGGCCCGGGCCATCGCCGAGGCGGCGGCCGGACGGGAGGGCGTCCTGCTGGTGGCCAGCACCGATCTGTCCCATTATCCCCGGTATGACGATGCCTGCCGGGTGGATCGGGAGACGCTCGATCTGATCGCCGCCTACCGGCCGGACCAACTGCTCGAGCATGAGCAGCACTGCCGGCAGGAGGGCGTGCCCGGCCTGAGCTGCGCCATGTGCGCAACCGAGGCGGTCATGGTGGTCATGGAGGCGGCCCGGATGCTGGGCGCTGACAGAGCCAGGATATTGAACTATGCCAACTCCGGCGACACGCCCATGGGAGACCATGACCGGGTGGTGGGGTACGCCGCTGTGGCCTTGTGTGATGACGACGCTGCGGCCCCGGGGAGGGCGCCGGATGCAGACGAGGCGCCGGACCCGAGCGATGCCGGCTGGGAGCTGAATGAGACGCAACAGCAGGAGCTGCTGGCCATCGCCAGAACGTCCATCGCCGCCGGACTCAGGGGACAGGACTATACGCCTCCGGAGTCTGCTCCGGGACGGCTGCGGGAGCGTTGCGGGGCGTTCGTGACGCTTCACAAACACGGCCAGTTACGGGGCTGCATCGGTCAATTTCAGCCCCAGACCGAGCTGGTCCGGACGGTGGCCCAGATGGCTCAGGCGGCTGCCTTTCACGATGGCCGCTTCCAGCCGCTGGAGAGCGGCGAGCTGGATCAGGTCGAGATCGAGATCTCGGTTCTGTCTCCGCTGCAGGAGATCTCCGGCATCGGGGAGATCGAGCTGGGCAGACACGGCATCTGGATCACACGGGACGGGCGCAGCGGCTGTTATCTGCCCCAGGTGGCCGGCCAAACGGGATGGACCCGTCAGGAATTCGTGGAGCACTGTTGTCGCGAAAAGGCACATCTGTCCGCCGATGCGTATCTTCAGGAAGGCACCCGGATGTTCGTGTTTACTGCTCAGGTCTTTCAGGAACCCTGATGGTCTCCAGCGAGGAGGACCCGATGTGTCCGCCAGACCTTCTCTCTCCCGATGAGATTCGTCCTCCGGTCGTGGCCGGCCAGTTCTACAGCGACGACGGCGATGCTCTGAGCGGCGAGATCGACGGCTACCTCGAGCGGGTTTCCCCGGAGGCGCTGCCCGGAGAGGTGCTGGCCCTGATCGCGCCTCATGCCGGTTATTTCTTTTCCGGCCAGGTGGCCGCCTACGCCTACCGCCAGATACAGGATCGGCCCTTCCCCGACGTGGTGGTGGTGGCCCCCAGCCACCGGGCTGCTTTCAGCGGTGCCTCGGTCTATCATCGGGGCGGCTATCGCACCCCGCTCGGCATCGTGCCGGTGAACGCTTCCCTGGCCAGGGACATCATGGAGCGATCGGACCGGTTGAATTTTTACCCGCAGGCGCATGCCCTGGAGCATTCCCTGGAAGTTCAGCTTCCCTTTCTGCAGCGGGCGCTGAAGACCTTTCAGCTGGTGCCCGTGATCATGGGAGATCAGGACCTGACCACCTGCCGGATGCTGGCCGATGCCCTGGCCGCGGCAGCCGGGAGGAGCGGCGTTCTGCTGGTGGCCAGCACGGACCTGTCGCATTACCATTCCGAGGATCAGGCCAGAGCCCTGGACGGGGCCATTTTAGAGGCGGTCAACGGTTTTGATCCCGAGGGACTGCACCAGACACTGCAGGCCGGCCGGGGCGAGGCCTGCGGCGGCGGTCCCATGGTGGCCGTCATGATGGCGGCCCGAAAGATGGGCGCTACCGGCGGGCGGGTGCTGCGCTATGCCACCTCGGGCGAGGTTAGCGGCGACCGGCGGAACGTGGTCGGCTATATGGCTGCGGCCATCTATCGCAGCCGGGGGGGATCGGCAGGATGAAACCAGCTCAGCCTTCTCAGCCGGCGGCCCGGTTGACGCCCGGGGATCGGCGGCGGCTCCTGGAGATCGCCAGAAGCGCCATCGAGAGCAGGTTTTCGGATGGACCCTCGGGAGGGCCCCCGGAAGGACCTTCCGGCCGCCGGGACAGCGCCGGCGAGACATTCTCGGCGGTGCTCGGTGAGAAACGGGGCGTCTTCGTGACTCTTCACCGGCGGGGTGCTCTGCGGGGCTGCATCGGCTATATCGAGGGCTTCAAGCCTCTCCAACAGGCCGTCGGCGAGATGGCCCGGGCGGCGGCTTTCGGCGATCCCCGTTTCGACCCCGTCTCGGCCGCGGAGCTGGCCGAGCTGGATGTGGAGATCTCGGTCCTGACCCCGTTGCGCAGGATGGCTGACCGTTCCGAGATCAAGATCGGCGAGCACGGCCTGTATATCCGCAAGGGACCGCGATCCGGCCTGCTGCTGCCGCAGGTGGCCACCGAATACGGTTGGGATCGCCAGACATTTCTACGGCACACCTGTCTCAAGGCCGGTTTACCGGAGACGGCCTGGCAGGACCCGGATGCGGAGATCTATCTCTTCGGCGCCGAGATCTTCGGGGACAGATCGGACCGGCAGGAAGGGACATCGCCGGGCGGTCCCGGCCGGCTCCGCCATAAGGACGCCGGGGACGCCGGGGGAGCATCCCAGTCAAAATGAGCGAAAAAACGGAGGATCTGTGGCCACTTCGATCCTGATCGGCATCGCTGGCGGGACCGGGTCGGGGAAAACGACCATCGCCAAGCGAATCGTGTCATCGATCGGCAGCCAGGATGGCGTCATCATGGCCCAGGACGCCTATTACCGGGACCACAGTCACCTGACCCTGAAGGAGCGCGAAAAGATCAACTACGATCATCCCAACTCCTTCGACATAAATCTGTTGCTGAAACATCTGCGGCAGCTGAAGATGGGCCTGAACGTGCCCCGGTTGAGCTACGATTATACCACTCACACCCGAAAGGTGCTCACCGGCACGGTGCCCTCCCGGCCGGTGACCATCCTGGAGGGCATCATGGTGCTGGAGAACGAGACCCTGCGGGGCATGCTGGACATCAAGCTCTATATCGATACCGACGCCGACGTCAGGCTGATCCGCCGGCTGGACCGGGATATCATCCAGAGGGGCCGCAGTTTCAAGAGCGTCATCGAGCAGTATCTGCGCTCCGTGCGGCCCATGCACCTGGAGTTCGTGGAGCCCTCCCGCCGATATGCCGACGTCATCATCCCCGAGGGAGGGTTTAACCGGGTGGCCATCGACATGGTGGTCTCCAAGATCCGCACACTTCTGGACGACCTCTGAGGAAAGATCGGGAGAACGGACGATGTCACGGACCGAACCAGACCGACGGATGGGCCGGAGTCGGCCGACCATGAATCGCCGGCGGTTTCTGAGAGACGGTTTGTCGGCCGGCGCATCCGGCCTGTTATCGCTTTTCGGCCTGGCGGATCATCGGGCCGGCCGGGAGGCCGGCGAATCCTCCCCGACGCCCCGGGTGTCCCCCCAGACCTCCGAAGAATTGGCCGGTTGACCGGATGACGGATACCCCGCCGGACGAGAACCATACGATGCCGCCGATGAGCTCCAGCTGTCGTGATCACACATTGACCCGCCAGCAGTTCCTGGCCCGCTGCCTGGGCTGTTCGGTGGGTCTGTCGGTGATTCCCGGGGCAGCCCTGGCCGCCGGGCTGGACCAACCCCGGGAACAGGAGCAGGGCTTCATCCAGCCCCGGGAAGCCCGGCATTATGAGCTTTTACCGGACGGACGGGCCCGTTGCCGGCTGTGCCCCCATGGGTGCATCATCGGGAATGGGCAGAGGGGCTCCTGCGGCGTCCGCGAACTGCGCGACGGCCGCCTGATGACACTGGTCTATGGAAATCCCTGCGCCGTGCATATCGATCCCATCGAGAAAAAGCCCCTGCTCCATTTTCTGCCGTCCAGCCGGGCCTTCTCGGTGGCCACGGCCGGCTGTAACCTGCACTGCAAGAACTGCCAGAACTGGGAGATCTCCCAGCGGCGGCCGGAGGAGACCCATAATCTTCACCTGCCTCCGGAGGATCTGGTCGCCGAGGCCGTCGGCTCCGGCTGCCGTTCCATCGCCTATACCTATTCGGACCCCGACATCTTCTTCGAATATACCGTGGAGACGGCCCGCCGGGCCCGTCAGCAGGGCTTGAAAAATGTGCTGGTCACGGCCGGCTATATCAGCCCGGACCCCCAGAGGGAATTCTGTCAGGTCGTGGACGCCGCCAACGTGGATCTCAAGGGATTCACCGAAGAGTTCTACCAGCAGGTCTGCGCGGCCAGCCTGCAGCCCGTTCTGGACGCACTGGTGATGTACCGGCAGCAGGGGGTCTGGCTGGAGGTGACCCATCTGGTCATCCCCACGCTCAACGACGATCCGGTCCAGATACGCCGGATGTGCCGCTGGCTGCGGGATCACCTGGGAGCGGATGTACCCCTGCACTTTTCCCGGTTCCAGCCCCGCTACCAGTTGAAGAACCTGCCCCCCACGCCGGTGGAAACGCTCGAGCAGGCCCGCCGGACCGCCCTGGAGGAGGGCCTTCGATATGTCTATGTGGGCAATGTTCCCGGTCATCCGGGCGAGGCCACCTATTGCCCCAGGTGCGGGCGGACCGTCATCGGCCGCATCGGCTATACCATCACCGAGATGAACCTCCAGGATGGATGCTGCCGTTTCTGCGGCGAGGCGATCGCCGGCGTGTGGCATGACGGGTGAGGTCGGGCATCCTTATCGACGGGAGTGATGGGTGAGTCTGTTCAATGAGCTGAGCCGGTCGCTGGAGATCATCCGCCGGATCGTCCGGACCGATGGGCGCTATCGGGTCGAGGTCTATCTGTTCGTCCAGGACGCCTTTGCCCATGCCAACGCCCGGCTGGGACAGCGGCGGGGCCTGACCGGCGGGGAACTCCTCGAGGGGTTCAAATGCCTGGCCCTGGAGCGCTATGGACCCACCGCCCGGCTGGTGTTTGAGCACTGGGGGGTGAAGACCACCGAGGAGATCGGCCATGTGGTCATGAACATGGTCGAGGCCGGGCTGATGCGCAAGACCGATCAGGATTCGATCGAGGATTTCAAGGATGTGTTCGACTTTCGGGAGGAGTTCGAAGAGAAGTTTTCCTACCGGGTGGACAAGAAGACTCTGTCGGAGCTCGTCTGAAGGGAAATGAGCGTGATCCGGCGACATCGACGGCGCCGGCCGGCGGCGGGAAAGGGAAGCCTTGGGCGCGTCCGATGAATATCTCACCGTGAAGGGCTCCGGCGGGGCCGAGACCAGGGTCAAGGGATCCCGGTTCATCGCCTCGTTCGCTCCGGCAGGAACCGAGGAGGCTGCCAGGGAGTTCGTCCGGCAGATCGCCCGGCGCTATCACGACGCCAGCCACCATTGTTTCGCCTACCGGGCGGGACACGGACGGGAGCTCATGGCCCGCTGCAGCGATGCCGGAGAGCCGTCGGGCACCGCCGGCCGCCCCATTCTGGAGGCCATCATGGCCGCCGGCCTGAGCGATGTGGTGGTGGTCGTAACCCGGTATTTCGGAGGCGTCAAACTGGGCACCGGGGGGCTGGCCCGGGCCTACCGGGAATGCGCCGGAAAGGCTCTGGATTCGGTCGAGCCGGCCAGAAAGGTGCTCACCCGTCGATGCCGCCTGCGGTTTCCCTATGAGTTGACCAGGGAGGTCGGGATGATCATCGACCAGCATCGGGTCGGCATCCTCGATCAGGAATACGGGGAAGATGTCGCCCTGTCCGTGGCCGTTCGCCGGAGCGAGGCGGAGGCGCTGAAGGAGGCGCTGCGGACGGCGGGCCGGGGACGGATCGAAGTGGAGATGGACTGATTATGGACCGGAAGAAACTCCACAATAAGCGTTTCCTGATCACGTCGGGGCCTCTGCGGGCGCCCATCGATGCCATCCGCTACCTGGCCAGCACGTCCTCCGGCCGGCTGGGCTCGCTTCTGGCCGCCGAGGCCCTCGAGAGGGGCGCCGAGGTGAGCTATATCTGCGGCCCGGGCAGTGTCCGGCCCGATCCGGAACGTCTTGGGGAAGACCGGAAAGAACGGCTCAAGATTCTTCCCGTGACCACCTTTGACGATCTCATGAGGACCATCGGCGGAGAGCTGAGCTCCGGGACCTATGATGTGGTTCTTCATGCCATGGCTGTTCTGGACTATGTGCCTGGGAAAGCGAGTCCCGCGAAAACGCCCTCGGGCCGGGACCGCTGGACCCTGACGCTGGTCCCGACGCCCAAGATCATCGACATGATCAAGCGGTGGGATCCCGATCTCCTGCTGGTGGGATTCAAGCTGGAGGTGGATGCCGGCCGCCGCCAGCTGATCGCCGCGGCCCGCGAGCTGGCCCTCCGCAGCGGGGCCGATCTGACGGTGGCCAACGATTTCAGGGACGTTCAAAATGACCGTCACCGGGCCCTGGTGGTGACCGCCGACGGCCGCGTGGAGGGAGAGTACCGGGGCAAGGAGCAGATCGCCCGGGGGCTGCTCGGGATGATCGAAAAACGGATCTCAGGGGGAGGAATAGATGCTCAAGGACAAGACCATACTGGTCGGCGTGACCGGCGGGATCGCCGCCTATAAGTCGGCCGCCCTGGTCAGCCGGCTGACCCAGACCGGGGCCAGAGTGCTGGTGGTGATGACGCCTCATGCCGCCCGCTTTATCACCCCGCTGACCCTGCAGACGCTCTCCGGGCATCCGGTATACGTCGAGATGTTCCCTCCCGCCACGGACGAGCCGGGCGAGCACGTCTGGCTGGGTGAGGAGGCGGACGTGGTGGTGGTGGCCCCGGCCACGGCCAACATCATCGCCAAGACGGCCGCCGGGATCGCCGACGACATGCTCTCCACCACTCTGCTGGCGGCCCGGGGCCCGGTGATCTTCGCCCCGGCGATGCATCACCGGATGTTTCATCATCCCGTCGTACAGGCCAATATCGCCCGGCTCCGGGAACTGGGCCATCACTTCGTCGGACCCGGAAAAGGACGTCTGGCGCGGGGAGACGAGGGGGAGGGACGCCTGGCCGAGATCGATGAGATCGTGGCTCGAATCGATGAGGTTCTCGCCTCTCAGCGGTGATGGCCGAGAACGGTTCCCGGGAGATCCGCAGGATGAAAACAGGACGGCTGAATCTGGATCGCCCCGGCATCATCGTCCACGGCGGGGCCGGACGCAAGCTGGATATGCGGGCCCATCGCCGGGGCGTCCGGCGGGCTGTCCTGGCCGGACAGGAGGTCCTTCTGGCCGCGGGATCGGCCCTGGATGCGGTGGTGACGGCCGTGACGGTGATGGAGGACGATGCCACCTTCAACTGCGGCACCGGATCGGCTCTAACGCTGTCGGGCACGGTGGAGATGGACGCCGCCGTGATGACCGGCGATCTTCGCTGCGGGGCGGTCGGGGCCCTGGAGGGCGTCAAGAATCCCATCCTGGTGGCCCGCATGGTCATGGAGTCGACCGACCATGTCTTTCTGGTGGGTCGGGGAGCCAGGCGCTTTGCCCGGCGGATGGGATTTGGGCCCTATGATCCGATCGTCCCCCGGCGGCGAAAACAGTGGTCGGAGATGATCGACCGGCTGGCCGCCGGCCGCAACCCGCCGTATCTCCCGAACCTGGCCTCCACGATCGGCGCCGGGGCCCTCGGCACGGTGGGCGCCGTGGCCAGAGATGAACGGGGACGTCTGGCCGCCGCCACCTCGACCGGAGCGATGATGCTGCGTCTCCCCGGACGGGTCGGCGACACGCCCATCGTCGGGGCCGGAACCTATGCCGATGCCTTCGGAGCGGTCTCGGCCACCGGCCATGGGGAAGCCATCATCAGGATCGTCTGGGCGGCCAGAACGGCCCATCTGATGCGCCGGCTGTCGGCCCCCGGGGCGGTCCGGCGGGCTATACAGCTGGCCACCGAGAGCGGCTGCCGGGGCGGCCTGGTCGCCATCGACCGCCGCGGGCGGGTGGGCTACGGTTTCAACACCCGGTCGATGTCGTGGGCCCATGCCGGCCGGGGAGCTGTCGAGGTTTTTTAAGCCAGGAGGAGGGGGAATGAGGAAATTTGCCAGGATCATACGGCCGGGAGGAATCGTCCTGCTGCTGTGGCCGGTCTTACTGGCCGGGGCCGCCATGGCTTCCGGGGAAGAGGGAACGGCCGGCGGGGAGGGAGAGGTCGCCGTAATGGTGGAGGATGTCTGGCCGCTGGGAGAGGTCAGAGAGTATCGCTTCGAGCTGGCCGGACAGCCGGTGGGGCGGCAGTGGAATCAGATGCTGGCCCTGGATGATCCCGGCGAGGACGGCGGATACCGGCTGGACTTCACCCTGGAGCTCGGCCTGAGCGCCATCGGACAGCCCGACAGTCTGAAGATGGATGGGATCTATGAGTTCACCCCCGCCGGGCGTCCGCTGGCCTACCGGCTGAACGTCGCTCTCGGCGAAGAACGGCAGCGCCTGGACATCGCCCTGACCGACAGCACCATCGAGGCTACCGTTCTCCGGGACGGCGCCGAATCCCGCCATATCCTGCCTCGCCTTCACGACATCTTTTTGGTCGATAACAACATGATCGGGCAGTGGGGGTTGATGCTGGCCCTCATCCCGCTGCACGGCGGGGAGCCGATGGCCGGGCGCATCTTCGTGCCCCAGGCCCTCACCGAGATGGACATCCTGGTGGAGATCGATCCCGGAGGCCCGCTTCCGGCCCCGGGAACGGAACAGCTGGCCTACCGCTGCCACCTGGCGCCCATCGGGGAGACCTGCTGGGTGACTCCGGATGGCCGGCTGGTGCGGCTGGAGGACGAGAAACAGCACCTGGTGGTGACCCTCCTGCCGCCGCAGTGATGAGGAACCTTGACATGAACAAAACCGGCCTGATCTACCATCCCGATTATCTGCTGCACGATACCGGCCCCGGTCACTTTGAGCGTCCGGCCCGCCTGGAGGCCATCATGGACGGCCTCCAGAAGGACCCGCGCTACGGCGACCTGATCCCGATAGAGCCGAACGAGGCATCTCTGGAGGCCATTCACAGGGTTCACGATCCGTCTTACGTCCAGCATGTCAAGAAGGTCTGCGAGGGGGGATACGATTATCTCGACTCCCCCGACACCCCGGTCAGCCCGTCATCGTATCATGCCGCCCTGCTGGCCGCCGGAGGAGTGCTGGCGGCCACCGATGCCGTCCTGTCCGGCCGAATCGATAACGCCTTCTGCGCCGTTCGACCTCCCGGTCATCATGCCGAACGGTCTCAGGGCATGGGCTTCTGTCTGTTCAATAATATCGCCATCGCCGCCCGGCATCTGCAGGCGGCTCACCGGCTCTCCCGGGTCCTGATCGTGGACTGGGATGTCCACCACGGCAATTCCACGCAGCACACCTTCGAGGACGATGAGGACGTCTTCTACTTCAGCATTCATCAGTGGCCGCTGTACCCGGGCACCGGCGCCCGATCCGAACAGGGGATCGGGCCGGGCCGGGGAACCACCCTGAACGCTCCCATGGGACCCGGCAGCGGCGATGCCGAGTATCTGCGGGTTTTCCGAAACGAGCTGCTTCCGGCAGCCCTGGATTTTAAACCGCAATTCGTGCTCATCTCGGCCGGCTTCGATGCCCACCGCGACGACCCCCTGTCGGCCACCCGGGTGACCTCACAGGGCTATGCCCGGATGACCGATAGCATCCTGCAGATCGCCTCGCAATGCTGCCGCGGCCGGGTGGTCTCCATGCTGGAGGGCGGCTATCACCTCCCGGCTCTGGTGGAGTCGGTTCAGGCGCATGTCGCCGCCCTGATGGGCCTCTCACCGCTCCAGCCCGAATCCTGAAACAGGTTCCAGATGAATCGAGCAGGCCGACAAGTCTTCCTCCTGGCCTCGTCCCTGATGATGGTGGCAGCGTCCGGGGCCGAGGAGCCGAGCGGGCCGCTGCTCCTCAAACATGCCCAGCGGGCCGAGTCGCACTGGCGCAACGAGAAACTGGTGACCATCCTGGAGGGCGACGTCCACCTGGTCCACGGTGCTCTGCATCTGCGCAGCCAGCGGGCCACCTGGTATGAGGACGAGAGGCTGGTGGTCTTTCAGGACGGGGTCACTCTGGAGGACACCACCCGAACGCTCAGCGCCCAGCGGTTGACCTATTACCAGGGCGAGCAGCGGGCGATGGCCGACGGTCAGGCCGTCCTGGTGGACAGCCTCGATGATCTCGAATTGACGGCCGGCCATATGGAATACGAGCGAGCGGCCGGCCTGGCCCGCGCAGAGCTGAATCCCCGGTTGGTCGTCCGCCGCCGGGACGGCGGAGAGCCCATCGTCATCACCGGCCGCCATATGGAAGTGATTCTAGAACCCCGGGAGGCCATCGTCCGCGAAGGGGTGACCATCAGCCGGGGTTCCCTGGTCGCTGACTGCGGTCTGGCCCGGTATATAGACGACCAGGATGTCATCCTTTTAGAACAGGATCCCGTAGTCCGGGAGAAAGACAGCCTGCTGCGCGGCCGGCAGATGACGATCGCCCTGGACGGCGATAAGGTCACCGAGATCCGGGTTCAGGGCGATGCCGACGGGCGTTATCTGTCGACGGCGGACTCCTCCGACGGAAGGCATTCCGGCGAACATCTCCTGACGGCCAGGGAGATCGCCTTTTTTCTCCGGGATGAACAGATCGAGCGCATCCTCGCCCGGGATAACGCCACCAGCGTGTATCTTCCTTCTGAAGGGGAGGGTGAGGGATACGGCAGCAATCACACCAGCGGTGATCGTCTGGAGATCTTTCTCCGCGATGAACGGGTCGAGCGGGCGGTGGTGGAAGGAGGAGCTCAGGGATATTACGTCACCGTTGAGAAGGACCGTCCGGACACGGCCCGGTACGGGGCCGACCGGATCGAGTACTACCTGGAACGCGACGAGCTCTCCCTGGAGGGCCACAGCACCATCGACTATGTGCCTACCGATGTCTCCTTGCAGGCCCACCAGATCGTTTACAATACCGGCACCGAAATCCTCACCGCCCGGGGAAGATCCCGGGGGGACATGGGCGCCGACGGGGTAGAACCGGCCGGTCATCCGCTGTTGAGGGAGGGAACCCGGGAGCTGACCGGCTCGAGCATGGTCTATAACCTGCGTACCCGCCGCGGCAGGGTGGTCGAGGGACAGACCGAGTTCGAGAAAGGGTATTATCGCGGCGCCTCCATCCGCAAGGTCGACGACGCGGTGCTCAAAGCCGCCAAGGCCACCTTCACCACCTGTGATCGTGAACAGGAGCCGCACTATCACTTTTACAGCCGGCGGATGAAGATCATCCTCAAGGATAAGGTCATCGCCAAGCCGGTGGTGATGTATATCGGCAAAATACCCGTCATGATCCTGCCGTTCTATGTTTTTCCCATCAAGCGGGGGCGGCATTCCGGTCTGATCATTCCCCGGTATGGCTCCACCGAGACCGACGGGCGATATCTCAAGAGCCTGGGCTACTACCTGGCCCCGAGCCAGTACTGGGACGCCGCCCTGGCCGGGGATATCTACGAGCGAAGCGGCTGGCTGCTGGAACTGGAGGGCCGCTATGCCGTGCGGTATTTGCTCCACGGCAGCCTGGCCGGATCGTATAAGTGGGATGAACGCTATTCGGGTTCGGCGCTGCTGAAACGAAGGCGTTGGGACCTCCGGCTGAACCACTTTCAGGACATCACCCCGTCCCTCCAGCTTCAGAGCAGCGGCACCTTTATCGGGGAAAACGATCGCACCTATTACCAGGATATCAGTGACGATCCCGACGAGCGGATGGATCGCAGCCTGCATTCCTTCCTCAGCCTGGGTCAATCGTGGTCCGGCGCCCGGATCAGCCTCGATGTGGATCAGCGCTGGGATCTGGTGGAGGATGTCACCACCCGGTACCTGCCGACCATCTCATTTCAGCGCTTCGAGCGCCCCATCTACCAGCCCAAAAAAGACCTTACCAACACGAGCAGGATCGCGAACAGGTCCCCGTGGTACAGCTCCGTCTACTACCGCTATTCGGCCCGTTTCATCAACAGTCAAAAGGACTGGACCGAGGAGGACGACGGCCGGACGGTAGACAAGCACGAGGAGCACCAGGCTCTCGACCAGACGCTGGGAGTGCGCCTGCCCCTGAACCTGTTCGGCCGCCTGGCCCTGACGCCCTCGGCCACCTACCGGGAGACCTGGTTCGACCGCGATAAAACCGGTGAACGGTATGCCCGGCGCGGCGATTATGACGCCAGCGTGGGGGCCAACACCACCCTCTACGGCCTGGTTCAACCCCGGATCGGCCCGCTGGTGGGCATTCGTCACGTCATCAAGCCCGGCCTGAGTTTTTCCTGGCGTCCCGATTTCGAGAACCGGGAAAATTTCTACTCGGTGCCCTATATTCACTCCGTGGGAGGCCCGCAGAAGACCCTGGGCCTGTCCCTGGCCAACCAATTTCAGATCAAGCTGAAAAGCGGCGACCGCGAGCGGAAGCTGACCATCGCCGATGTGAACTTCAGTACCGGCTATAATTTTCAGGCCGAGACCCGCAAGCTCTCCAATCTGACCTCTTCTTTACGGATGCATCCTGACCGCCGCTTCAGCGTCACCCTGAGCGCCTATCACGATTTCTACGACCCAGAGGGCCGTCATCTCCAGCTGTTGGATCCCCGCCTGATCTCTTTCAGCGTCGATACGCGGATGGCGCTGAGCGGGAGGGGCGGTGCCGGCGACGAGGAGATCGCCGGCCAGGCCTGGCGGTTGAACCTGTCTCATCGCTATGCCGAGAGCCGCAGCGGATCGAGCCTGCGGAAGACATCGTGGCTCAGCGGAGGGGTGACCGTTCCGCTGACCGGCCACTGGCGGGTGGACTACTCCGGCCGCTATGACATCGTCGACCGGAAAATGGTGTCCCAGCGGGTCGAGTTCTATCGCGACCTGCACTGCTGGGAGGCGCGGTTTGTGTGGGAACCCACCGGATTTCGGAAAGGATACTATGTTCGCGTCAATATCAAGGCCATTCCCGAAATCAAGCTGGAACGCATTAAAGGCATTGCTGGTTAATAAGTTACAAAGACCCCCCGGAGCTTCGTCAGCCGCCGGAATGAAAAAAAATTTTTTGAATATTTGAGAAAACTGTTGACAAATAAGCTTTTCTATGATACTTTTGCTCCCGAGAAGCGAATTCAACCCAGAAGGAGGTGAAAAGATGACGAAGGAAGACATGGTGGCCAAGGTTGCCAAAGAGGCTGATATTTCCAAGGCGAAAGCCGGGAAAGCTCTGGATGCTGTTTTAAAAGGTGTCACCGGAGAGTTGAAAAGAGGCCGGAAGGTCACCTTTGTTGGCTTCGGGACCTTTATGGTGTCCAAGAGAGCCGCTCGCAAAGGCCGCAATCCGCAAACCGGCGCAACTATCCATATTCCGGCGGCGAGAGTCCCCAAATTCAAGGCCGGCAGTAAACTCAAAGCTGCTGTGAAGTGATCTTCCCTCCATATCAGGGATTTAAAAGGGCAGAGGTATCCCTCTGCCCTTTTTTACGGCAGGACCCCGCTGAGCGGATCCGGCTCGGGCATTTTTCCTTGACTGCCATCGCGAATTTGATTATAGTCTTTTTATATAGTAGACTACTGAATGTGGCCGCTACTCTCAAGGAGAGATATCATGGCAGTCTGGGTATGTTCCAGGTGCGGGAAAAAGATCGAGGGACGCTGCCGGCCGGCGGTCTGTCCGGCCTGCGGGGCGCCCAAGGAAAAATTCGAGAAAGACAAGTGAGGAGAACTGTTTGAAGACCGAAAGCATTACCTGGCAGGCGGTGCGCTCCAATCCGGAGGTCAAGGCTCTGTTGAATATGGCCGACCGGGCCATGGAGGTCCAGGGATATACCGAGCACGGGCCCCGGCACGCCAAGCGCATCGCCAAGGAATCCAGCCGGATCCTTAAAGAATTGGGCTTTACCGACCGGGAGGTCAGGCTGGCGGCCATTGCCGGCTATCTGCATGATATCGGCAATGTCATCAACCGCGAGGGTCAGGCCCAGACCGGCGCCATGCTGGCCTATGGAATTTTATTACGGATGGATATGCCCCCGGAGGATATCGCCGAAATCCTGGGGGCCATCGGAAATCACCATGAGGAGAACGGCAGCCCGGTGAGCAATGTTTCGGCCGCGTTGATTCTCTGCGATAAGGCCGACGTGCACAGCAGCCGGGTGCGGAACCTGAAATTCCTCAAGTTCGACATCCATGACCGGGTCAATTATGCCGCCAAGAAATCGACCCTGTTGATCGACACGGACAAAAAAACGATCACCATGTCTCTGGAGATCGACACCAACGTGGCTCCGGTGATGGAGTACTTCGAGATCTTCATGTCGCGGATGCTCATGTCCCGCCGGGCCGCGGAGTTCTTGGGCTGCCAATTTCAGTTGCTGATCAATGGGACCAAGATCGTTTGAGGGCCTCTCAGGATCGCGGAAGGGGGGTATCGCGAACATGGCCATGAAATACAGCACCAAGGTGATGGAACATTTCGCCAACCCGCATAATGTCGGACAGATCGACGATGCCGATGGTGTCGGTTACGTCGGCAATCCGGTGTGCGGAGACATCATGGAATTGTACATCAAGGTCAAGGATGAGGTTATCACCGAGGCCAAATTCAAGACCTTTGGATGCGGCGCGGCCATCGCCACCTCCAGCATGGTCACCGATATGGTCAAGGGGAAGACCATTCAGGAGGCCCTGGAGATCAGCAACAAGGCCGTGGCCAAAGCCCTGGACGGACTGCCTCCGGTAAAGATGCACTGTAGCGTGTTGGCCGAACAGGCTCTGCA
Organism: uncultured Gemmatimonadota bacterium; assembly: GCA_964584035.1. Lineage (GTDB taxonomy): Bacteria > SM23-81 > SM23-81 > SM23-81 > SM23-81 > CAZOYL01. Next base: position 11,737 of record CAZOYL010000002.1, on the reverse strand, counting down.
CTCGGCGATCGACGATTACTATCGCCGCCGGGGGCTGCCCTCACCGGTCAAGCTCAAGCCCGATGCCCATTTACATGATCATGAGGGTGAATCGGGGGACACCTGTGAGCCGTCAGCCGGAGAGCCGGATGCCGATCAGACGGAAGGCGAACCGCAGGACGATGAAAACAAATGAGCCGGTCACCGTGCCGGCCAGGAGAATGCTACAAAAGGGGTAAGCCGGTGAACGAAGCGCCGGCCCGAGGGGAACACCGAGCGGTCCGAGGCGGCCCCGGAGCCCTCCGGCAATTATCGAGAAAGGATGGAGATATGAGAGAGAAGGTCCAGGAAGTGCTGGACAAGATCCGGCCCAATCTTCAGGCCGACGGCGGGGATGTGGAGCTGGTGGAAGTGACCGACGGGATCGTCAAAGTGCGCCTCCAGGGAAGCTGTCAGGGCTGCCCCATGTCGCAGATGACCTTGAAAATGGGCATCGAGCGGATTCTCAAGGAGCACATCCCGGAGATCACCGAGGTCCAGTCGGTGGCCTGATATCCCCAGGCGCTGCGGCGCTCATCCTGCACCGGCTGGCCGGGGTGGAGTATAAGAACTGTTTTCCCGCCTGGAAGCGGATCAAGGAGATGCGGGCCGATCAGACGGCCCGCCGGAAGTTGATCGCCGATCTGAAGGCCCGCTGGAAGGGCTGAGACGGCCGCTGAGCGAAAAAAAGCCCCGGAGGAAACCTTCTCCCCGCGGGGCTTTTTTGTATCCATTTGGCTCACCAGCCGATGTTCAGAAGCCGATGTGGGGTCCCAGGGTGAAGGTGACCCCGCCGAAGTCCAGTGAGGGTTCGCCATCGATGTCCACGTCGCCGCGCTGTTTCCAGGAGCCGGCCTGGGCCCCTAAATAGCCGACGCTGCCCTGCAGCGACAGCCAGCCGGTCAGCTTGTATTTCAGCCGCAGAAAGGGCTGATAGGCGAAGAAGTTGCTCCTCATGATGTTCATGAAGGTGCTCGGCTGGGCCGGCTCGGAGCCGTAAACCTCCCAGAGATCGTCCCAGCCGCTGGAGCCGGACAGGGACTGGAGCAGCTCGATGTCGGCGTGACCGTAGCCCAGCATGGTCCCCACGGCCACATCGCCCTTCATGAAGGAGAAAACATATTCGCCGGAGAGCCCGACATAGCCCAGCCCCACCTTGACCTGGCGCTCGATCAGGTCGTCGCGGCCCTCCACGGTCTGCGAGCCTCCCGCACCCATCAGTCCGATCCGCACGCTGGGGTGAACGTACACGTAGGTGTTCCAGCCCGCCAGGATCAGGCCGTCGTCCAGTTGATCGACCCCGATCCCGGCGATGTTGCTATTCAGCTTGCCGAAGTCGGTCATGACATACACCGGCGCCGGCGAGACCCCGCCGAAGAAATCCCGGGCCGATGTACCGGCCGGCAGCATCATGATCATGATGGCCGCCAGCGTCATCCTGAAGAGCCGTCTCATGCAGACCTCCCTGTCCTCTTTTCGGGGAATAGCTTTTCGATAATTGGATTTTATCATACGAAGCCGCCGGGGGAATGTCAAGGTTTTTCTGAGACCGAAAAATCCCTTGCCATTTCCACCGTAAGCTGGTATACTATTCGAAACCTCGGAAAAGGAGCAGGCGGCCTATGAAGATATTGGTCCGAACACTTCGCGCCCCGGGCATGCTTTTGCTGTGCGCCCTGTTGTGTGTCATCCGGACGGCTCCCACGGAGGCCCAGGAGGACTGGCCGGAGGTGCTTCACGGCGAGCTGTTCATGGATCGGGAGGCGGTCGTTCCGGGCGGCGATTTCCGCATCGTCGCGGCGGTCCAGATCGAACCGGAGTATCACATCAACGGCCATGTCCCGGGCGACGAATTTCTCATCCCCACCGTTGTCGCCGCCGGAGAGCTGCCGGGCTTCGTCTTCGACGAGCCCATCTATCCCCCGCCCCTGAAGAAGATATACGAGTTTTCCGATGACACCATGAGGGTCTATGAGGGCGCTGTTCATTTCGGGATCCCCGCCCGGTCCACCGCTGAGGCCGAGCCCGGCGAGCACCATCTGGAGGTCGTTCTGTCCTATCAGCCCTGCGATCACATGGCCTGTTACCCGCCCGAGGAGAAGGTCCTCAGCCTGAGGGTGACGGTCCTGCCCCTGGGCGCGCAGATGCGGCCGGCCCACGGCGAGATCATCGACCGGGTGGACTGGGGCGGTCCGGCGCCCCCGGCAAAGAGTGCGGCGGAGGATCCGTTCGCCCTTCTGATCCGCGAGCGGGGGCTGCTGCTGGCACTGCTGATCGTCTTCATGGGCGGACTGGCCCTCAATCTGACGCCCTGCGTGTTCCCCATCATTCCCATCACCATCGGATTTTTCTCCTCCCAGAGCGGCGGGAAGACCTCGCTGGCCTTTCGCCTGTCCCTGGCCTACTTTCTGGGGATCACCCTGTGTTTCTCGGTGCTGGGCACCGTGGCGGCCCTGACCGGCTCGCTGTTCGGCTCCCTGCTGCAGAATCCCCTGGTGCTGGTGCTCATCGCCGGGGTACTGGTCTATCTGGCGCTGTCCATGTTCGGTCTCTACGAGATCCCGCTGTTTACCCGCCTGCAGGGCACCACCGGGGGAGCGAAAAAGGGCCTGGCCGGCGCCTTCCTGATGGGTTTGACGGTGGGCCTGGCCGCCTCGCCCTGCATCGGGCCGTTCGTCTTAGGGCTGCTGGTCTTCGTGGGCAACACCGGCAACCCCCTGATGGGCTTTTTGATCTTTTTCGTCCTGGCCGCCGGTCTGGGCCTGCCCTATATCGTTCTGGGCACCTTCTCGGGCATGCTCTCCGCTCTGCCCCGGGCCGGCACCTGGATGGAGGTGGTCAAGAAGATCCTGGCCGTGATCCTGTTCGGGCTGGTGTTCTATTTTCTCCGGCCGCTGATCCCGCGAAACATCTACCCGTTGATTTTCGCCGCCTATTTAGTTCTGGGCGGGATCGTCCTGTTCGTGCTGCGCACCGGGGGTGAGCCGAGGGGGCTGCGCAGCATCCGCTACCTGGTGGCCGCCGTCTTTCTTCTGTGGGGTCTCTATAATTTCTACGGGGCCCTTGGCACCGAAGAACGGCAGGGACTGGAGTGGACGGCGGTATCCAGCCCGGCCCAGCTGCAGGAGCGCCTGAGCACGGGGCGTCCCGCGGTGGTGCATTTTACCGCGGCCTGGTGCGCCGTGTGCCACGAGCTGGAGGAGAAGACCTACACCGATCCGGCCGTCACGGCCGCCTGCCGGGGCATTCAGTTTCTGAGGGTGGACCTGACCGGCGAGGACGAGGAAAAAAAGAGGATCAGGGAGGAATTGAACATCCGCGGACTGCCCACCATCCTGTTTTTCGACGCCTCCGGCCGCGAGCAGACCCGGCTGCGGCAGTCGGGCTTCGTGGGGCCGAAGCGGTTCGCCGAGCTGATCGGGGAGATTTCACATTAGGCGCGATCGATAGAAGCCTCTGACGGATGAACGGAATCTGTCGGAAGGTCATCCGTATGACGCCATCCCTGTGGACGTGTTTCGGATGATTGTATTCTCTTGACTATGATCCGTATAAACATTATCGATAGGAGGAGCGATGCGAGCTGTCACCGGGAGATCATTGTCTTTGATCACGGTCCTGATCCTGGCCGCCCTGATGATCCAGGGCTGCAGGGGCAGCGAGAAGGCGCCGCCGGCCGGCGGGACCTATGACTTTACCCTCAAGGACCTGTCCGGCCGGGAGGTGAGTTTTTCCGACTACCGGGGTCAGGTGGTGATGGTCAATTTCTGGGCTCCCTGGTGCGGGCCCTGCCGGATGGAGACGCCGGATCTGGTCGATCTGTCGGAAGAGTACGGCGGCCGGGGGCTGCAGATCCTGGGTGTGGCCGTGTCCTATCGAGGCGAGCAGTCGGTGCACGATTTCGCCGGCGAGTGGGGGATCTCCTATCCGGTCCTGTTCGGGTCCGATCAGCTGGTCAGGCAGTATGGCGGGTTTCGGGGGATCCCGACCAGCTTTTTATTCTCCCGGGATGGAACGCTGTACCGCAAGTACGAGGGCATGCGTCCCCGGAACGTCTTCGAGGAGGACATCAAGTCGCTGCTGTAGGGCCCTGCCGTGAAACGTTATGTTGCTATCAGGCGCTATCCCGAGGGGGTGTGGCGATATGGTCCTGCTGCGGGCGCGGTCCATCGGATTGCTGATATCATTTCTGCTGCCGCTGCTGCTCTGGCCGTTGCTGGCCGGTTGCGGGGGGCAGCGGGAGGGGCCGTCGACCGCTCGAAAACGTGCGCCGATGGCCGACTCCGCCGCGGCCGGCGGCTCGGACAGCGCCGTCACCGCTGCGGCCGGCGATCGCATCAACAACCGAGTGGGCGGCCTGCCGGTGCGGGTGCGGGACAGCCAGACGCCGGAGGAGAAGGAGCGGGGCCTGATGTTCACCGAGCAGCTGCCCGCCGACGAGGGCATGCTGTTCGTGTTCGAGGATGAGCGCCGCCCGGCCTTCTGGATGAAGAACACGCCCATCGACCTCGATCTGGCCTTCATCGACGGCCGCAGGCGGATCGTGGAAATTCGCTCCATGAGGGCCTTCGATGAGACCACCATCCATCGATCCCGGAGCCCGGCCCTCTATGCTCTGGAGATGAACGCCGGATGGTTCCGGGAGCACGGTATCACGGTGGGGGGTGAGGTGGAATTCTAGCGGCGTTTATCGGGCAGCGTTTTTCAACGGCGTCTTTCCGGAAGACGCCGGTATGGATGCGGGCATGAAGAAACCCCGGGATGGCTCCCGGGGTTTCTTTCTTTGCCGGCGCCTCTTGCTCGGCCGCACTTATCGCGTTGGGCTCACTGCCGCAGCAGGACGGTGGCGAACAGGGCCAGGTCGACCCAGAAGTGGGCGAAGATGACGGCGAACAGGCTTCCGGTCTTTCTGACCAGCCAGCCCAGGGAGAGGGCGAACAGGAAGGACATCACCATGCCGGGAATTCCCATGGGCACCTTGGTCCAGTGATGGGCGACGGCGAAGATGACGGCCTGTCCCACCAGGGCGCCGGGGACGCCCACGGTATCCTTCAGGCGGGTGTAGAGCAGGCCACGGTAGATAAATTCCTCGGAGATGCTGTTCAGCAGGGCCCAGCCGACTCCCACCAGGATCATGATCTCCAGCGGGACCCTGACCATGGCGAAGGCCTGACCGTGGTAGACGAAATGGCCCAGCGCCACCACCGCCACCCCGATTACCGACACCACAGCGCTCACTCGGATACCGGCGTACAGGCGGCCCCGGCGATCAAAAACCTTCGCCCCGCCATCTCTCTCTACCAGGACGAGCGCGAACAGCAGCACGGCGATGACGGCCTTGTAGGCGAAGATGACGTTCAGCCCCAGACGGCTCAGCGCCAGAATGACGACCAGTCCGAGGGCCATGATCTCCATGACCAGGCCCACGGCCCGGGTCGCGGCCCGGAATCGGAACAGCAGGGTCAGTCCGACGGCCATGGCCGTCAGCGGCCAGATGTCAGCGGTCATCAGTGAGAGCAGGCCCGCCAGGGCGATCAGCCCTGCCGCGGCCAGCTGAGTGATGGCGGTTCGGCTCATGGTACGGTAACGGGGATATCCCCCCGGGGGGGGTATCCCCGTCCTCTAGAAAGAAAAATGGTGGGCAACGTTATCGCAGCAGGATCGCTTTGACGACCCGATGGCGGCCGGCGGCCTGCAGGCGGCAGAAATAGAGACCGCTGCCGGCCGGAGATCCGTTCGAATCGGTGCCGTCCCAGACCGCCTGATAGATCCCGGGCGCCTGATGGGCCCGTACCAGTTGGTTGACCAGCTGTCCGCGGACGTTATAGATGTCCAGCCGCACCGGCACCGTTCCCCCGGGAGCGGCCCAGCCGGGGAGGTGATAGCGGAAAATGGTCCGGGCGTTGAAGGGATTGGGATAGTTCTGCTGCAGCGCGAAGCTCTGCGGCAGCGCGGTGCCAGGATCCTCCTCCACGGACACGGGACCGTAGGCCATGAAGGCGTAAACGGTATCATCCGGCGCGCCGGCCGGGTCGGTGGCCGCATTGGCCGGCACGGCCGCGTCACGGGCCTCGATGTAGTACTCGATCAGGATCGAGTCGGCCGCGGCCTGCTCCGGGATCGCTCCGATATAGCCGCCCCTGACTCCGGGCGCCTCCATGGTGTCGGCCCGGAGCACGGTGTCCAGGCTGGTGCGGTACCACAGCAGGACCGGATCCGCCCCCGAGGCGTCCTCCACTGTGACGCTGACCGCGAAGGGGCCCAGGAAGGTGGTGTCCGGCCAGAGAGAGGTCGCCGAGATGGCCGGGGGCTGGGTGTCGATCTGAAAGCTGTAGGGCGTCATCGGAAAGCCGCTGGTATGACCGGCTCCGTCGGTGGCCGAGACCCGCCAGTAGTAGATGCCATCGTCTAATGGCACGGTCAGGGTGGAATCGGTCAGGCCGGCCAGACCGACCGCCAGGCTGTCGAAGGTCTGATCGAAGGCGCACAGCAGGCTGTAAGTCACCGGAGTGGCCTTGCCGGGCGATTCCTGACGGTCCCTCTTCAGCGGAGCGTCTCTGCCGGCGGCCTTGACCACCCGCGTCCAGGTGAAGGTGGCGGCGGTGTCCGCCATGACCGCTCCGTCGGCCGGCGACAGCATGACCGGCAGCGCCGGGGCCGAGGTGTCCACCGTGGTGGTGCACTCGGCGGCTGCCGCCGTTTCCATGTTGCCGGCGCTGTCGGCGGCCTGGGCATAGAAATAGTACGTGTGGTCGTCCAGGCCGGCGTAGACGGCCGAGTCGGCGCTGGAGCTGTCCATCCAGACGGTCCAGGCGCTGTCATCCTCGGAGACATAGACGGTCACCCAGGCCACGCCCGATCCGGGCGCTCCGTCGGCCGCGCTCCAGCTGACCGTGAAGCTGTCCTGGGAGGAGACGGCCGGAGAGGCGGCGATCGCCTCCGGAGGCTGGGTGTCGACGAAGAAGGTGGTGGCGGTGTCCGCCGGCATGCTCCAGCCCCAGACATCCCGGGCCTGGCTGACCGTGATGCTCTTGGAGCCGTCTCCGGTGGTATCGCTGATGATGAAACTGCCGGTCCAGGTCAGGCTGTCGGCCGCCCAGCCGGTGTCGGCCGCCACCGTGCCGCCCTCCAGCGGATTGGCCGGCGAGAAGATCACCAGGGGATCGGTCATCGGGTCCATCTGGCGGCTGAAGATCAGGGTGAACAGGATGGTGTCGGCCCGGGTGGGCGAGGGATCGCTGAGGATCAGCGAGAGCAGAACCGGCCGGTCGGCCTGCCACCAGGGATCGTAGGCCACCTCATCGGTCACCCGGTCGCCCTGTCCGGCGGGATTGTAGGAAGGCGGCCCGGGGCTGGTATCCTGCGGGCCGGTGGGATGGCCCCACCAGTTGCTGGTGGCCTCCACGGTCAGCTCGTCGCTGTCGTTGGCGGCCCCGTAGATGTCGTTGGCGACGATGTGATTATACCTGACCACCGGCTCGGAACCAGAGCAGTGCAGGCCGATCTGGTTTTCGGTGACCAGGCAGCCGCTCACCAGGACCGAGTCGGAGCCCCAGCAGGCGATGCCGTCGCCGCCGCTGTACCGCACGGTGCTGCGGACCAGCTCCAGGATGCCTCCGGCCCCGGCATAGATGGCAGCGCCGTGGCTGCCTCCTCCGCCGTACTCCACCAGGCAGTATTCCAGCCTGGTCGTGCCCAGGCTGTCGCAGAACAGGTCGGCCCAGTCGCCGGGGGCGGCCGTGTCGGCGCTGGAGGTAAAGGTGATGGCCGAATCGGCCAGCCCGGAGGCCAGCAGGGTGCCGGGGTATCCGTCGCGGCCGATGTGTAGCTGCACGCCGGGGTCGAAAGCCAGGGTGATCCCCGGCTCCAGCGTCAGGGTGTCTCCCAGGGATGGCTTGAACACGCTGACGTCGCCGGCCAGGGCGAAGGGGATGCCCAGGTGGGGCCAGACGACCGAGGCGGTGATATTATCGCCCTTCAGCTCGATGGCGTTTTGGACATTGTCCGCATACACGTTGTCCGCCCCGATCAGCGGGACATAGTTGGCGAACAGGCTGATCGGGCGCCCGCCGTTGTGCTGGAAGGTGTTTCCGGCAACGGTGGGCAGGGCGGCGTCGCCGCAGGCCAGCCCGTGAACCAGGCTGCGCTCGATGGTACAATTCTGAATGATCGGGTCGCTGCCCGTGGTGCAGTACAGGTTGGCCATGCGGGCTCCGGCTCCGCCGTGGGTCACCAGGCAGCCGTCCATCAGGCCCGATCCCTGAGATGAGAAATACAGGCCGGCCCAGTGGGGCGCCTTGGCCGTGTCGGCGGCGCCGAAGGTGATGACTGAAGTATCTGCGTCGGCCATCAGGAATCCGGGGCTTCCCGGGGCGCCGATGCGCAGGCTGACCTCCGGCTTGAACCGCAGGACGGTGCCGGGAAGCAGGGTCAGGGTGTCGCCGGCCGCGGATCTGGCCACCTCCAGGTCTCCGGAGATGACGTAGGGAACGCTGTGCCGGGGCCAGACGGCCGAGGCCTCGATCTGGTCGCCGAGCACCTCGATGGCGTTGGTTCCCTTGCCGGCGAAGATGTTGCCCGCCGCGATCCGGGGCACCTCGTTGCCATAGATCCGGACCGGGTAGAGCCCGTTGTTCTGGAAGGTGTTTCCAGCCACGGCGGGGCCGGCGCCGTTCCCGCAGTCCAGCCCGTACCCGCCGCCGTCCTCGATGGTGGTGTTCTCGATAGTTGGGTTGGCTCCGGGAGAGATGGTCAGGTTGGCCTCCAGGGGTGCATGGCCGCCTTCCTTGACGATGGCATGATCCAGGCGTCCGCCACCCTGGGTCTGGAACAGAATGCCCTGCCAGTCGCCCGGCCCGGGCGTGAGCTTGTTGGAGCCCAGGAAGACGGTCGAGTCGGCCGTCCCCAGGGCCATCAGGACGCCCTGCTGGGTCTCGGTGCCGATCTGCAGCACGGTGGCCGAGTCGAACTTGACGAACACGCCTGGCATGATCGTCAGGGTGCAGGATCCGGCGGCGGCGAACACCCGGATGTCGCCGGTGACCACATGGGGATTGCCCGAGGCGAACCAGGTCTGGTCGGCCAGGATGTCGCCGCTGTGGTTGGTCTGGGCCTGGGCCGGCGAGGCCGCCAGCAGCATGGCCACCAGGGCGATGGCGGTGAACAGATGATGAATTCGCATGGAGACCTCCTTTTATTCGGTTTCCTCACCTAACTCTACCAGCTCATATTCCCTCGATCCCAGCCCGATCTCCTGTCCATAGACCAGCTGCCGGGTCCAGTCGACGGCCGGATAGAGAGCCCTGAACTTGTCCCCGCCGGGCTCCAGGGCTGTAGCCAGGGCCGATCCGGGTATGCCCGGGCTCCGGTTGACCAGGTCGACCGAGGCCTGGTCGATGGCGATCGGATCGGTCGAGCCGAGGATGCCGATGTCGGGCACCACGGCCGTGTCGCTCCAGGGAAAACAGTCGCAGTCGGGGGTGATGTCCAGGACGAAGTTGAAGTAGGCCACCCGGCCTTCTTTACCCTTGAGGGTACCGAACATGGTCTCGGCCATCTTCTCCTGGAGCCGGTCTGTGGACTCGTTCCACAGGATCTGGATGGCGCCCTCCGGGCAGATGGTGATGCACTCGGCGCAGCCGATGCATTTGGCGTGGTCGAAGCGGGCCACCTGATCGATCCGGATGGCGTCGGCCGGGCAGATGTCGGCGCACCGGCCGCAGGCGATGCAGTGCTTTCCCTTGCGCAGCTTGGGCTTGACATCGCCATGCATACGCTGTTTCTGGCTTCGGGAGCCCAGGCCCATGGCCACGTTCTTGATCGCCCCGCCGAAGCCGGCGGCCAGATGGCCCTTGACGTGGCTGAGCACCACCATGGCATCGGCCTGCCGGACGGCCGCGCCGTACTTGACCGTTTTGAAGTGCTTCAGGTCCACCTGAACCTCGGCCACATTTTCCGAGCGCAGGCCGTCGGCGATGATGATCGGGGCGCCGATGGTGGCGTAGCTGAACCCGTTGGCCATGCCCAGGTGCAGATAATCGACGGCGTTCCCGCGCTCGCCCAGGTAGAGGGTGGTGGCATCGGTCAGAAAGGGCTTGCCGCCCGCCGCGATGATCTTCTCGACCGCCCGCCGGGCGAAAACGGGTTTGAGAAAAGCAGTCGTGCCCCGCTCGCCCATGTGCAGCTTGACGGCCACCAGGCCGTCTTGGGGGATGAAGTCCATCCCGACGGCGTCCATCAGGTCGCCTAATTTTTCGATCAGGCTCTTGTGGCCCTTCGACCGGGCGGTGACGAAGTAGACTTTAGACATGATTTACCTCGGAGCTCTTTTCGTGGTTGATGGAGATCGTCTCGGCGCTCGCTGACACCGGGGACAGATGTGGGTTCCCCGGCCGCCCACCCGGATCTTGATGATCGGCCGCCTGCAGCGCGGGCATGGTAGGCCCTGCCGGTCATAGACCTGCAAATGTTCCTGGAATGATCCGCTCTCGCCGTCGGCGCCGCGAAACTGCTCCACGGTCGATCCGGAGCAGTCGATGGCCTCCCGGAGCACGTCGCCGATGGCGCCGTGCAGCCGTTTCAGCTTAACCGCGCTGATCTCGCCGGTCCGTCGCAGGGGATGGATCCGGACCCGGAACAGGCTCTCGTCGGCGTAGATGTTGCCCAGGCCGGCCAGGGCCGTCTGATCCAGCAGCAGGGGCTTGATCTGCCGGCGATAGGCTCGCAGGCGCTCCACGAATTCGTCCCGGCCGATCTCCAGCGGCTCGGGGCCCAGCCGGGAGATCTGGGGATGCCCGGCCAGCTGGTCGCTCTCGGCTAACTGGATCCAGCCGAACCGGCGCTGATCGCGGTAGCGCAGGTGGCGGCCGGACGTCAGGTGGAAGATCAGGTGAGTGTGCTTTTCCAGTGGCGCCTCCGGCGGCAGGCAGAGCAATTGCCCGGTCATTCGCAGATGGCACAGCAGGCTCAGGCCGCCGTCGAGGCCGATGATGATCAGCTTGCCCCGCCGGCGGACGTTCCGGAAGGTCCGCCCGGGGAGCTGCTCGGCCAGATCCAGGGGTGAGCCCCGGACGACTCCGGGCTGGTGCATGGTGATCCGCTCGATCGTCTCGCCGGTGATCCGCTCACGCAGGCCGCGGACGACGCACTCCACCTCGGGCAGCTCCGGCATGGGCCTCCTTCCGCCGTCGATGTCTATCAGCGATGTCTGTTGGCGTCGTCCAATAATAAGAAGAACCGCCCCGAGCCGCAACTGAAATTTTCACCCCGGGCGGACAGAAAAAAAGGGCCGGCAGCGGCCGGCCCTTTCCGTGAATATGGTGGAGGCGACGGGAGTCGAACCCGTGTCCGAAGATAGATCAGAGGGAACATCTACGTGCGTAGCCTTTCTATTGAATCTCGCCGGTTCTGACTCCGGAAGGCAGGATGCAGGATCGGCCAGCTCAGAGAGATCTCATCGTCAGGCCCTGAGCACGGCCGGACGACCAGCCTGTCTTCGTCGACGCCCTCATCCGGCCCGGCAGGCAAGGTCGGGGAGAACGGGTCACCTATTTATTAGGCGGCCATTGCATACGAGTAGTCGTTTGCAATTAGATTTGTTTCCCAACAGTTTTACGAGGAATCGGGACCTCGGCACGCAGTTCCGGCCTCACTACCCCCGTCGAAGCCGTTTCGCCCCCAAAGTGGTACGCCCACAAGGAATCGAACCTTGAACCTACTG
>CAZOYL010000001.1:0-60371 GCA_964584035.1 uncultured Gemmatimonadota bacterium | reverse complement strand
CTGCGAGGACCCGATGGCTGTCCCTGGGACCGCGAACAGACCCATCTCAGCCTGCGCCCCTATCTCATCGAAGAGGCCTATGAGGTTCTGGAAGCCATCGATAGCGGTGAACCGGATCTGCTCAGTGAAGAGCTGGGCGATCTGCTCCTGCAGATCATCTTTCATAGCCAGATAGCTCGCGAGAATGACCGTTTCGATGTCGAGGACGTCATCGCCGGCATCATCGAGAAGTTGAAAAGGCGGCATCCGCACGTCTTTGGTGACCACAAGGTGAGCGACAGTCGGGAGGTCGTCGAGGGCTGGGAGCGAATCAAACAGAAGGAGGCCCGCGGAAAAAAGATATCCGATCACTCTATTTTAGCGGGCATTCCCCGGGAGCTGCCGGCCCTGCTGAAAGCCCACCGGGTACAGGAGAAGGCATCCAGAGTGGGATTCGACTGGGATCATATCGACCAGGTCTTTGCCAAAGTGGAAGAAGAGCTGGCCGAATTCCGAGCCGCCTGCCGGCAACAGAACCGGACAGCGGTCGAGGAGGAACTTGGGGACGTCTTCTTCGCTCTGGTCAACGTGTCCCGTTTTCTGGAGACCAATCCGGAAGATGCCCTCCGCCGGACGATAGATAAATTCATCGTCCGATTTAAATATATCGAGTCCCAGCTGCGGAACAGGGGATTGGAGCCCCAGGATGTCAGCCTGAAAGAAATGGATCGCCTGTGGGACGAGGCTAAAGACCGGGAAGGCGCCGCCGGCCATCACCCAGGTCAAGGGCACAGACCTGAACCGTGATCCGTCACCCTCCGGCATGGCCCCGAACGACAGGGTCGACCGGTCGGAGACGATCTGCTGGCGCACTTTTCAGAAAACATCATCAAGGGGGAAGATCATTCTTCTCCCTCTTTTTTGTCTTTATATGCAAAGTGTTGCAACATTTTCGCGCCCAGATCCTAGCATCGAACCGGCCAGGCACCACAGGGAAATATTTATCTCATTACCATAACGCATGTTACTTAAATATTTCAACATCTCATCCGATGTCCTTGGATTGGTATGAAGCTTGCATTTCTAAGTAACGAAATCCCATCGAGGATACTCTGATGGACCCGTTCAGATTGAAGAAAGGAGGTTGTCAACGATGAGGACTCGGCCGGTTATAAAAATCTTCACGGCAACCCTGGCTCTGATCCTGTTGACGGCCCTTCCGCCCACCCAAGCCTATCTGATCAACGGACTGTTGGACGACTGGGGCGTGCTGCCTCATGCCCAATGGTCGCCGGCGGGAGGCCATGTTTGCTGGGTGGAGGAGGATAATTGGGGAAGCGCCCATGCGGGATTCCCCAGCGGCGGGGAGCAGTATGATGCCGAGGCCATGTATGGCGATATCGCCGGCGGCATGGTCTACATTGCCCTGGTCACCTCCTTTCCCGCGACGGGCATTTATTCGGCCCTGCCCGGTGATTTCGGCATCGATGTGAACATGGATGGTATTTACGAATACGGCCTGAAGACCACCGGCATGCATGCCGGCGGCCTGTTCGCCAATCCCACCTGGACGACCAGCTCCGATTTCCCGATGTCAAGTCCATCCCGCATCGTCGGGGGCACACTGCTGGACATGCAGCCGCTGGTTTACCGCCAATTGGAAATCATCGAGAACGGATATCCCACCTGGGTGATCGAGGGGCAGTTCGATTGGTCCTGCCTGGAGAGCCCCACCGGCTCCTTCGGGCTTCATTGGACCATGGACTGCGGCAATGACATGCTCAATCTGCAGGTCCATCCGACGCCCGAACCGTCCAGCGTTCTCTTGCTGGCCCCCGGTCTGGCAGCCCTGTGGGGTTACACGAGGCGGAGGAAACGATCGCTCCGCTGAGATCCGTTGTGATGTCTTGAAATGAGGTCTTGATTCGGAGATGAGGAGCCCAGGCTCCTCATCTCCGAATCACACCGAAACGTGCAACATGTTGCATATTTGATTCGAATCTCTGCATATTCCACCGACATCGAAGATCGACCGAGCAGCCCCTTTAGGCCCTTCCGGGTGATCCCGTCGGGCCTTTCCCCCGGATGTCCGCTTGAAAGTATATCTTATTGTTATTGTATTTGTTATAAGTAATCCGCGAACGGACACCGGGCGTTGCCGGGGGTGAAATAAATGCGCGCTATGGCATACATTTTGCGAATAAAATGGGCACACTCTTTCCCGAGGAACATTCGAGCGGAACCGAACTGATCGAATGGAGGCGATGACCGGTGCGAAAACGGGACATGCACGCCATCGAACGGAACCTGCAAAGAATGCGTCAGCGACTGCTGGAAAACCTTCTGCGAATGGAACAGGAGAATATCCGGGTCCCACCCAGAGTGGCCAACGGTAATCTGGGCGGATCCGATGGAGAGATCGCCGATCTTGCCTCAGAGCATTTCGAGCGCGAGAACTCCCTGGAGCTCTACCTCTACGAACAGGAACTGCTCAAGGCCATCGATCAAGCTCTGGACCGTATCCATGATGGCAGCTATGGCATCTGCGGGGTCTGTTCCCGGCCGATCAATCCCCGCCGTCTGTTGGCCGTGCCCAATGCCAAGCTGTGTCTCAACTGCCAGCAGGACAAAGAGCGCAACGGTCACGGTTCACGGATTATAAAAGCACACGGCTAAGGATTCCGGCTGCAGGCCCTCCCCCGATGCGGTATCACCCGGTCAGATCCCATCGGCCGGCGCGGTAATGCTGAAGGATCTCGGCATGGTCGAAAGCCATCTGATCGGGAATTTCTTCCCAGGGGAAAACGCTGACCGCTTCGGCATCGTCTCCGGCAGAGGCCGGCCCCCGCGCCGTGGCCACGAAGACGGTGGTCACGGTATGGCGCCGGGGATCCCGGCTGGGATCCGAATAGGTATGAAGCTGCCGTTTCAGTTCAATCCGTAATCCCGTTTCCTCACGGGCCTCACGAACAGCCGCCTGTTCCAGGCTCTCACCGTAATCCACGTATCCCCCCGGCAGGGCCCAGCCATGCGGGGGATTTTTTCTTTTAACCAGCACCACCCCACTCCCCTCCATCTCGATGATCAGGTCCACGGTAACAGCCGGAACCCGGTATCGACCGGACCATGGTGCGGTCATAGCGGTTCTCTCTCCCCCATCATCATCCCGTCCCGGCACGGTTCCGACGGCAGGCAAACCCATGCTGTCCAACGGAACGTCCGGTGAGATGCAGAATTACTCCATCACCTTGTAGACGATATCGTGCGCCCGGCAGCGGTCGGTCATCTTGATTCCCGCCGAGTCCCCGGCATTGACCTGCTGAACAACCTGGTGCTCGATCTGCATGGATCCGACCTGCTGTTGAAAATCGGTGGTGTGTCCTTTGATGTGAATCGTATCGCCCACAGCCAGCGGGCCGCTCATCTGGATGCCGGCCACCATCACCTGGGCGAAAAAATCGACCACCCTTCCGACCTCTTTTTCTTCCATGGTGTCACCTCCTCAAGATTTATTCGACAGAGAGTTTTTTAACGGGAACCTGGCAAAGCTCCTCGAACCGGGCGGCATCATCATCCGATCCCACGATGGTGCCGTAATGCATTGGAATAGCCCACCGGGGACGGATAGCATTGGCCGCCTCGGCCGCTCCCTCGGCCGTCATCGTATAGGTGCCTCCAACGGGCAGCAGGAGAATGTCCGCCTGGACCGCTTTCATCTCATCGGTGACATCGGAATCTCCGGTATGATAGATCCTCTGACCGGCCACGGTGATGATAAATCCGACCCAGCCGTTGGCTTTCGGATGATACTGCTTATCTATGTTGTAGGCCGCTACGGCCTCGACGATCACTCCGTCCAGATCCAGCCGACCTCCGGGCGAAATGATGCGGACGTCGCCGGAGAGCTTCCCGGCGCAGTCGGCGGTGGTGACGATGACGGTATCCTCTTTCTGGATCCTGGCCACATCCTGGGGTTCACAATGATCATAGTGATCATGGGTGATAAGAATGATATCGGCCTTTTCCTCGTTTCCCTTGAGCTTCCAGGGATCGATATAGATCATCCTGTCGCCCGCGATCTGAAACGTGGCGTGTCCCAGCCATTTGATATTATCCACCATGGGAGGAGTCTCCTTTCATCGACGAGGCTGTCCGTTCCTGCAACACCTCAATCATGAGATCGTGGATCCGGCCGTTCGATGCGATCATTTGGCGGCCATCGATGCGGAACGGCCCTCCGGCGAAATCGCTGATCCGCCCGCCGGCCTCGGCGACCATCAGCGCTCCGGCGGCCACGTCCCAAGGGGCCAGCTTCATCTCCCAGAAACCGTCGAAACGTCCCGCGGCCACGGAGCACAGATCCAGGGCTGCCGACCCGTCCCGGCGGATGCCCTGAGTCCTTAAAGCGAAGCGGGCAAAGTGGTCCAGATTGTTATCCGGATCGGTGCGGATATCATAGGGAAATCCCGTTGCCAGCAGGCTGTCGGTTAGCCGATCGACCGGAGACACGCTGATATCCCGTCCGTTCAGCCGGGCGCCCCCGCCCCGGCGGGCCGCGAACAGCTCGTCTCTGAGCGGATCGTAGACCACCCCCAGCACGATTTGGCCGCGCTGTTCCAGGGCGATGGAAACCGAATAGCAGGGATAGCCGTGAGCATAGTTGGTGGTCCCGTCGAGCGGGTCGACGATCCAGCGCAGTGAGCCCGATGCCGCTTGACTGGTTCCTTCCTCGGCCTGAATGGGATGTTCCGGGTAGACACGGTGAATGGCTGCCACAATGGCCCGTTCAGAAAGGCGGTCCACCTCTGTGACCAGATCCACGGCGCCCTTGTGCTCCACCTGATGCCGCTGGGGCGCATGTTTCCGCAGCAGTCCTCCAGCCATTCTGGCCGTCTCCCCTGCGAAGGCCAGGAGTTCTTCCACTGATGGCTGAACCATATCCCTTTTCCCTCCGGGATCCGGCCGACACGGCCGGCCAAATTAAAATATAATGAAAAACCGCCCTGTCAAGGAGAAAGTCACAGCAGCAGGCAGCACACGCCCGCCACCATCATAACGGCAGCGCCCAGGCGCCAGCCGAGTCGACGTTCACCGAAGAACAGATATCCCAGAAGGATGCTGAAAACCATGCCGCCTCTCTTTACGGCGATCACGTAACTGACCAGGGTCAGACCGGCGGCCGTCATCTGTGCAATGATCATGATCCCGCCCAGGAAAGCGAAGAGGAACAGGGCCGGCGCCCGGTGAAAAGCCTGGACCATCTTGGAACCGGCTCGCCAGCGTAAAATGGGGAGATACAGTAGAGAATAGAGCAGATGAAAAGCGAACACGAAGAAGACCGGCGACGAGTTCATCAGGGCAGCTTTGTCGGCCGCCGCCGAAATGCCCCATAGAAAAGCCGCCGCCAGCATCAGCAGGCTGCCGCGTTCCCGGGCGATATGACGCAGGGGAGCCAAGAGGCCCCGGGAGCCCTCTGACATGCCGAGGAAATAGGCTCCCGCTACGATCAGAAGAATGCCCGCCAGGCCCAGTGAACCGGGCCGTTCACCCAGGAATATAGAGGCCGTTAAGACCAGAAAGATGGGCGTGAAGGCCAGCAGGGGAATGGTCAGAGACAGAGGAGACCGTTTGATGGCCTGGATATACAGCGTCACGGCGATCAGATTGACCGACAGAGTGATGGCCAGAGCCGGCCAGAAACCCGGCTGAATGGCGGGGATTCCGTCGAGGGCCAGAGCCAATCCCATGATCGGGAGAGCGTAGACGAACATGGACCAGGTGAGTATATAGGGATCGATACGGTCCAGGATCTTCTTGCCGTAGGCCCCCTGCAGGGCGTTGAACAGAGAACAGATCAGAGCCAGGGCCAGCCACATGCGGAGGCTCCCGATGGTGGAAAAGCAACTTCACGACGGCTCTGTCGAGCGGCAGGAACTGGGGCCTGAAAAGATCTCCGGCCAGCGTTCCCGACAGGCCGAACAATGATCCTGCAATGGACAGCGGCCGCAGAGAGGTTTCCGGGCCCGGCAGATCGTTCGACCATGCTCGATGAGATGCAGATGAAAGGCATAGACCAAGGCGGCCGGAACGGCATCCTGCAGCAGACGGTGGGCTTGAACCGCATCGGACTGCGGCGGGATCAGCCCCAGCCGCAGGCTGACCCTTCTGACATGTGTGTCCACCGGCATCACCGGGCGGCCCAGAGCAAAGAGCAGAACACAGGCGATCGTCTTCTCCCCCACCCCGACGAAACGGCCGAGGTATTCCCGTATCCGTTCGGTCGGCCAGCTCTCCAAAAAGGAGAGGTCGCCATCGGGATGCTCTAAGAAAACCTGCTGCAGAATCGCCTTGATCCGGCCGGCCTTTATATTGGCCAGCCCCCCTGAACGGATGGCGGCGGCCACCTGGCGGCGCGGCGCCCGGTGAACGTCGGACCAGGCGGGAAAGCGCTTTCGCAGCTGCCGGAAAGCCCTCAGAGAATTAGTATCGGAGGTATTCTGGGAGAGAATGGTCTTGATCAGTTGGGAGAGAAAGTCCTCTTCCGGCCGCCATACTTTCGGACCATAGCTGCGTTCCAGGGTCCTGGATATCGTCCGGATTCTGCCCGTCGATGCGCCGTTCATCATTCATTCCATTTATATCGATGGATTATTTCCCCCTGGTCCCGAACAGGCGGCAGAGCTGATCGACCAGCAGGGTCATGGCCATTCGCGGCGACTGGCGGCCTGTATTGACAGAAAGTTCCGTTCGGTACAGCAGGTCAAATATGTCCGCCAGACAATCGTCATCGATCTGCGGCACTCGGCTCCCTCCGCGCCCGCGACGGCCCCGGGCGAGCTGGGTGAACTTCCAGCGCAGCGCTCCGGTCAGCTGGGGGACGGCGATGCCGGACTCCAGAAGATGTCCCAGGAGAGAAAAGGATCGAGCCCGGTCGCCTGAGGGAATGGCACGGCAAAGATCGAAAACGCTTCTGACCTTCATTTCGCCGACCACCATCTCGACATCCCGGGGACCGATCTCCGGCCGCTCGGCGATGAAGATGCTCAGCTTGGCCAGCTCATTATCCAGGGCCATCAGATCGCCGCCGATGGCCTTGACCAGAAGATCGATGGCCTCGGGGGTAATCGACTTCCCATGGTTACGGGACAGCTCCCGTACCCGTTGGGGAATCTCAACGTCGGGGGGCGATAAAAATTCAACCCCGGCGACCACCCGGTCGGCGAACCGGTTCAGCCATGAGCCATCCGGAGATGCCTCCGGATCGGAACGGTCAGATCCTCGCGGTCTCACAGCGGAGCGTCCGACGGCTCCATTGGCGGCGGACTTCCGGCCGGAGGTCTTTTTTTTCCTGACGCTCCGATAGAACATCCTGGGAATATCCCCATCGGCGGCCGTGAGAAGCAAACAGGCGTGGGGAAAAGCAAAGCTCAGGCCCTGCAGGATGTCACCTTTCCGGCTGAGCATCCTGTCCAGCTCGGCCGCGGCCTCCCTGCGGCCGGGTCCGGGGCTTTCTTTTTCCTTCAGCAGATCCTTTTTCGTTTTGTGAATATCCTTTTCCAGGGCCTCCAGGAGCTTTCTTTTCTCGGATGGAGCCGAATACTCCAGGATCTTTCTACGTTCCTCGATCGGCAGATGGTCCACATTTCTGACCAGCACGACACGGCGCTCGGTCATCATGGGAAGCGAGGCGACCCGGTCGACGATCGACGCGGCATCTGTTTCATCTCCATAGAGGACGTCCAGATTGAAGTCCTTCAGATCCGGCGACACCAGCTTTCCGAGGATACCCTGGACGGCTTGCTCCTTGAGGTACTCCTCGGGGCCATAGAGAAAGTAGACCGGACGGAGCCGGCTTTGGTCGATATCCTGCTGCAGTTGCTCGCAGGTGTAATTCATCCGCGGCTCCCATGGCCTTCTTGAGCGTAGCTGCCGGGACATCCCTCCCAGGCCCGAAGGACACCCTGATAGACCTCCGTCAGGGAAAGAGAATGCTGTTGGGATACCCGCAGGCAGTCCTCATATTCGGGCATGGCCCGCTGACGGCCGTCGAATTCGGTCACCTTGATCCGCACCGATCCCCAGGGGGTCTCCACCTGTTCGATACGCCGCGGCAGCTTCTGCCGGATGGTCTCGAAGGAACGGATCCCCAGCGTGGTGGTGTGCTGGAAAATGACCCGCGAGAGCGTATCGATCCGCTCCGGAGGCGACAGAACGGTCAACAGGACTCCCGGCCTCCCCTTCTTCATGATCACCGGGGTCAGAAAAGCGTCCCGGGCACCCTCCCTCAAGAGAGTCTCCACCAGGGGACCGCAGAATTCCGGGCTCATGTCGTCCAGGCTGCATTCCAGGACGGTGGTGACATCGGTCTCGATCCGCTCCGGTGTGGTGCCGATGAGGATCCGCAGCAGATTGGGCATCTCCTCCAGATCCCGCCGACCGGCTCCATATCCCACCTTCTCCAGGCGCAGCGGCGGGGACGATCCGAATCCCTTCGCCAGGGTCGTGATGATGGCCGCTCCGGTGGGCGTGACCAGCTCGGCCGCTATCTCCGACCGTCTCACGGGAACATCTTTCAGAAGCTCCAGAGTGGCCGGCGCCGGAACGGGCAGAACGCCATGCCGGCAGGTGACCGAGCCGGTGCCCAGCATCAGCGGTGATGCGAAGACTCGTGCGACCTTGAGCAGCTTCAAGCCCACCAGCGCGCCGACCACGTCCACGATGGCATCGACGGCGCCCACCTCGTGAAAGTGAACCTCCGAGAGTTCCGCGCCGTGGACCCGAGCCTCGGCCCGGGCCAGGCGGGTGAACACCTCGCCGGCCGTCTTGACGATGTCCGTGTCCAGCCTGCCGGATGACAGGATATCCAGGATGTGGTCAAGATGCCGCTGCGGCTGATCCTCCCTGACGATCACCTCCACCCGGCTGGCCGCGATACCGCCCCGTTTGATCCGGCTGGTCTTCAGTTCCCAGCCGGTCACCGGAAGCCCGGCCAGCGCCTGGCGAAGATGGTCAACCGGAAGGCCGGCATCGATCAGGGCCGCCAGGATCATGTCTCCGCTGATGCCCGAAAAGCAGTCGAAATAGGCCGTTCTCATGAGCCTCTTTCCTTCGCTGCCGACACGATCAGTCCGGCGGCATAACCGGCCCCAAAACCGTTATCGATGTTGACCACGGTCACTCCGGCGGCACAGCTGTTGAGCATGGCCAGCAGGGCCGTCACCCCGCCGAAGCTGGCCCCGTATCCCACCGAGGTGGGCACGGCGATCACGGGAACGTCCACCAGACCGCCGACCACCGAGGCCAAAGCACCCTCCATGCCGGCCGCCACCACGATGACGCCGGCCTGCCGGATGATATCCCAGTGGCTCAGGAGACGATGCAAACCGGCCACGCCGACGTCATAGAGCCGCTCGACGCGGTGTCCGATCACCTCGGCGGTGACGGCGGCCTCCTCGGCCACGGAGATGTCCGAGGTGCCTGCCGAGATGATCAGGATTGTCGGTCCGCCTTTCGGGGATCTGATCGACCCCGGACAGATGATCCCGGCCAGAGGATGGTATCGCGCTCCCGGAATCAGACGGAGAACCTCTTCGGCCATCCGCGGATCGACCCTGGTAGCCAGGTAAGTGCCGTGGGCTGCGGCGATACTGTTCAGGATGGCGGCCACCTGATCCGCCTTTTTGCCCTGGCAGAAGACCACCTCCGGAAAACCGCGGCGCAGAGCCCGATGGTGGTCGATATGAGCGAACGTGATGTCCTCAACGGGAAAACGGGCGAGCGCCTGGAGAGCCTCGTCGACGGTTATGCGGTCCTGATGAAGGGCCTTGAGGATCTCCCGCAACCGGTCTTTTTCCGCCATCTTTTGCTCTCCCTCACCATCAGGCCATGGCCGGGGCACCGGCATCCTGATGGCGCCGATATTCACTCAAGGTCTCCTCCACATCCTCCATGCGCTCCAGAGTCACCAGCTTGCCGCGCAATCGAGCCGCCCCCGGAAATCCTCTGGTGTACCAGCCAAAATGCTTTCGCATCTGTCGAATGCCGACCGAGTGACCCCTTTCAGCCACCTGCCTCCGGGCATGCCGCAGGCACAGCTCGATGCGGTCGTCCATGGTGGGACCGGGACCGGGTGATGTACCCGTCAGCAGATCGGCCGTCCGTCTCAGCAGCCAGGGATTGCCCAGGGCTCCGCGGCCGATCATGACGGCATCGCAGCCGGTTTCCCGGACCATGCGGAGTCCATCCTCCGGATGGCGGATATCTCCGTTTCCGATCACGGGAATGTCCACGGCCTTCTTCACCTCAGCGATGAGGCTCCATTCTGCCTGTCCGGAGAAACCCTGCAGCCGGGTGCGGGGATGCACCGTGATGGCGGCCGCGCCGCAGCAGGCGCAGAGCCGGGCCACCTCGACCGCCACGATGGAACGCCGGTCCCAGCCGCTGCGGATTTTGACCGTGACAGGCCGACCGGCGGCCGCAACGACCGAGCTGACAATTCGCTCCAGCAGGTCCAGATCTTTCAGTAAAGCCGACCCGGCATGGTGGCCGACCACCTTGCGGGCCGGACAGCCGAAGTTGATGTCGATCAGATCGGGCTGTCCCCTCGCCGCGATCTCTGTGGCACGGGCCATCGCTCCGGGATCGGAACCGAACAGCTGTACCCCGATGGGCCGCTCCTGCTGGGTGAATTCCATCATCTGGAAGGTCTTGAGGCCACCGTGGATCAGCCCCTGGGCGCTGATCATCTCGGTAAACACCAGACCGGCGCCGTATTCCCTGGCCAACTGCCGGAATACCGAGTCGGTGATGCCGGCCAGAGGTGCCAGAAGGACGGGATGGTCGATCAGCAGATTCGCGATGTTCATAAATGGGAATATACGTTAAGCTGATTGAGGTGGCAAGATTTTTCAGGGAGAGGGATGTGCGGAAAACCAAGACTCGAGGCCGTGTTTGAACGGCCAGCAGGCGCTGATCCCTGACCGCCCGTGATCAGGCCCTGTCTCTATCTTAAAATGGCCATCTTGCGGGTCTCGACGTGGGCTCCTGCCTGGAGCTGATAGAGATAGAGACCGGCGGCCACCGGGCGGCCGGAAGCGTTGGTCAGATCCCAGCCGCCGAGGCCCTTATCCGGGCCGGAGAAGTTCCCGGGCCCGATCCTGCCCCATTCGAAGGTCCGCACCAGCTGGCCGTCCAGAGTGAAGATATGCAGCGTCACATCTGCCTCGAGGGCCAGTGAAAAAGGTATCACCGTCAGATCGCCCTCGACGGGATTAGGATAATTCTGCTCCAGGGTGGTGAGGTATACCGGCGGTTCCGGAAGGGTCGAATCGGACCGAGCCTGATAGCCGTAGGGCACCGGGGAATTGGTGAAGCTGAAAGGCGTCATGACCAGCAGGGCCGATCCATCAGCGGCCCAGTCGGTCAGCAAACCCTCTCCCCGGCCGAAACCGTCGATGGTGATCGGCAGCACCCGATGGGATGGTCCGGCGCCCAGCAAGCTGGCCTTCCAGGCTGCGGCGGGATTCCCGGCCACCTGTACGGCCAAACCGGCGACACTCTCTTCGGGATAAAATCGCACATAGCTGGCTCCCAGAGGTTCCGGAGCCACCGCCACGCTGTCCACCGATACCGGCATCTGGGAATGGATCTGGGCAGCTGGAATCCCGACCTGGGGGTAACGGTGTCCCTCGGGATAGTATGACACGGTGTCGGCCAGAGGGCCGGTGAAAGCATTCCAGATCGAGAATTCGTGCAGGGCTTCAGATAGACTGCTGCCGCGCACCCGAAGAGCTTCTTCGGTGGCGTTCAGCACAGCGTCGAGGACACAACCCTCCCAGATCTCGCGGATCAGATCCGCGCCGTGCCGTTCGGTTAGGTAATGGTTCCACACACAGGCGCTGTATTCGTGGATGCCGTCGAAAGTGCTCAGGGATCTTTCGGGATGATAAAAGATGGATCCGGAGTTCTGAAGATAATAATAATAGTCATTGATATCGTCGTACACCATATCCTCCATCCAGGTGGAAGAAATTTCCATAAAGAAGCGTTCCTCCAGGGTGTCATAAGCGAACTGGATGGCATGGAAAAACTCGTGCGCAGCGGTGACCTTCAGGCCCTCTGCTCCAGCGGTGGGATAGATCCCGGCATAGTCGTTGTCCACGACCAGATAACTGGTGGCGGCCCTCGGTGTTCCGCCTTCGATGTAAAATTCGCTCTGTGTATAACCGTATATAAAGTGCCGGTTGAGATTCTCGACATAGACATCGTAACGTTCATCGCCGCCGTAGTCCTCTCCTCCGTACCAGGGACCATCGGCCGGCGGAGAACGGTAACCCAGGGTATCGATCTCGGTCGTCCAGACCCGGTCGAGCACCTCGGCGCAGATATGGATCCAGTCGGGAATGGTGTCGCCATGACTATACACCAGCTCAGGGGCGTCATTGGTGGAAGTGACGTACCAGATGCGGAAATGACCGCCGGGGCTGTCGTAATAGACGGCCGGTGTCAGGTAGGAATGGCCGTAGGAAAAGGGCTCCTGGCCCAGCTCGGTGGGCCGCTGCAGATAGGGAAGCAACAGCGTGCGCGTCCTCAGGCTGAGTTCCGCCCAACGGGATCGTACATCCAGCATCAGGGGGGTCAAGGATTTGCGCAGGCGGCGCGGATAGCAGGCGAAGTCCGGCGGCAGACGTTCCGGATCCAGAGCGGCCCAGACCCGGTAGATCAGGGCCGTCTCCTCATCCAGCCGGCCTTCGGTCAGAGCCAGATCGATGGCCGAGCTGACATTCGCTCCTTCATTCGGGACCTCGGACCGGCCTGTCGGCGGACACAGCAGGATCGGCATCAGCATGACGATGCCGATCACGGCCATGTGTCTTATTGAGGTCATTTTCATGAGCTGGTAACGGATCGTAAATCCAACCACTTTTGACGCTTCTTCAGAGCGGTCACACAGTGATAGGGAACCGGAACCTTGCCCAGCAGATGACGACTGCCGGTCCGGCTGCCATGGCAGTCGGACCCGCCGGTAAACACCAGCCCATGCTGATGGGCCAGGAGAACATATCGCCGGGCGGTTTCCTGATCATGGATATAATGATAGGCCTCCAGACCGTCAAGACCCAGTTTGACCATCTCCGGAATGAGCTCATCGCGGTTCAAGATGCCGGGGTGAGCCAATACGGCCACGCCCCTGCAGGAGTGAATTAGATCAATCGCCTGCCCAAGGGAGACACCGGATCGAGGAACATAGGCCGGAGCATGATAACCCAGATAGCGGGCGAAGGCTTCGCGGTAACTGTTGACATATTCCTCCCGGACCATGGCGTCAGCCACATGAGGGCGTCCCAGGGGAGAGTCTCCAGCGATGGCCACGACCGTCTCCATCCGCAGATCGACGCCCAGCCGGTTGAGCTTGTCAATAATCTTCTCCCCGCGCCGGTATCGAAACCGGCGGAAACGCTCCAGAGCCTGAAGCAGACCGGCTGACCGATGATCGATGAAATAGCCCAGCAGATGCACATCGGCTCCCTGGTGGGCGACGCCCAGTTCAAGCCCCGTGATGATTTCCAGCCCGGTGTCTCCAGTATACTCGCGGGCCTCATCGATGGCCGCCACACTGTCGTGATCGGTGATGGCGATGGCCCGGAGATGACGTTCCAGGGCAGACTGGACCACCTCGAGGGGCGTCATCTGCCCGTCGGAAGCGGTGGTATGAATATGCAGGTCAACTCGATTCGTTTGCGTCATAGGGTATCGCGGGAATCCACCGGATGAGCAATAAATGGTATCGTTTCTTACGGATTGGCAGAGCAGGATTGCGTCAGGCAGCCTGGCAGAAATTGCGTCAGAGATTTATATATATCCAGAAGAATATACGTTATGCGCCCGGGGCGGTCAACCGATTTCTTGACAACAGGCTTCCCGGCCCCGGCGGATAAAGAAAAGCCGGGCGTCGAGCTCCCTTGGCGGAGAGTCGACGACCCGGCTTCAGATCAAGCGTACACCAAGAGGCTGAGCGGACCTCACTCCGAAGAGTTGGGAGGGAGCCCCCCGATGAAACGCTTGATACTATCGCTGGATTTTAACGGATGCCCATCGGACAAGGGCCGATGTCCCTTGCCGTTCAAACCGTATTTCCTCACCCGGTATCTCAAAGTGTCCCGGCTGAGTCCGATCAGTCGTGCGGCCCGGCTGAGATTTCCTTCGGTCTGGAAAAGGGCTTCGCGCAGGATCTCCCTCTCCAGCCCCTCCAGGTTGATCCCCTGGACCGGCAGTTTCACCCGAAGCTTCTGGCCATCGTAAAGGCAGATTACCGTCTCCTCTTCGGATCGGCGACGTTCGCTCACTCGGCGATCGGTCAATAGATCTTTGGGGTACAATGTCTGGTGCCCATTGATGAGAATCGCCCGTTCGATGGTATTCTTCAATTCCCGAACGTTGCCGGGCCAGGAATAATCCAACAGCATTTGCCGGGCTTCAGGAGAGAACTTCTTGGCCGGAGCCCGATGCTGTCGGCTGAGCTGTTTCAGGAAATATTCGGCCAGCAGCAGAATATCGCCTTCTCGCTCCCGCAGCGGTGGAATGTGGATGGAAAAGACGCTCAGCCGGTAGTAGAGATCGTGACGGAACCGTTCGTCCCGAACCGCCTGTTCCAGGTCGATATTGGTGGCGGCCACGATCCTGGCGGTCACGGTCTTCTCCTGGGTGCTCCCCAGGGCTCGAAACGACTTCTCCTCGATGACCTTGAGCAGTTTGACCTGGAGATTCGGGCTCATATGGCCGATCTCGTCCAGAAACAGCGTTCCCCCGTAAGCCGCCTCCAACAAACCCTTCTTCTGCGTCTTGGCATCGGTGAAGGCCCCGCGCTCATGGCCGAACAGCTCGGCCTCCAGGAGCGTCTCCGGAATGGCCGAGGCATTGACCTCCACGAAAGGCCTTTCCGAGCCGAAGCTCAAATGGTGCAAGGCTTTCGCCACCAGTTCCTTGCCCGTTCCACTCTCCCCCGTGATCAACACCGTGATACCCGGAATGCGGGACACCTTTTCGATTTCGGAGATAATTCTCAGAAAGGACGGATGCTGGCCGACCAATCCGTTCCATATCGGTTTCGAGCTGACCCTCTGCCGTTCCATGACCGCTTTTTCCAAAGCGCTCTCCCGTTCATCTCTTGGTTTTTACGACGGATAGCGCGATACCAAAGATATATCGATGGATTCATTACGCAAAGGCTGTGCCAAGGTATGCCAAATGGCCCAGATGTTTTAACTTATTTTTTCACATTGCATTAGTATTTTATCGCCGTCCTCGTTATGCGAATCCTTCACCGTGGACGGGGTCAGTTTGCAAGACCGCTTTGCATTTTACCCACTCACGGCCGAGCCTCCAGAAAAACAGAGGGCCGGAGCAATTCATGCTCCGGCCCTCCATATAGACAGACACAGCCCCGCCCCACTGTCGATCAGGCGATCTTTTCGTCAACTATTTTCCTAAGTAACTTATACATCGCATTCAATGATTTTGTGTTAGAATTTAGCCTTTCTTGCGCTCCGGCGACATATTCGAGGTCCTTCAGACTGCCCAGATTGATCTGGACATTCATCGCGGCGGACCTGGCAGCCGCCCGAGCCATCTCGGCGGCCACGCCGGCGTCACTGATGGAATTGACATTCCCCTGGTGAGCCGCCCGGGAAGCCAGATTCATCAGCTCAACCGTCAGGTTGTGGACCTCCAGGGGCACCTCGGTGGCTCCCCGGGTGGCTTCCTGAATGGCGGCCGACCGAGCCGCTTTTTCATCGTCGGACGCCTTGGGCAGGCGAAAGGCGGACATGACGGCCTGAAAGGCCTCGGTATCCCGCTCCACTAATTGGGCAAAGGTCCGCCGCAGGCCGTCCGCCCGATCCATGACCTGGCGCAGCTCATCGCTGACATCGGCATACTTGGGCTTGTCCACCGTCAGCCGGCAGACCATGGCCACCAACGCCGCGCCCAGAGCGCCGCACAGTGCGGCCACGCTGCCCCCTCCGGGGGCGGGAGAATCTGAAGCCAGCTCTTCCAGGAATTCCTCTGTTCTTTTTTCCAACATCATCACGCCGCTCCTATTTGAAATTCGATCACCTTATCATCGGGCTCGAAGGGCTGCAACTGGCTCAGGCCGAGATAATCGACGGCCGCCCGGACCAGATCGCGGGGAGACAGATCGACGGATTTCCCCTGTGATTCGAGATGATGGCGGGCCGCCATCATCAGTGCCTCCAGAGGCGTCAGCCCGACGATCTCACTGCCGGTGACCGCGGTCCCCAGCCGGGCGGCCTGCTGGCGGCATTCCTCGAAGGCCACATGCGGCGGGGTAATCTGGTAGTTGACCAGATTCATCGATACCTGAGAGATGTGATGCTCCTCCAGCAGGACGCCCATCGCCTTGACGGCTTTCAGGGTTCCCGGGACCCGTTTGGCCTTGCCCGTCTCGTCCCGAACGGTCTGCCCATGGTCATCCTTGAGCACGCGGCCGCTCTGGCGAACCTTCTGAGCGATGGTGTTGGCCAGCTCGACATCCTCGGTATCCAGGTTGACGTTGTAGGCGATGAGAAAAACCCGGGCGCCGGCAATGACGGCGCCGGAATGCTCATTCATCTCGGCGGGACCGTAATCGGGCTGCCACTCCGGATCCCTGAGTTTGTCGGCCAGTCCCTCGTACTGCCCCTTGCGCACCGTGGCCAGGTTACGGCGCTCCGGCCGGGTGGCCGCTGATTCGTAGAGATACACCGGTATGCCCAGCTCCTCTCCCACCCGCCGGCCGTAGCGCTGGGCCAGCTGGACACATTCTTCCATGGTCACGCCGGATACCGGCACGAAGGGCACCACATCGGTGGCTCCCATGCGGGGATGCTCGCCCTGATGTTTGGTCATATCGATGAGCTCGGCGGCCTTTTGGGTGGCGGCAAAAGCGGCCTCGACCACAGCATCCGGCTGACCCACGAAGGTCACCACCGTTCGATGATAATCCTTATCGGAATCGGCCCCCAGAAGCTTCACCCCTTTAACGGCCGATATCCGGCCGGTAATAGCGGTGATGATATCCAGGTCCCTGCCTTCGCTAAAGTTAGGGACACATTCGACGATCTTATCCATGCTGCCTCCTTCCGGCTGCCGGGTGATGCATCATCCTGATAGATCGACCGATTTGAGATCCTGGGCCGCCTTCTCGGGAGCCACCGGATTGATATGAAAGCCGGTCCCCCATTCGAAACCGGCCGTGCGCATGGTTCGGGGAATGATCTCAAAATGCCAGTGGTAATCCCTCTGGATGGTCTTCCAGGCGCCCTTCTTGGGCACCAGGTTGGGTGTGTCATGGAGGACGCAGTTATAGGGCGGGTCGTTGAGCACGAGATGAAGACGCCGGAAGGTTCTCTGAAAAATATCTGCCAGATCATCCAGCTCTTGCTCCTGGATATGTTCGTAATGCGCCATGTGACGTTTCGGCAAAATAGCACATTCGTATGGAAACCGGGAGGCAAACGGGATCAGGGAGAGAAAGCTCTCATTCTTTTCGATGACCCGGACATCGTCCTTCAGCTCCTGCCGGATCACATCGCAGAAGATGCACCGCTCCTTCATCTGAAAATACTTCCGCGTGCCGTTGAGCTCCATTTTCAGACGGATGGGCACCACCGGTGTGGCGATCACCTGCGAGTGCGCATGGGAGATGTGGAGAGATCCGGCCCGCTTGCCGTGATTCTTGAACACCAGAACGTACTTATGATGCTCGTTCTTCTTCAATTCCACGATCCGCTGCCGATAAACCATCAGAACCCGCTTCATCTGGATGGGCTCATAGTTGTGAAAATCACTCCGGTGATTCGGATTCTCGATGATCACCTCGTGAACGCCGACGTTGTTCATCATATCGAAGAGACCCACCCCCCGGCGGCCCAGATCGTGGTTGCCGGTCAGAACAGGATTGATATTGGGGATGCAGCGCACGTACCAACCGGGAGTATCCGGCGGCGAGCCTTCCTGTCGTATCGCATAGATCTCTCCCGAAGTGCGGTCCTCATGACCCTCACAGAAAGGGCAGTCCTTCTCATCGACAGCATGGTCGACAGCATTCAGGTTTAATCCAAGCTCCTGCTGCTGAGCTTTGATGATGACCCATCGTCCGGTAATGGGATCTTTCCGTAATTCCGTCATGCCGATATCTCCTCCCCCGATCCCTCTTGTGCCAGTCCATGCCGGATCGCAGCGTAAAGAAGCGGGATCATGATCTCGTGTTGGCCCGTCAGTTCATAGCCCTGTGCACCCAACCGGGCGGGCCGCTCGACCAGGTTCATCCTGGGCCGGTAGTGTCGAATCATATCGAAATTCACGGTAACAAAATCACCGATCTCTCCATGGAGATTGATGGCCAAAGAGAGGCATTTGAGAAATACTTCCGGCAGAATCACGGCGGAACCGGCGTTGAGAACCACGCCGCCATCTCCGATCCGGGAAATCAATCCTGCCAGCAGCTTGAAATCGCGGTAGCTCAGCTCTCCCACACGGGCTCCATCGGTGGAAGGGTGCTGGTGGACGACATCGGTTCCCAGCGCCACATGCACGGTCACCGGCACCTCGTGACGATGTCCCGCCACAAGCAGGCTGAGATCTCCGTGGGGGGGATCGTCCCGGGCCAGGAACCTTCCCAGGCACTGGCCGTAACCCTCCCCCTCCTCGGCCTGGGCCAAGGCGTCGTTGATAAAATCAGCGGTTTCGGCCGTCATCCCGAAGCGGCCGCCGGCCAGCGCAGCCTCGACATCCTCGGAGGTCCGTCCCCACCGGGCGATCTCGACATCGTGAATCACACCGGCGCCGTTAAGAGCCACTCCGGAGAGCACCCCGCGGCGTATCAGATCCACAATGAGGGCCGACAGTCCACATTTAATGACATGGGCCCCGAGCATGAAGATGACCGGCCGTTTCCTTCTCACCGCCGTCAGGATATGATTCACCACACGGGGGAAGACTTCCCCGGCCAGGATACGGGGCAAGGCCTCCTCCAGCCGGTCGAACCACTCATGGGACGGCACGACTCGGGCGAAATCCTCCACACGAACCTTACTGGACCTGTTCCCGATCGACTCGGGGCGCACCTGTTTCAGATCCAGCTCTTCTCGGGATGGCTTTCTGCCGCTTTTCATAGGATCTTCCCCAATCGATAGTTCTTGAGTTTGGCATCGACCGTACCGATGATGACCTTGGTCTTCATCAGAACGGGAAGCTTCATGCGATCGTCGGTCAACCACACCCAGATGCGGCCCTCATGTTTGAACAGTCCCCCGGCCTTGAGCATGGGCTCCACTACCAGGCAGTCGAAGGTTCCTGCCGGAACCTTAACCCTCTCCCGGCGCATGACTTTCACGGCCAGGGGGTAAACTTTCCGACCGGAGTGGTTATCGATATAGAGTGTGTCTCCCACCGTCATCTCCCGAGTGCGGGCGTAATACATGATGGACAGCACATCCTGGACGTACGGGGGTATTTCCAGGGTTTCACGGTTGGTGGTGACAGTGTGGTTAACCTGATCGTAGACGGCCCATCTATCGGCGTGGTGCTTGCCCTCTTGGAGTTTCTGGTGAAATTTCCAGGGGAAAAGACCTGCCACATCGATGAACGATTCGACCCGATCTTCCACTCGATACACAGCTGAGAAAAACTTGCTGGATTTGGCCGTGGAGATCACCCGGTAGCTGTTCCGTCCATCCAGCTCGACGATCTCTTTGATTTCCATAACGGCTGAACCGGCCTTAATAGGGCCATAGGAGATCTCGAATTCCAGATGCTCCCCAACGCCGAAGGCCTTGTTCTCCACTGTGCGGAGCTCATCGATGGCTGTGGGCAGCAGCTTCATCTGCTCTGAACCGGTCGAATCCGATTCTGCTCCTGCGGACACGGTATCAGGAGAAACATCGCTGTCGGGGTAAATTCCGCTGGAGTCATGAGCGGATGTATCCAAAGAGGAGGTCAGACCAGCGGCGGCCGGAGCGATCATGATCGCCGAATCGGTGGCGGCCGCATCGGTCGAAAGGGAATCGCCGGTATCGAGGACGACAGTCAGGGAATCATCGCCTGACGCATCCGGGCCGTGGGCACCAATGATCAGCAGCAGCAGACCGATCGATATCGGCAGGCAGGCCAGGATCAATAACCTTCTCGGCACAGTCATCATGAATCCCCTTGTCGTTCCGGAATACAAGGTTTACTTCCCAGCTGATATCTCTTTGCCCAACTCCTTCATCACCGCCGGGAAAATCCTCTCCAATTGTTCCCGGATACGATCATAGACTCGCTCATAATCCCCGCGAGTCCCCCCGATGGGGTCTTCTATATCGTCCGGATCGGGGTGTTGACACGCCGGATAGGAGGTCAGCAGGTAGGTTTTGTGTGCAAATCGCCGTCCCATGGACTCGATCCGGCGGGCATGGGATAGCGCCATGGCCAGGACGATATCGGCCGTCTCCAGGAGCTCGAGGGTGAGCGGCTGAGCGCGATGCTGCGAGATGTCGATCTCGTCCCGGCCCAGTGCCACCTCTCGCGCCAACGGAGTCGCGGGAACCTTCAGAGCAGCTCCCGTTCCGGCGGAACAGATCTCGACCCCCTCGACACCTCGAGTTGACAACATCTTCTCGAACAATCCCTGGGCCATCGCGCTTCGGCATGTATTGCCGGAACAGACAAAAAGCACCGTTCGGGTCGCTGACGTTCGGTCAAAATCGCCGCTATCGAGAGGAACCACTCTTCTGATGTCATCCGCAGAAATCCTCCCGGGTCGAACCAAACGGACCGACTCGGTGCGGACATCCAGAATGGTGGAGGGCTTATCTCCGAGAGATGAACCCCCGTCGACGACAAGATCCACCCGTCCCCCCATCTCTCGTCGAGCGGCCGCAGCCGTAGTCGGAGCGGGGCGACCCGACCGGTTGGCGCTGGAGGAGGTCAGCGGCACCCGGGCAGCTTCCAGCAAAGCCTGTGTGACCGGATGGCCCGAAATGCGAACGGCGACCGAGGTGCCCCCGGCGAGAAGTTCCGGAGGCAGGGATGTCGCGGCCGACATGATCAGAGTCAGGCCGTCCGGCCAGAAGAGACCCATCAGGGTTCTGGCCCACGGCGGGATTTCATTGACCAATCTCTTCAGCTGATCGAAATCGCGCGCCAGGACGATGAGCGGTTTATCGGCCGCCCGACCCTTGGCCCGGAATACCCGGCTGACAGCCTCCCCGTCCAGAGCATTCGCTCCCAGCCCGTAGACCGTCTCCGTGGGATAGACCACCAATCCACCTCGCCTGAGAATGCTGCCGGCGGAGCTCATGGCCTCCTTTGAAATCCGGCGGGGATCGACACGGATGATATCCGCCTGGTCTCCGTTTGAACGACCTCCGTCTGAGTGGCTTCCATCTGTATGATTTCCGTTTGAAGTTCCCATAGCCTCAGTAGCTTTCGCAGCCGCAACCTCAGCGGTCCTCAGCGGCAGGTTCCTGTTCATCATTCAGGCTGATGATGGTACGCACCAGCCAGGCGTCCGGATAGCCGATCCGACGGGCGATCTGAAGGAGTTCTTCTCCCTGCCTTTCCGTGGAACAATCACCCACCCGGACCTTGTAATAAGGCGCGTCGTATTCCAGATACACCTCCTGCTCGAACCGTTCCCGGGCTTCGGCCATCACGCGGGAGGCTTCTCGGAGATCATCCGAAAGAGATACCTGCACGCGGTACCCGCGTACAATACCGGGACGTTCCGGCCCGGTGAAATCCCCGGTCACAGAATCCTGTCCGCCCTGGTCCGCCGGTGCCATAGCCGCGCCTGATTCGTCCTGCTCCGAGGTGATGACGATGGCCCGATCGTCATCCTGGGCCAGGGGATCGAAGTCTTTCTCCGACTCGCTCCGGCCGGCAGAGGGCTCAACCCGGCCGGGGGGAACGGGCGTGCAGGAGAACGACATCAGGAGGCAAATACCGATCAGGGCGAATAAAATTCCTTTCACAGCGGGACTCCATGATTGGTGAAGACCTTTCAGACCGGCCATTTCGAATTGGACATCGGACACCATATCATCTCACTCCTCTGCTCACAGGTACTTCCCCAGCTCCGGCTGTCGGACCAGTTTTTCCACCACCTGACGCACATCCTGAGCCCGGCTGGCATGGGCCACCAGGACGCAATCGCCGCTGCGAACGATGATCAGGTCCGAGACGCCCAGGGTGGTGATCAGCCCCTCACCTTCCCCGGCCAGTATGCAATCGAAACTTTCGACCGTCAGTCCTGCGCCAAGAATGACATTTCCGTTTGTATCCGGTTTATGGATACGCCGCAGTGAGGACCAGGTCCCGACATCATCCCAGCGGAAATCGCCCTGCACCACGACGACGTTATCAGCCTTCTCCATGACGCCGTAATCGATGGAGACCGCATCGATCCGGTCAAAGAACTCCTCGATGGCCTTTTCTCTCTCAGATCCATGCGGCACTCGGGCCAATTCTTCCAATCCCTCGCTAAGCTGCGGCATATGCGTGGCTATTGCTTCCAGGATGGTGTTGACCTGCCAGACAAACATCCCGCTGTTCCACAGATGCCCCCGGTCCAGATAGAACTGCTGGGCCATCATACGATTGGGCTTTTCTTTGAATTCCTTGACTTTAAAGATGGTCCCGCCCTGCTCAGAGCCGAGCTCAGGGCCCAGTTCGATGTAACCGTATCCGGTCTCCGGCCGAGTGGGCGGAATGCCGAAGGTAACCAGACAATTCTCCTTCTGGGCATATTTCGCGGCTGCAGACAGGGCGTTCAGGAATTTCTTTTGGGGTGTGATCTGGTGGTCGGCCGATAAAACCGCCATGATCGCCTGCGGATCCTCTTGGCGTAACGTGACAGCGGCCAGCCCGATCGCCGCGGCCGTATTCCGACTCCTGGGCTCGGCGACGATGCGACTCTTGCTCAACTGGGGACACCGCCGGGTAATCACCTCGGCCAATTCCCTCCCGGTGATCATCAGAATACGCTCCGCCGGAATCAGAGGAAGGATCCGTTCCACCGTCTCCTCGAGCATCGTCCCGGCGCCCGTAATGGGCAGCAACTGCTTAGGTCGATCTTTACGGCTCCAGGGCCAGAATCGCTCTCCCCGGCCCCCGGCAAGAATCGCGGCGTAGAGCACCACAGTTTCCCTCCATCTTGCGCCTCCTCGGCGGGGCGCGGTGATCAGCCGATCGCTCCTCTGGGACACACCTGACGGCAGAGCCCGCAACCGACGCAGAGGTATTGCTGAATCTGAGCTTTCCCGTCGGGCTGGCGTAGAATGGCGGGACAACCCAGTTCCAGACACATCCCGCAGGCCGTGCAGACCTCCTGATTGACCTGCAGGGGTGCGGCGGCACGGTCCGCCTCCCGGGAAAAAATACAGGGACGGCGCGCGATGACCACCGCAGGCTGACGTTTCCCGACCGCCTCTTTGACGGCCTGACGGGTCGCTTTCAGATCGTGAGGATCCACCTCGACCACATGATGAACACCGAGAGCCAGGCACAGATCCTTGAGATTCACCATCGAGGCCGGATTCCCTTTCAGGGTGCGGCCGGTGCCGGGATGCTCCTGATGACCGGTCATGGCCGTGGTACGGTTATCCAGAATGATCACCGTCGTTGTGCCGCCGTTGTATACCACATCCAGCAGGCCGGTCATGCCCGAATGGAGAAAGGTGGAATCACCGATCACGGCCACCATCTTTTGAGCTCCCTCCGGGCCCATGGCCTTCTCCATGCCCAGAGCGTTCCCGATGCTGGCCCCCATGCAGATACAGGTATCCATGGCGTTGAGCGGCGCCAGGGCGCCCAGGGTGTAGCAGCCGATGTCCCCGGTGGATCCGATCTTGAGACGTTTCAGGGTATAAAATAAACCGGTATGAGGGCAACCCGGGCAGAGCACGGGCGGCCGGGCCACCTTCGCCGCTGTAACCGCACGGCCGCGGCGCTTCCCGAAGAAGGCCCGGCGGACGATCTCGGGATTCAGCTCGCCCTCCAGCGGGATGCGTTCCTTGCCGGTAACCGAGATGCCGGTCAGACGCAGCTCCTCTTCCAGGACCGGCTCCATTTCCTCTATTACGAAAATCTTCTCGACGCCGCGGGCGAACCGCCTGGCCCGCTGCCGGGGAAAGGGGAAGGACAGGCCGATCTTCAAAAAACTGGCCTCCGGGAAAACCTCTCTGGCATATTGATAGGCCACCCCGCTGGTCACCACCCCGAGACCGGAGGATCCCCGCTCCAGGCGGTTAAGGGTCGTTCGGCTGGAAAACCGTTCCAGGTCCTTCAATCTTCTCTCCACCACCGAGTGCCGCACCCGGGCGTGGGCCGGGATAATCAGCCGCTTACGCGCATCCTTTTGATACCGTTTGGTCCGGATGCGCTGACGCCGGCCCAGGGTGACCACGCCTTTGGAATGACAGATCCGGGTGGTGAGATGCAGCAGAACGGGAGTGTCGAACTGTTCGCTGATCTCAAAAGCCCGGACCGTGAACTCCTTGGCCTCCTGGCTGTCGGACGGCTCCAGACAGGGCAGTTTGGCGAACTTGGCATACCGCCGGTTATCCTGTTCATTCTGAGAACTGTGCATCCCGGGATCGTCCGCCGTAACGATGACGAACCCGCCATTGACGCCCACATATGACGAGGTGAACAGGGGATCGGCGGCCACATTCAGTCCGACGTGTTTCATCGCTACCAGAGTCCGGACGCCGCCGAACGAGGCGCCCATGGCCACCTCGAAGGCGACTTTCTCATTGGGCGACCACTGGGCGTCGATGGGCCGATAGCCGGCGATGTTCTCCAGTATCTCGGTGCTGGGAGTACCCGGATAGGCGGCGGCAAATCGACATCCGGCCTCATAGGCCCCCCGGGCCACCGCCTCATTGCCCGACAGCAGGGCTCTGGCCATGCATCCTCCCTTCTTTCTGTAGCAACCCTCTATTCCAGCCCTTCCCCACCCTGGGCGGCCTTCCCCGGCCTTGGCCGCACATTCTGTCCTGTTCCCCGGGTTTTAAGATGCCGGCAGCAGACGCACGCACCGACCCTCCACCCGGACCCGGCCCTGGGCGAACAGCTGCACGACCTCCTTATAGATCTGGTGCTCCTGCACCAGGACCCTCTCGGCCAGCCTCTCAGGTGTATCATCGTTTCCCACGGGCACGACCCGCTGAGCCACAATGGGACCGTGATCGTACTGCTCATCGACCAGATGAACGGTCACCCCGCTATAGCGAGCCCCGGATGCGATGACGGCCTGGTGGACCCGGATGCCGTACATTCCCGGGCCGCCGAAAGCCGGCAGCAGAGCGGGATGGATGTTCAAAATGCGGTGGCGGTGGGCTCGAACCACGGTCGGGCTGAGCAGCTTCGTATAGCCAGCCAGAATGATCAGATCCACCCGCCGCTCTTTCAGAATCTCCAGCAGGGCGCGGTCGAATTTCTCCCCGCTGGCGAACTGCCGCGCGGACAGATGGAGAGCCTCGATATGATGCCGCCGGGCCCGCTCCAGCGCCCCGGCGGCGCTGTTGTTGCTGATCACCACCACCACCCGGGCATCGATCTCTCCGCTCTCGGAAGCGTCGATGATGGCCTGCAGGTTGGTGCCCCCTCCAGAGGCCAGCACGGCCAATCGCAGCATGACGGCCCCTAGCGCAGCATGAATAGAAACAGCCGAAAAAGCTCCAGGTAATTTGATCCCCGGGCGGCGATCGTTCTGGGTCCGGTTCGTTCGGTGCCGGGCAGCAGCTGAGCCCGGTCGGCCTGCTCCGTGCCGACAAATTCCAGCTCCATCTCGATGGGCGGTGGCAGGACCAGGGGCTTGAACCGGGAGAGATCCGTGAGGGCCTTCCGGGCTCCCTCCCGCAGGAGCCGATGGACACGCTCCTGGCCGATGCTTCGGGCGGCATGCCGTCCGATGGCCTTCTTCACCACGACGGTTTCCGCATCGCCCAGGAAAGCCGCTGTCTCAGCGGCCGTCTTATCATCCCCGCTGACCAGCACCACCGGTATCCCGAAGTGGCCGGCCACTCGTGCATTGATCCCGATCTCACCGTAAGGAGTCCCGTTGAAGCGCAGCTCGGCCACCTTGGCCTCGGAGTAGGTGTGATCCATGCAGGCGTCCCGGGTACCGCGCATGGCATGATACCCGACGAAGATGGCGGCATCGAAACCCTCCTGGATGCCCTCCATCATGCTCAAAGGCCGGTTGGCTCCGCCGATCAGGTCCGCCCGCTCGTGCAGGTCCGGCAGGGCCAGGTTGATGCCTGCGGCATGAGCGTCGTTGACCACGAACTCGGTGGCGCCGGCTTCCAGAGCCCCCTCGATGACGGCATTGACCTCCTGGGCCATCCATCGCCGGGCCGCCTGATAATCCTGGCCTTTGCGGCTGCGCTGTTCGTCCCCCACCACACCGGCCAGTCCCTCCATGTCGACAGAAATGAAAACTCTCACGTATTCACCTCCTCTGGTTCGAGATCCAGGGCATCCAGGACCAATGCCAGCGGCGCGAACAGGCCGATCCGGTCGACCAGCTGAGCGGCGACGATGCGCAGATCCGAGGTGAAGACATCCCAGACCTTCCGGCGTACCAGACGGTTCAGCGGCTCGAGATAGAGATCCGGATTCTTGGCCACGATGGTGCCCAGGATGATCATCTCCGGGTTGAGGATGAAGATGATATTGGCCAGCCCGGTGGACAGCTCGTCCAGGGTCTGCTGGAAAAACTCGTTGGCCAGGGCGTCCCCCCGGCGGACGGCCGCTATCAGAATCTCGGCTGAAAGGTTGGCCGGATCGCCCCCGGCCATCTGCCACATGGCCGAGTTCTCGGCGGTGACCGTCTGGCGCAGGCGGCGGGCCAATCCCGAACCGCTGCACAACCCCTCCAGGTGCCCCGGTAAACCGCACCCGCACATCGCCCCCCCCGGCACGATGACCTGATGGCCCACCTCACCGGCGTTGAAGTTCCTGCCCCGGTACAGTCGTCCATCCAGGATCAGCCCGCCGCCGATGCCGGTGCTCATGGTCAGATAGATCAGATCGCTGCAGCCCCGGCCGGCTCCGAACTTCCATTCGGCCAGGGCAGCGGCGTTGGCATCGTTGTCCATATAAATAGGAATCGAGAAACGATCCTCAAGATAGTGGCGAACGGGAAATCCCGACCAGCTGGAGAGATTCGGCAGTTTGAGAAACGTCCCCGCCTGATGATCCCAGGGCCCGGGGATGCTCAATCCCACGGCGGCCAGCTCGACCGTAGCCACCCGGGCCGTGTTCAGGACCTCCCCGGCCGTGTTCAGGATGCGCTCCAGGCCCTTCTCCGGCCCATCCTCCGGCCGGGTGGGGATCCGCTTCCGGGCCAGCTCCCGGCCGTTCAGCCGGACGCAGGAGATTTCGATCTTGGTGCCGCCCAGGTCGATGCCCAGGATAGGAGATGCGGCCGATGGAGATGCCATTCTTGAGATCACCTCTGGCGGTAATGATCCGGGGTCGATGCTTTTGTGCTCCTGTTTACCCTTCATGTATTTTGTTATGTATTGCTGTTAACGTTATTCCCTGAAATATGATTCCTGCCGAACGATCGACGGTTTTCTCACACCTTCATCTTGGGATCCAGCGCATCTCTCAACCCATCCCCCAGCAAATTGAATCCAAGCACCGTCATCCCGATGGCGATTCCCGGGTAGACGGTCAACCAGGGGGCGGTGCGCAGGTAGTCCCGGCCCAGGCTGATCATCGAGCCCCAGCTGGGCGTGGGCGGCTGCGCCCCCAGGCCGATAAAGGACAGTGAGGCCTCGGCCATGATGGCTGCGGCCATACCCATGGAGAAGGAGATAATCACCGGCGCCAGGCAATTGGGAAACAGATGCCGGCTGACGATCCGGCCGGCGTTCAGACCGATAGCCCGGGCGGCAAGGATGTAGTCGTTTTCCTTTGTGGTCAGAACCTGAGCCCGCATCAGCCGTGCCATGGGAGCCCAGCCGACCAGGCCGATGGCGATGAACAGGGTGGTCAAACCGGGCTTGAGCGCAGCGGTGATGCCGATCAGAAACAGCAGCGCCGGAAAGGCAAACATCACATCGGTCATCCGCATGATGGTCTGGTCCAGCCTGCCGCCGAAATAACCGGCCAGCACGCCCAGCAAGATCCCCAGGCTGAGGGCCACCGAGCGCGACAGAATGCCCACCTCGAGAGAGATACGGGCGCCATACAGGGTCCGGCTGAAGATGTCCCGGCCGAAATCATCGGTTCCGAACAGGTGGGCCCGGGAGGGCGGCTGCAGCCGGTTCTGCAGATCGATGCGATAGGGATCATGAGGAGCCAGGAGGCTGGCCAGCAGACCCACCAGAATGAGGCTGACCACGATCCCCATGCCGAACATGGCCATGCGGTTACGCCGCAGGCGCCGCCAGGCCTCGGTCCAGGGTCCGCCGCCGAGGCGATCCCGGACAGCTTTCTTTTCTGTATCGGCACTCATAGAGCCCCTGTCCAGCTCTAGCTCTAACGATAGCGAATGCGCGGATCCAGGACACTATAGAGCAGGTCCACGGCCAGATTGACGGTGACGAAGATCACCGCCATGAACAGCACGGCACCCTGAATGACGGGGAAATCCCGCTTGAGAATGGCCTGCAGGGTAAATCGGCCCAGTCCCGGCCAGCCGAAGATCGACTCGGTCAGGACCGAACCGGACAGATAGCTGCCGAAATCCATGCCCAGAACGGTGATGATGGGGATGAGGACATTTCGCAGGGCATGCTTGTTGATCACCCAGAACTCCCTGAGGCCCTTGGCCCGCGCCGTGCGGATATAGTCCTCATGAATCACCTCCAGCATATTGGCTCGGGTCATGCGGGCGATGAAGGCGGCCGACCGGGTTCCCAGCGTGATCGCCGGGAGAATCAGATACTTGATATTCCCGCCGCCGAAACCAGACGGCGGCAGCAACTTGAATTGAACGGCCACCACCAGGATGAGGATCAGCCCGACCCAAAAAACCGGCACCGAGATGCCCGCCAGGGCGAACGTCATGCTGAGACGGTCCCATACGGAATAGGGTCTCACTGCTGAGATGATGCCGACCACCAGTCCGATAACGGTGGCCACCAGCATGGCGGAAAAGGCCAGCCGCAGAGTATTGGGGAATTTTTCGGCGATCGACTCCAACACCGGACGCTTGGTGATAAATGACCGGCCCAGATCACCCCGGAGGACTCCCCCGATATAGCGGAGATACTGGACCGGCAGGGGATCGTCGAGATGCAGCTCGGCTCGGAGGCTCTCCAGGGTCTCCGTATCGTACCGTTCGCCGACCATACTGAGCACCGGATCGCCCGGCACTACGTACATCAGGACGAAGGTGACCAGGGTGACGCCGAACAGGACCGGTATGACCAGGAGAATCCTCCGGATGAGGTATTCAGTCATGAGACCTTTCCTTCCGGCGCCTAAAAAACCTCAGGAGCCCTCACCGATGTCCACGTCCAGAAGCTTGTCGGCGTTGAACATGAGATGCTGACGGAAATTCTTGACCCATGGCTGGTGGACCACGAAGATCTTGGGATACCACAGATAGAGCCAGGCGGCCTCACGGTGGACGATCCCATCGATAGTACGATACAGTTGCGTCCTTTCCTCATCGTCCAGAACGGAGCGGGACCGATCGATGAGTTCATCGACCTGCTGGTTTCTGTATCGTGCTCGGTTTCCGCCGCCACCCCAGTTGGAGGAGTGGAACGTTGGATAGAGAAAGTTCTCGCCATCGGGATAATCGGCCAGCCAGGTCATATAATAGGCGTCCGGCTCTCCCATGTTTATGGCCTGTTTGAGCATGCCCCAATCCCGGCTGACGATCTCGGCCCGAATGCCGACATCGGCCAAATAGGCCTGGACGGCCTCCAGGATGCGGGCCACCTCGGGACTTTGCATCTTCCAGATCTCCATCCGGAAACCGTCCGGGAATCCGGCCTCCGCCAGCAGCCGGCGGGCCCGGTCAGGATCATAGGGATAGGGCGGCCGGTCGGGATCGGATCCCGGCAGCCCCGGAGGAATGGCCCCGTTGGCCCGGACGCCCCGGCCCGGCCGAATGGTTTCCATGATGGTGGCGACGTCGACGGCGTAATTAAGAGCTTGCCGCACACGGACGTCGTCGAAGGGCGGTTTCTGATTGTTGATCCCGATATAGGTGTCCTGCAGCTTCAACTGGGAGAGGATGGCGGGCTGCCACCGGGGATCTTCTGTCCAGCGCTCGAACTCCGCCGAGGGAATGCTCATCCAATCCAGATTGCCGGACTCGAACTCGGCCGTGACCGTCATGGTTTCCGGAATGATGCGGTAGCTGACCCGCGAGAGCTTTGGGCGGGCGCCGAAATAATCCTTATTGACCCGCAGCAGCAGGTGATCGTCGTGGACCCACTGATCCAATATCCAGGGGCCTGTTCCGGTGGGATGCTCGGAGAAATCCTGGCCCCAGCGCTCGATCTCCTCCCTGGGGACCACCAGGGCGGCCGGCATGGCCAGAAATCCCAAAAAGGGGGCAAAGGGCTCCTCCAGGGTAATTTCCACGGTGAGTCGATCGATCACCCGGATGCCGGATACATCGTCGGCCGCTCCGGCGGCGAAGGCCCGGGCACCGGCGATGGGCTCGAAAACCCAACCCCGCGACGATCGCGTCGCCGGGTCCAGCACCCGCTGAAAGGAATATCTGACATCCTCGGCGGTCACCTCCCGCCCGTTGGTGAACCGAACCCCGGAACGCAGATGAAAGGTATAAGTGCGGCTGTCCGGGCCGATCTCCCAGCTCTCAGCGATATCCGGCAGGATCTCCGTGTGGTGGTCGAAACGCACCAGACCATCATAGAGCAAAGCGCACAGCTCTCCGCTGCCGGCATCGTTGGACAGAGCCGGGTCCAGTGCTGTGGGATCGGCACTGAGATAGGTCCGGTAGACCTTTCCGTCGGATCCCTGACGGCCGCCGCAGCCCATCAGAATGATCGACAGGAGCACGGCAGAAAACAACGGGGCCAGGCGCCGCCAATACCAATCGATGACGCTACCTTTCATGCTGCTCTTCCCCAGGTTGAGTGGAAAACTTAAAATATCCATTCTCCCAAGGTAATGCAATTACTTTTTCTTCGCCGATCCTGAGGGATCCTTCTGGTCGTGCTCGGCGACCACGATCCGGCCGCCGCAGATGACCATATGGATGGGAATACGCCCCATTTCCTCCACAGGCACTCGTCTGGGATCCCGGGACAGGACCACCAGATCGGCCCGCCAGCCTTCTTGGAGAAGGCCCCTGTCATCCTCCTGGAAGGATGCCATCGCGCCGCCGGCGGTAAACAGATGCGCCGCCTCCATAACCGAGAGACGATGCCGCCGATTGGAGTGTCCGACCGCGGCGGCCATGCCGGCCAGGGGATCGATGGGCGTGATCGGGGAATCGGAGCCTCCGGCAAGAACGATCCCGGCATCGAGCAGCTCTCGAAAAGGATTGGTTCTCCGAATCCGTTCCGGTCCCAGACGGCTGGCGTACATGCCCCCGGGCCCTCCCCAGAAGGTCTCGAAGGCCGGCTGTACGGCCAGGACGACACCCAGCCTGGCGATGCGCTCGATCTGATCGTCATGCAACAGCTCGGCGTGCTCGATACGATGACGGTGATTCCCTCGGGGATAGGCTTCCAGAACCTTTTCCAAAGCCGCCAGAAGCTCCGCCACGGCCCGGTCCCCGATGGCATGCAGGGACGCCTGCAGGCCGGCGGCATGCGCCGGTCCGATGAGATCGGCCAGCTGCCGCCGAGTGAGATACAGCCGGCCTCGTTCCC
Source organism: uncultured Gemmatimonadota bacterium (assembly GCA_964584035.1). Taxonomy (GTDB): domain Bacteria; phylum SM23-81; class SM23-81; order SM23-81; family SM23-81; genus CAZOYL01. The sequence continues at coordinate 28,536 of CAZOYL010000001.1, read as the reverse complement.
CCGGCCGATCGGCGTAGGGCTCCAGAAGAGCCGCCGTGTGCGATCCCAGAGATCCGTCCACCAGGATATCGCCGCCGATTCGGGGCCATCCCCGAGCGGTGACGGTCTCTACATCGGTGGTATTGGGATATGGCACTACCTCTACGGGAAGCTCTCCGGCCATGCGATCCAGCAAATCGACGTCCTCGATGCGGCCGCAGACGGCGTGCAGGGTGGTCACGCCTCGCCGGACCGCCTGCCGGCAGGCATCCCGTATGGCCTCCCGGCGATCTTCCTCCCCCAGCAGACGGTTACGGCACGCCCGGGCTCGCTCCAGGGCCTGAGCTCTCAGGGTTCCGGTGGGTCGTCCGGTTCGGGAATCGATCTCCAGCCCGGAGGTCCTCGGAGTCAATTCACAGTGCTGTAAAAAAGCGGTGTTCACCACACAGGAGTGCCCATCCCGTCTGAGGACGAAGATGGGCACGCGGGACGAGATGGCATCCAGCTCCTGCCGGGTGGGGTACCGACCTGATGGCATCAGATCAGGATCGAAACTGTGAGCCCGGAAGAACCCCTGATGGATGCGACCGGGAAACGCGCCGGAGATCATCTCCAGCACCTGATCGATATGCTCGGCCGTGCTGAGATCCACTCCCTGCCGCAAGAGACCCGTTTCGGCCAGATGAACATGGCTGTCGATGAATCCCGGCAGTACCGTCCGGCCCTTGAGATCGATCACCCGGGCCGCCGGGCCCAGGGCTTTGGCCAACTCACGGGTTCTTCCTAAAGAGATGATCCGGCCGTCCTGGATCAACAGAGCATCGGCTCCCGGAGGAAACTCCCCCAGGGGAAAGAGATCGGCTTTTTTTAAGAGCAGCTGTCTGGGCATAGTCGTTCTTACCCGCACCGGTTTTTAGGGATCATCTTCCCGGGATCATACCAGCCCGGCTCTGGCCGTGGTCATCAGGAGGCCGCATAGGTCTGCAGGAAACGGCCGATGTGATCGTAGGCCTGTTCCAGCACCTCCTCCGGGGGCAGAAAAACGACCCGGAAATGCTGGCTGCCCGGCCTCTGTCCGAAACCTCCGCCGGGAACCACCACCACCCCGGTCTCGCGGATCAGGGCCCGGACGAAATCCCAGTCGGATCCATCGATCTCCAATCGCGGAAAGGCATAGAAAGCGCCCTCCGGTTTGACACAGGAAATACCCGGTATGGCGTTGAGCATCCTGACGGTCAGGTCCCGGCGGCGGATCAGCTTGGCTTTCATCTCCTGGAGATGTCTCTGATCGCCCTGCAGGGCCGGTGCGATGGCGTATTGTTCCGGATGATTGGCGCACAGACGAGCCCTGAGAAGTTTGTTCACAGCTTCCAGGTAAGAGGCCATATTCTTTTGGTTTCCGCTGGCCACCCCCCAGCCGATGCGGAAGCCCGGCACCAAGTAGGCCTTGGATAAACCGTTGAAGGTGATCACCGGCACATCGGCATCCAAGGCCGCCACGGAGTGGTGCTGCCTGTCCTCCAAGATCAGTTGATCGTAGATCTCGTCGGCAAAGATGACCAGGCTATGCTGACGGGCCAGTTCGACGATCTCCCGGAGAGTTTCCTCGCTGCACACCGAGCCGGTCGGATTATTCGGATTGATCAGAACGAGGCCCCGCGTTTGGTTGTCGATCTTTTCTCTGATATCGTCCACATCCGGTTGCCAGCCGTTGTCCTCATCGAGAAAATAGAAATTCGGGCGCGCCCCCAGCTTGTTCAGCACGGCCGAATAGAGCGGATAGACGGGCGTGGGGATCAGGATGTTCTCTCCGTCATCGACCAAGGCCGTGAAGCATACATCGATGGCCTCACTGACCCCGCTGGTGATAAAGATGTCCAGGATGTTTTCGATACCTTTTCGTTCCGCCTGAGCCTCGATGGCCTGAAGAGCTCCCGGGATGCCTGAGGAAGGCGAATAGCCATTATGGTTATCCCTCATGGCCCGATAGGTCGCCTCGATGATATGATCGGGCGTCCGAAAATCGAACTGATTGGGATCTCCGATATTGAGGTAGAGCATTTGCCTGCCGCCGGCAGCCACCTCCTGGGCCAGCACCACAATGTCGCGCACGGCATAGGTGATGTTCCCAGTCCGGGCGGCCGGCCTGATATCCATGGCATCGCTCATGACGTCCTCCTGCTTGGAAAAACAAATGAAAGACGCAGCATCAAAAAGCAAACAGGATGGCCAGGTGCCAACGTCCCTTTACCGGGTGGAGATCTTTCGCCAGAGGAATCCCGTAGGCTACCCGCACCGGTCCCACCGGCGTGGAAAACCACAGCTCCAATCCGGTGGACGACCACAGCTGATCGAATCTGGCCTCCAGGGGATCTTCCCAGACTCCGCCCACATCGAAAAACAAGCTGCTTCCCAGGCGGCCCCAGATCTTTCGTCTCAGCTCGATATTGAAAAGCAACAGGGCCTTCCCCCCCAGAGGGTTGCCGGCGGAATCCTCGGGTCCCAGGCTGCGCTCGGCCAGTCCCCGGACGGTACTGGCGCCCCCGGCGAAGAAACGTTCATCCAGGGGCACCTCCTCGCCGGCGCCGTATTTCTCGGCCCAGCCCAGCTTGATCCGAGAGGCCAGAACGGCTGGAGAAAGGAAACGCTGATAGTTGTTCCAGGAAATCTGAGCCTTGATATAATGATCGTCCCCACCCAGGGGGCCGCCGACAAACTGGGTGGTAAAGCGGGACAGCGAACCGCAAGCGGGCTGAAAGACATCGTCCCGGGTATCCCGCTCCCCCGAGAGGGAGACATAGCGGCGGATGCGCTCTCCGGAAAGCTTTCGAAACTGTTCGGCCACCTCCGGATCCAGGCCGAAGATATCCACCTTCTCATAACGAAAGGTCGACCAGATCCGGGAGGAACGGCCCAGCTCACGGCTGAGGTTGAATTCGCCGCCGAAACGCTGGACCCGGTAGCTGCGTCCCTTCGATTTTAAGCCCGGCTGAAAATAGACGTTCACCCAGGCGGGCATACGGAGTCCCAGAAACCAGGGCTCCGTGTAGGTCACATCCAACCGGTTCTTCAGGTTTTCCCATTCGGTCAGCACCCGGAAGGTGGCCGTCGCCTTCAGGGAAAGTTTTCGGCCCGAGGAAAAGAGGTTCTTGTGGCCCCACTCGGCGCTCAGATCGCCGGTCATATCATACTCTTCGTCCTGACCCGCATCGGTGCGCAGTCCGAACCAGCGCATGGGTCTTTCCTGGACGACCGCCACCAGGTCGGGAGACAGAGAGTCGCCCGATTCGGTCTTCAGCCGCAGATCGACGAAGCTGAACAGCCCGGTGCTGTATATCCGCCCGCGGCTGTCCAGGATATCCTCGCGGTCATAGAGATCCCCGGGCCCGATGGTCATCTCCCGCCGCACGACGGACGTCTTCACCTGACGTAATCCACGGACGTCGAACCGGCGGATATACACCGGCTGGCCCTCGACGATCTGGAAGGTCACCCGGGCGGCGGTGCTGTCACGTTGGACATCGGCCGCGGCTCGGGCATAGGGATAACCCTCGTTGCCATAGAGGTTGGCGATGATGCCGATATCGGTCCGTAACAGGTAGACGTCCAGCGGCTGGCCCAGACGCGTCTGGAGTTTGTTAAGGAGATCGTCGTCGCTCAACCTCTGGTTGCCGCTGAAAAACAGATCCCGGACAAAGGTCCTGCGACCCTCCTGAATGAGAATTCGAAGGGTGACCCGGTCCTCATCCCCGACCGCCACCTTTTCCCAGTCGATGACACAATCCAGAAACCCGTTCTTATGATAGAAGGCCTCGATGCCGGCCAGATCGATCTCCAGATTCCTCTGCACGAGCGGGCGGCTCTTATACCAGCTGCTCCCTCTGGTCTTCATCAGACCCCTGATGCGTCTATCGGAGAAGGCCTGGTTGCCCTCGATAACGACCTCATCCACGGCCATGGCCCAGCTCATGGTCGCGCTCAGCGCCAGAAGGATGGCGGCCAATAATACGGCCATTAAGGAACGCTCTATAGGAATCGGTGTAATCATGTCGGATCTCCGGCGGTCATATTCCCTCTCCGGCCGCTCAGTACTGCCATCGGGCGCTCAGACCCAGACGATAGAGCCCGTTCTCATCCCGACGGCCCTGCAGCGACAGATTCCGGCTGAGGCTGTATTCGATGCCCACCTGTTCGCCGCTCTCTTGGGAAAGGTGACGTGAATATTCGACGTAGAACTGCGATGACAGGTAGGTGCCCACGGTCAGTTCGGCTCCCCGGAGATCCAGCTGGCGCTCCGGATCCGCCTGGATCTTGAAGGTCTCCACTCCCAGAAATCGGCTGGTTTTGCGACTGAAGGCCTGCTGCAGGTACCCGCCGAAAAAGTTTTCAGCCTGCCGGGTGACCACCTCCTGAGCGCCCAATGTGTCCAGACCGGCACCCGTATGATGCAACGTCAGCAGGGAGATGATGTCGCCTTCGCCATAGCCCGAGGTGGAAGTCAGGGTCACGGTGGGCGATCGCAGCCGGCCTCCGATGACCAGATCGATTCGTTCTCCGCCCACCCGGGTCGAAGCGCTGATGTCCAGCTGCGGATTGATCTCTTCGGGAAGATCGAAGATCACATCGCCCCGATCGATCTGAAAGCTGCGGCCATAGAAGTAATAACTTCCCTGGATGGTACTCAAGGCGCCCAGCAGGCTCAGCGTTTCCATCTTCTGCGTGATCCGGATCTCGCCGCGCAGCTCGATCTCGGCCGCCTCGTTGCGCAGCCAGCCGTTCTTCGGGATCTGTACCGTCAGATCGAGATCGAAAGGCGGCGGTCCCCCGGGCGTCGCGCCCTCCGGGGCCGATTCCATCGAACGGCTGATCAGGGCCCGACGCACGGTGATCTCTCCGGCAATGGTCGGCCGCCCCTGGCCGGTCACCCGGAGATTCAGGTCCGCCTCGGCCTCCGCTTCCTCCTGGATATATTCGACGTAGAAGTTCCTGCCTGTTACCGACAGATCGAAAGCCGGTCCGGCCAGATTGATGCGCCCGTGGGCTTCCAGATGCCCGCGTTTTTTCGTCCTGAATATTTTTGCGATCAGACGTTTGAGCAGATTGCGCTCCCGGATGGGTGTTTCCGCTCTGATCTGGTCGATGATCAAATACTGTCCGTCCAGATGAGCGCTCAGAGCCACCTTTTGAATTTCATTTCCCAGCGGAGTCAGCTTGAGGGTTCCCTCCCGGAGTCGGAAAAATCCCGTGTAGGAAGGCTGCCGGGGCGTTCCAGAGGCCCGGAATTCCATGACGAATGGGCCCTCGAAGCGCTGCACATCCTCAATCAACAGGGACAACAGATCAAGGCGGCTGCCCTCGCCGGAGAGTATTACATCCCAGCTTTGGTCGGCCGACAACCGGCCGGCGGCGATATCCAGACCGATATGCCCCTGTCCGCGCAGGATGGTGTCGCCTCTTCTGGCCTCCATCCCTTCGATGGTCAGACGATCTTCACGGAAATCCAGCTGTGCCTGAAACTGTTCGAAATCCACCCGGTCGAAACGACCCCCATTCCAGACCAGGCCGGCCTCTATCCTCGGGGCATCGAACGATCCTCCGGCGACGACATCGAGGGAAACCAGCCCGGAGATATGTCGGCCTTCGGGGAACAGGACGGATAATCCTTCCACCGAGTACTGCTCTACATGGAGCTGGCCCTCGATTAAAGATCCCGGCCCGATGACGGCCTCAGCAGACAGAGTACCGTCTCCGGCGAAAAGCTGGACATCGGACAGACGCAGCTGCCCGTCACGGTAGGTCATCTCCAGCGGCTTTGCCGCGTGAAATTCGGTCTCCAGTATCCGGCCATGCAGTTGTTCCACCAGAACCTGCAGGCTATCTTCGGTCACATCCAGCCGGGCCGCGGCCGTCACCGCGGCTTGCGGCCCCGTCACGGAGAGCGAATCCACAAACACACGGCGACCCTGTAACCGGCCCCGGGCCCGCCCTTCATTCATGGTCAACCGGCCCAGCTGACCGTCGAAGAATCGAAAGGCGAAGAAGCCTTCCTCCCGCGTGACGGCCCCGGACAGGCCGAAACTCCCCCGGACCCGATCCACTCCGTGCTGGCCGTGTTTGAAACCGGTCAGCTGCAACTGACCGGCCACCTGGGGATCCCTCAGGAGACCCTGGGCCTGGAACCTGGCTTGAAGGGCACCGGAGAGGGACCGGTCCGGCATCAGCCGCCCCACATCCGGAATATCCGCCTGGGCCCAGGCATTGAGCCGCTGTTCCTGGTCCAGAGAACCGACCATGAGCAGCCGGGCTCCCTGACTCTCGATCTCCAGGCCCCGGGAAATACTCAGGATGCCCTGGTGATACTTAAATTGTCCTCGGGCCGAGTGAATGCTATATCCGGCGGCTGCCGAGGAATCGAGATCTAGCTGGGCGCTGACGTTCAGGGACTCGAGATCCAACCCCGTCCCGGCTGCCATCAGCCGTCCGTTCAACCGCGTTGCTGGGACCTGCGGAAGAACAGCATGGAGATTCACGTCCCGCAGAACCACGTCCGCGTCGAAGACCGCTTCCTGACCGCCAAACTGCAGCTGGCCCCCTCCTCTGAGGTCGACCCCGGGACTCTGTAGGATCAGATCGCGGAGCGCCAATCGATCTTCCTTCCAGAGAAAACGGCCGCTCAAGCGGTCGATGTGATATCGCTCCACTCGACCCTGCACCTGGACCCACCCATCCCAGAATTCATGGTTTGAGCGAACCTGCCCGCTCAACCGGATGCGGCCGGGGGGCACCCGGCTCTGGGCCAGGATCCGGCCCGCTTCTTCCAGGCGCAGGGAATCGGACCGCACCTGAAGCGAACAGGAAAGGCTGGGCGACAGATGCAACTGTCCGGACAGGCTGAGTTCCGACTGCGGGGTACGGACCTGCAGCTGGCCGATACGGATATCCTCAGAGGAAATAACGATATCGCTCGACCACGTCTGCAGGAACAGATCCCTCCGGGGCCAAACGAAGGAGCACCGGGGGATCTCCACACTGGCCCGCGCATCTACGACCTCGAGCGACCATCTCATGGTGAGACTGTCGGCCAGTATGCCGTTCTCATCGATGATTCGGCCCCTGATGATCTTGATTTCCCGAAAGTGGAGATCCGGCACAGCATCGAGAGGCAGGCTGATGGCTTTCTTCTCCGACTGGCCTGCCGGCTCCCGCCGGTCCGTTGAGGTCAGATAGAAAACCGGACGTCCCAGGATCAACTTCTCCAGCCGCCACTGCCGGTGGACCAGATCTCTCCAATTATATTCCAAAGAGATCAGCGCCACCCGGGCGAGCATTTTCCCGTCCCGGGATCGCAGCTGAACTCCCTCGAGGGCGAAGGAGTGAAAAAGATCCCCGCCGACGTCCTCGATATCGATCTCTATCGCCAGGGCCGGTTCTAGAAAACGATCGGCAATCCGGTTGGTCAGCCAGGTGGGCAGCTGGGTCCACCGCATGGCCGCCACCAAGGCCAGGCACAGGAGCAGGGACAGGAGAACGATTCCGCCGAGAGTTTTTTTCATCGAGGGTATCATGAGGAAAACAGATCCGGCGAGATGGGAGAAACAACGCGGAACCCGCGGGCCAGCGGCTACTGTACGCCGGATTCCAGAAAGTGCAGCTGTCCGCCAGCGGCATCCAGACGAACGGTCACTCCCTGAGGAAGCGTGGCTTGATATCGTCCATGGCCGAATCCCAGGCCGGCCAGCACCGGAACGCCCAGATCGCCCACCCGATCCCGAAGGACATCGATGGAGCCGCGAGATCGTATATAGGATGCCCGATCTTCCCGGGGCTCGCAGTTGATCAGCTGGCCTACGGCCACGCCGGCCACCCGACGAAGTTCTCCGGACAGCCGCAGCTGTGTCAGATAACGATCCAGACGGTAGGGTTCCTCGTCCAGATCTTCGATGAACAGGACGGCTCCTTTCAGAGAGGGCATACAGTCGGTCCCCAGCAGGGAGACCAGAACGGACAGACACCCTCCGATCAGCCGGCCTTCGGCGACGCCGGAGCGAATCACTATTGCTGAGGATGCGCCGGAGATGCCGGCCACCGGCCTGGGGGGCTCGGTGTGCATGACAGCCTCCAGCAATCGTTCGCGATTATCCGCATGAAAGTCTTTGGCCATCTCGGTGGTGACCATGGGCCCATAAAAGGTGACCAGGCCGATGTGACGATAAATGGCCAGCTCCAGCGCGGTGATGTCGCTGTAGCCAAGAAGAACCTTGGGTTGAGACATGAGAGCACGGAAATCAAGCCGGTCCAGCAGACGGGCGGCACCGTATCCGCCCCGGACGCAGAAGACGGCCTCCACCTCAGGATCAGCGAACATCCGGTTGAGATCCTCGGCTCTGGCCTGATCCGTCCCGGCCAGGTAGCTCTCACGGTGACGCACATTCCGCCCCAGACGTACACGGAAGCCCAGTTCCTGCAACACCTCCTGACCACGCTCCAGCGTCCGGTCCTGTGGAACCGGGCTGGCTGGAGCCACCAGTCCGATGATGGAACCCGATCGCAGCCTGGGCGGTTTCATGGTTTCCCCTGGGGATGCAGGAAAAAAGAAACGGGGAGCTCTCCGGCCACCCCGTCTCGGTCATACGTCCCTCTGGCGCCTCACTTGTGGAGGGCTTTCTCGTATAATTGCCGATAGCGCTCGGCGGAACGGGCCCAGGAAAAATCGAAGTCCATAGCCCGCTGCACCAGTCGATGCCATGTGCTTTGATCAGCATAAGCGTTGATGGCCCGTACGATGGCATCCAGCATCTTCCCGCCATCATAGTCACGGAAAACGAATCCGTTGCCCCGTTCCGGCGACGCATCCAGGTCGGTCACGGTATCGGCCAATCCACCCGTAGATCGAACCACCGGGATGGTTCCATAGCGCAGGCTGTACATCTGGTTGAGCCCACAGGGCTCATAACGGGAGGGCATCAGGAAAAGATCGGCTCCGGCCTCGATCTGATGAGCCAGAGCATTATCGAAGGTCAGAGCCAGTCCGAGTTTATCCGGGTATTTCCCGGCCACCCGCTGTAGACGGCGATGATATTCCTTCTGGCCCGTTCCCAGGATGACCAATTGCAGGTCCAGCTGCAGGATCTGTTCGGCTTTTTCCAGCAGCAGGTCGAAACCTTTTTGATCGGCCAGGCGGGAGATCATGCTCACCAGGGGAACCCGGCCGGAAGGCTGCGGAAGCTGAAAGGTTTCCAGAAGGGCGGTTTTATTCTTCTCCTTGCCGGAAAGATCGTCCCGGTGGTAACGATGGGCGATGAAAGCGTCGCTTTCGGGATTCCACTGGGAGTAGTCCACGCCGTTGAGGATCCCATACAGATCTTTGCTCCGGCTTTGCAGGACGCCCTCAAGGCCGGCACCGTACTCGCCGCTTGACTGTATCTCCTGGGCATATTGCTCGCTGACGGTATTGAGCACATCGGAAAAGATCAAGCCGGCCTTCATGTAATTGATGTCCCCGAAAAACTCGAGGGCTCCCATGGGCTGAGCCAAATAATCCGGCAGATCCAGCCGGGGAAAGATGTCCATCGGGAAGCGTCCCTGATAGGCCAGATTATGGATGCTGAAAACGGTCTTGATGCCGCTCAGGACGGGATCATCGGCATATCGCGTTCTCAGGTAGGCGGGGATCAACCCGCAGTGATAATCGTTGCCGTGAAGGATATCGGGGACCCAATCGTTTCCTCTGATGTATTCCACCAGCGCCCGGTTGTAAAAACTGAAACGCAGGGCGTTATCATCATATCCCTGTCCCGTTCTGGGGTGGGCGTAGATGCCGGCTCGTCCGAAAAACGTCCGATTCTCCACGAACAGGATCTTCACGGCGCTGTCGGGCAGGGTGGCCTGCCAGAAAACGGCTTTCTCCCCGTCGGGGGGAACGCTCAGGGGCGGCATTTTTTCAATTTTGCGAATACCAAAATTTTTCTTCGAAATAGATCCATACAGGGGCATGATGATGCGCACGTCCAGATCGCTTTCGACCAGGGCTTTGGGCAAAGCTCCGGCCACATCGGCCAAACCGCCCACTTTTGCATAGGGAACGACTTCAGCGGCGGAGAAGAGAACTCGGAAAGATCCTGACATGGAACCCCCTAACTTCCTTGCGAGGATGATGCCGTGTCATTGTTCAGAAACTTGGTCGCATCTTCGGGAGGCGTGGGATTGATATAAAAGCCGGTGCCCCATTCAAATCCCGCCACACGGGTCAGTTTGGGCATGAGCTCGATATGCCAATGATATTCCTTGGAATAATCATCGATATAGGGAGCTGTATGTAAGACGAAATTATACGGCGGCTTCTTCAGGGTCCTTTTCAGCTTTCCGGTCACGCTCTTCAATAGTCCGGCCAGCTGGGTCAATTCTGGCTTGGTGGCCTCCTCGAAATGAGCCTCATGGATCTTGGGAATGATCCAGGTCTCGAAAGGAAAACGCGAGGCGAACGGCGCGATCGCCGCGAAATGTTCATTTTCCTCGATGATCCGCACTTTATCCCTCAACTCCTGGGTCAGTAAATCACAGAAGACGCAGCGCTCCTTATATTCGTAATATTCGCTGGCGCCCTTTAACTCCTCCATGACCCGCTTGGGAACGATGGGGGTGGCAATGAGCTGGCTGTGGCTGTGAGACAGAGAGGCTCCGGCGGCTTGTCCCTGGTTTTTAAAGATGAGGACATACCGGAAACGGTCATCCTTCTTGAGATCCAGGATCCGCTCACAATAGGCCCATAGTATTTCTTCTATATTCCTGATTTCCAGATCGGCCAGCGTTTTGCGATGATCGGTCGTCTCGATGATGACCTCATGCGCCCCGACACCCTGCATCATATCGAACATCCCATTGCCTCGCCGATTGAGCTGGCCCTCGATTCTCAGGGCCGGGTATTTGTTCGAGACCACTCGCAATCTCCAGCCGGGCTCGTTCGGTTTGCTGTCGGAATCGCGATAGGCAAGAATCTCCGGAGGCGTCATAGACTCATTACCCGGACAGAACGGACAGTTCTCGGCGCTCTGAGGCACTTCCTCGAGCGAGCCGAAGTCATCGGGTCTCTTGCTTCGGTCGGTGGCGATGATGACCCATCGTCCGATGACCGGATCTTTTCTCAATTCTGGCATGCTTTCCTCCACATTCGGGGTGCGCCGATCCAGAACAGTCCGGATGAACGGTTCAACCCCGCGCTCATCTTACCAGTAAGGCAGATACCTCATGGGATTGACGGCTCGTTCTCCCTTGCGCACTTCGAAATGAAGATGGGGACCGGTGGCCAGCCCGGTGCTTCCCACCGAGGCAATGGTCTGTCCCTTTTTGACATACTGATTTCTCTTGACATGAACCTTGGAACAGTGACCGTAGACCGTTTGAAAACCGTTATCATGCCGTATAACGACCGTCTTGCCAAGTCCGCCGTTCCACCCGCTGCTGATCACTCTTCCGCTGCGGGCCGCCCGGATGGGCGTGCCATAACCGGCAGTGAGATCGATTCCCGAATGCCACAGCCGGCGATGATAGATGGGATGTGTGCGATAGCCGAATCCGGAACTGATGCGCCCGAAATTCACCAGCGGCCAGATGAAGGTGCCCCGATCCAGGGGACGTCCTCCGGGGACGAAAATCTCCTGATTTGCTTCGAGCCGGGCGTTGTGTTCCAGATGATTGGCTCTGGCTACCGTGGCCAGGGGCACACGGTATCGATCGGCAATCTCTGAAAGAGATTTTTCCTTCTTGACCGTAACCAGCACGCCCTTTTGGGAGGGAACCACCAACTGATCGCCGGGATGGATGTAACCGCCATCCAGCTGCTCATTGGCGCCGAACAGTGTGGGGACATCCACACCGTGCTGCCGGGCAATGATCCAGAGATTCTCTCCCGGCTGAACGGTGTGCGTGGTTTTGGTCAACGGCGGCCAATCCATCTGCTCTGCAAAACCCGGAAACCAGTCGATGTGCGGCTGGCACAGATTCATCAGGTCACTGCCTTCGGCGCTATGAGCCGGTATACTCAGCTGTTGACCGGGTTTCAGCCGGCGGGCATAGGTAAACCGGTTCATCCGTACAATGGCCTCGACACTGGTACCGTAATCACTGGCCAGGGTCCACAGATCATCACCATCTTCAACGATATGAACATTGCCTTCCTCTGGATCGTGCCGCTGCATTGCGAGAGGAACGAAATTGAGCTCCCCGCCGGCATTCGCTCCTCCGGCGCCGGCCCGCATGGTGGAGATGGCGCCGACCTTCGACACCCGGGGAACATCCACTACCACGGCGCTGCCGATGGAGAACAACGCCAGGCAAATCAGCAACAGATAGGTCGGCAACCATTTGGGCAAGCGGAAAGGGCCGCCCTTGTGGAAAGATGATGCCGGTATGTTCAGCACAGCTTTCATCGCATCGTTCCTGTTTCAGGGTTCTCCCCTGACGACATGGAAGTCTCTGAACGTCCGGCTCCCACGGACAGGTCTCCTCCCGTTGGTCCGGACACCGCTGGGATCTTCAGGAAATGGCCGGCTGACGAAGGGCCCGATGAGCAATATCGCTGCGGTATTGCGCGTCCTGAAAGGATATCGATTCCACCGCCCGGTAAGCCAGCTGACGCGCCTCGGCAACATCGCATCCAACGCCGGTTACACCCAACACCCGGCCCCCATCGGTGAGCACGCGGGCATGCTCTCTCCGGGTCCCGGCATGAAAAATGATAACGCCCGGGACCTGATCCTGAAGACCATGGATCGGGTACCCCTTACGATAGGAACCGGGATAGCCTCCCGAGGCCATCACCACACAGACCGCCACCCCCTCAAACCTGAGGGCTCCCGCCCCCTTGAGGTCACCCCTGGCGGTCGCCATCATCAACTCCAGGAGATCGTCCCGCAGGGTGGGCACGACGGCCTGAATCTCCGGATCCCCGAAACGGCAATTGAACTCGATCACCTGCGGTCCGTCGCTCGTGATCATCAGACCGGCATACAGCACGCCCTGAAAGGGACACCCCTCCCGGGCCATGCCCGAAACGGCCGGCGACAGGATCCTTTCCTCCACCTGGCGCATGATGGCCTCGGCCACCACCGGGGCCGGAGCATAGGCACCCATGCCACCCGTGTTGGGCCCCCGGTCTCCGTCGAAAATGGGCTTGTGATCCTGAGAGGGAATCATGGTCAGGTATCGTTCTCCGTCGACCAGGGCGAGAATGGAAGCTTCTTCTCCCCTCAGGTACTCTTCTATAATAAGACGCCGTCCGGCCTCACCAAAAACCCTCTCCACCATGATTCGATCAACGGCCGCCAGAGCCTCATCCGTGGTCCGGGCCACGATGGCTCCTTTACCGGCAGCCAGTCCATCGGCCTTGATCACCAGGGGTAGCGCCCCTTCACGAACAACTCGCTTGGCCGCGTCCGGAGAATCATAAACCAGGGCCGATGCCGTGGGAATATGGTGCCGGGCCATGAACTCTTTGGCGAAAACCTTGCTGGTCTCCAGACGAGCGGCCTCACGGGTGGGGCCGAAGACGCTCATTCCATGGCCATGAAACCGATCCACCAGGCCGCGCTCCAGAGCAGCCTCCGGTCCGACGATGGTGAAATCAATCCCCTTTTCCCGGGCGAAGGCGGTCAACGCATCGATGTCCGTGGCCGGAATGGGCAGGCATTCGGCCAGCTCTTCGATACCGGCGTTGCCCGGGGCGGCGTACAGCTGCGGTTTCAGCGGACTCCGGGATATCTTCCAGGCCAGAGCATGTTCACGCCCCCCACCACCCACCAGCAGTACCTTCATCTGCCTTCCTCACACAGGGCGAAAGAGTATCTTTCGCGACCCATTTAATCAAAGTAATGGTGTCAACTCGAAAAAATCAACACTTTTCTCCGGTCCGTTCATCCTCAGCCGTCGGCCGCCAGAGGGACCAGGCACAGGAAACGGAAAGGCTCATCGCCCGCGTTGAGGAAGTGGTGCTTCACCTGAGGCGGAACATAGACGGCCGTCTCGGGCACCAGCGGCTTCTCCCCCCAGGGACCCCTGACGACACCTCGGCCGCTGAGAATGAAGACCTCATGCTCGTGAGCATGGGTATGCAGGGGGGTGAAACCGCCCGGCTCCACCTCGAACAGCCGCATGGCAAAGGTCGGTGCCTGGTCCGGAGCTCCGATGAGCCGTCTGATGCGGACGCCCTGCACACCCGAAAGGCGAACCTCGCTGCCGGGCACTTCTGCAACCTTTTTCACCGTAACCATAAAAGGGCTCCTTGATGGAATGGACGGTCCGCGGGCATCTCTCTTTCATCAGGGGATTTTCATCAGCGTTCCGCTGGCCTCGGCCACCAGCGTACCGTCAGCCCGCCGGGCCGTGGCCGCGGCCTCTATGGTGCGGCGGGTCTCACCGATGATCCGGGCCCGGAAAGACAACGGCTGCCCCACCATGGCCGGCCGCTTCAGAGATACGGTCATGCGGGCGGTGACGGCTTTCTGCCCCAGTTGATTGGGCAGGTTCACCATGACCTCGTCCAGGATGGTAGCCATGATGCCCCCGTGAACCACATCGGCGTATCCCTGGTGAACCTTTTGAGGGTTGAAGATGGTCTCCAGGGCTCGATCGGCCGTCAGGGTGAAACGGAGTTTGAGGCCGATGGGATTTTTCGGCCCGCAGACGAAACACATGCCGTCATCTCTCCAGACGTCTTTTTTGACAACGCCATTTTTACCAATGTCATTTTTACCGACGTCACCTTGAACAACGTCATCTTGAATGTTGCCGTCTTGAATTTTCGTTCTCACGAGCGACTCCCTATCATCCAAGCCCTCAGGATACGGGCCAACAATGCCTGCACCAGTCGCCGGCGGTACCAGGCCGAGCCGCGGACGTCATCGATCGGGCAGCACTGCTTCGCTGCCGCCCGCGCCGCCCGGGCGATAAGCTCCTCCCCGGGCACCTGTCCGGTCAGCAGCTGCTCGGCCTCCCGGGCTCGCAGCACCACCGGGCTGACCGACCCCAGGGCGATTCGCACCCGGGTCAGTTTTCCGTCCGGCTCCATATCCGCCGCCACGGCCGCAGAGGCCACCGCCACCGACAGGGCGTTGCGGGTGCCGAACTTTTCGTAACGGGACAGGCTCCGCTTGTCGTCGGACGGCACCGGAAACCTCAATCCCGTGACCAGCTCATCCGGCCTCAGAACGGTCTCACCGGGGCCCGTGAAGAAATCGTCCACCGGGAGCCAGCGGCTGCCCTTCATCGATGAGATCGCCACCTCGGTCTGGAGAACAAACAGCGGCGGCACGGTGTCAGCGGCCGGCGAGGCATTGGCCATATTTCCTCCGATGGTGGCGCGATGGCGGATCTGGGGAGATCCCACGCGCGAGGAGCCCTGCGCCAGGGCCTGGCCATGTGATCGAATCAGGTTCGACTCGGAAACCTCCCGATGCGTGGCCAGCGGTCCGATCCAGATCCATTCCTCCCGGCGCTGGATGCCGTGCAACTCGGCCAGCCCTGAGATATCCAGGACGATCTCCGGCCGGATGGTCCCTTCCTTCATGCGGACCAGCAGATCGGTCCCCCCGGCCATGATCTTGGCCCGTTGCCCGTCCTGCTGTAAAATCCGGAGAGCTTCCTCCAGGTTGTCCGGCCGATGATATTTAAATCGATCCAGCATGTCGACTTCTCCCACCAGACCATCTCTGGAGTCAGGAGCGGTTATAAACGGCTCCGGTCCGCAACGGCCGGATGATGGTCATCGGCCGGTATCCTCGGGACGATCGATGTCCATCAGAACGCCCCGGTCATCGACCTCGACCTCACAGACATCTTCAGGATACCGGCGCAGCAGCTCTTTCCCCCCGACATCCCCCGTGAGGGCCTGCAACCGCGGCCAGATCTCCCGGCGGAAGAGAACCGGGTGGCCCCTGCGGCCCTGAAAGGTGGGCACGACGATGGAACGCTTGTCACGGTGAGAAACCTCCACCAGCCGGTCGATGACTCGGGAGCCGATGTACGGCTGATCCCCCAGGGTCAGCAGGACGGCCCGCGACCGCGGATGAACGGCCTGGAGACCTCTGCGAATGGAACTGCTCATCCCCAGGGCGTGCCGGCGGTTGATCACCACCCGGCATTCCAGTCCCCGCAGGGTGGGCAGGATATCCTCGGCCCGGTGTCCTAAAACCACCACGATCTCGTCCACCCGGGAGGTCCGCAGATGATCCAGGGTGCGCTGCAGGATGGTCCTCCCGCCTAAAGAGACCAGCGGCTTGGGCCGCCCCATCCGGCGCGACGCCCCGGCCGCCAGTACGATCGCCGAGATTCTCTCAACCATATGGGTAGAAGATATAAAACAACAGCGACAGCGCCCCCAGAACCCACATGCCGGGATGCACCTCACGGGAGCGGCCGGCCATAAGTTTGAAGAACGGATAGAGAACAAATCCTGCCGTCATGCCCACGCCGATATTATAGGTAAAGCTCATCAGCACGACCGTCATGAAGGCCGGGATCAACTCGGTGTAATCATCGAATTTAATGCGGGCAATGGGGCTGAGCATGAACAGGCCCACCACGATGAGGGCCGGACCATAGGCCAGAGGCGGCACGGCGGTGACCACGGGGGCCAGGAACAGAGCCAGCAGGAACATGATGGCGGTGACCACCGCCGACAGGCCGGTGCGGGCACCAGCCTCAATGCCGGCGGCCGACTCGATATAGGTGCCGGTGGTGGTAGTGCCCAGCAGAGCGCCCACGACCGTGGCCAGCGAGTCGGCCAGCATGGGCTTCTCGATTTGGGGTAGATTGCCGTTCTCGTCGAGCAGCCCGGCTCGGGCCGAGACGCCGATCAGCGTACCCATCGTATCGACGAAATCCATCACGAAGACGGTCAGGATGACGGCGAAGAATCCCCAGGTGAGAGCTCCCAGAATATCCAGCTTCAGAAAGATAGGACCCAGGCTGGGCGGCAGGCTGACGATCCGCTCCGGAGCCGGCACGATCTTCAGAATGATGGCCAGCAGGGTGGCGACCAGGATGCTCAACAGCAGCGCTCCGCGAACCTTCCAGATCAGCAGAACCCCCATGAGAAGAAAACAGAACACCGACAGCAGCACCGGCAGACTGGTCATCTGCCCCAGTCTGACCGGCGCCCCGGGGGAACCCAGGACCACCAATCCGGTCTCGTTCAGACCGATGAAGGTCAGGAACAGCCCGATGCCGGCGGCAAAGCTGAACTTCAATCCCTGGGGAATGGAGTTGGCCAGCCAGGATCGCAGTCGCAGCACGGTCAGCACGGTGAACAGGATGCCCCCGATGAAGATAGCGCCCAGGGCGGTCTGCCAGCTGTAGCCCATGACCTTCACCACGGTGAAGGCGATGAAGGCATTCTCTCCCATGTAGGGCGCGATGGCGAACGGCCGGTTGGCATAGAGCCCCATGATCAGCGTTCCGAAGGCGGCGGCCAGAATAGTCGCCACCATGGAGGGTCCCCGGGGAATGCCGGCCGCCTCCAGAATGGCCGGGTTGACGATGATGATATAGGCCATGGTGATAAAGGTGGTCACGCCACCCAGGATCTCCTGACGCACGGTGCTGTGATACTGCTTCAATCGAAAGGGGCCATCGGACATGATCACCTCCTTATGATGAAGGGTTCTCTTTCCCGGCCGATGTCTCTGAAGCCGCCCGGCGGATAGCTCGCACGATGGCGGCATACCCGGTGCAGCGGCACAGGTGGCCGGAGATGGCCTCCCGGATCTGCTCCTCGCTGGGATCCGGATTCTCATCCAGCAGAGCTCGGGCGGTGAGGATCAGGCCCGGCGTGCAGAATCCGCACTGGACGGCGCCCTCATCGATGAAGGCGCTCTGGACGGCATCCAGCTGCCCCTTCCGAATCAGGCCCTCGATGGTGGTCACCTGCTGCCCATCGGCCTGAGCTGCCAGCACCAGGCAGGAGTTGACCGGCCGGCCTTCCAGCAGGACGGTGCAGGTTCCGCATTGGCCCTGACCGCAGCCCTCCTTCGTTCCGGTCAGCCCCAGATGATCGCGGATCAATTCCAGAAGCGTCGTCTCCGGAGGCACCTGCAGGCGCCGTTTGGCCCCATTGATGGTCAGCCGTATCTCCACCAGGCCGGTCGATTCTTTCATCCTGTTCCCTCCAGGCACTCTGACACAGCATCCAGGGTGGGATCGATCTCCACCGGCGACGGTGTGGCCCGCAGGGCTCCCTCGATATCCTTGAGACCATTGCCCGTCATGACCACGACCACTCGCTCATCCCCGCGAACCCGATTCTCCGAAAGAGCCTGCATCAATCCGGCAAAACCCGTCACCCCGGCCGGCTCTCCGAAGATGCCGGTTCCTCGGGCCAGCCGCCTCATGGCTTCCAGGATGTCCTCGTCGCTGACGGCCAGCATGAAGCCTCCGGACTGGCGCACGGCCCGAAGCGCCTTGAGGGCATCCCGTGGAGTGCCCACCGCGATGCTGTCGGCCAGGGTCTCCGGGCTGACCGGCGATACCGGGCGATCCGTCTCCCAGGCCCGTTTGATCGGCTGACACCCCCTGGCTTGAACGCCCACCAGCCGGGGCATGTGATCGATGAAACCCAGCTGCAGGAGATCGTAGAATCCCTTCCACAGACCGCCGATGATGCAGCCGTCTCCCACCGAGACGAAGACCGCATCCGGGGCTTTCCAGTCCAGCTGTTCACAGATCTCTATCGCAGCCGTTTTTTTCCCTTCGGAGAGATAGGGATTATAGGCGGTGTTGCGGCTGTACCAGCCGAACCGTCCGGTGGCCTCCAGGCAGAGGTCGAAGGCCTGATCGTAACTGCCCCTGATTAAAAAAACACGCGCTCCATAGATCAGCAGCTGGGCCACCTTGGCCCTGGGTGCTGTCCGGGGCACGAAGATGACGGCATCGAGTCCCACACTGGCCGCGAGGCCGGCCAGAGAGGAGGCGGCATTGCCGGTGGAGGCACAGGCGATGGTGCCGCTGCCCTGTTCCAGGGCTTTGACCACCCCCACCGCGCTGGCCCGGTCCTTGAAGGAGGCGGTGGCATTGCGTCCATCGTCCTTGATATACAGGTTCGGGCAGCCCAATGACCGGCCCAACTCGGCCGCATGATACAGCGGCGTCCAACCCACCTGCAGGGGCGGACGAGGACCTTCGGGATCGACCGGCAGCAGCTCCGTATAGCGCCAGATAGAGCGTTCCCGGCGGCCGGCCAGCCGCTCCCGGGTCAATCGGCCGGCGATGGAGTCGTAGTCGTAGATCACATCCAGGATGCCCCCGGGACCACATCCGGGACAGGTATAGGTCACCTCCCGGGACCCGTACAGCTGACCGCAGATCATGCACTGCAGACCCCGTATATGGTCTGTTCGATCAGGATCTTTTCGACCAGTATCCATGGGGCGCTGACTCCGTCCGAAAACAGTTCGCCTGAAAACATTTTTCCTGAGGACTCGATGATCGGGATCACCGGGTGATCCGGGTTCCCGCTTTCCCGGCCGCCGCAGCCACCATCTGCTGAGGCGAGGTGATCACCACCTGGCCATCGATCCGGTCGAGATAGTCTATGGCCGCTTGGACCTTGGGCTCCATGCTTCCGGGGGCAAACTGGCCCTGGTGCAAGTATTCACGAGCTTCTTTGACCGTCAGGTGATCCAGCGAGCACTGATCCTGGCAGCGATAGTTGCGATAGACACAATCGACCGAGGTGGAGATGATCAGCAGGGGAGCTCCGATCTCGGCCGCCAGCAGCCCGGAGGCATGATCCTTGTCGATGACGGCCTCCGCCCCGACCAGACAGCCGTCCTGACCGCGCACCACCGGAATGCCCCCTCCGCCCACGGCGATGACAACAAATCCGTTGCTCAACAGGGTTTTGATGCTGTCTATCTCGACGATCTCGATCGGTTTTGGAGACGGCACCACCCGGCGGTATCCCCGTCCGGCATCCTCGACCATTCGCCAGCCATGATCCTGCTCAAGTGCCCTGGCCCGGTCGGCTTCGTAAAAGGGACCGATCGGTTTGCTGGGCTGCTCGAAGGCGGCATCATCGGCCGACACGACCACCTGCGTGACCACGGTCACCGCGCTTTTGTCCATATGGCGACGACCGAACTCATTGCCCAGGGCCCTTTGAATGTGATATCCGATGGCCCCCTGGGTATCGGCGTCGCAGGAATCCAGCGGCACGGAGTGGAGAGCGTGGGAAGCCATCTCCGCCCGCAGCAGGATATAGCCCACCTGCGGTCCATTGCCATGGGTGATGACGACATCATATCCCGAGGCCACCAGGCCGACGATGTGCACGCAGGTCTCGGCCACGGCCTGATACTGGTCGGGAACCGCTTGATGGTCCCGGTCCTTGATCAGCGAATTGCCGCCAACAGCCACCACTGCGATAGGAGACATGGCTCACGCTCCCATGGTCAGCGCCATGACGGCTTTTTGGACGTGAAGGCGATTCTCGGCCACATCATAGATGATGGATCGCTCGCCGCTGGCCACCTCATCGGTGACCTCGTGACCACGATCCACCGGCATGGGATGGATAAAGAAGCCCTTATCGGTCATGGCCATGCGCTTCCGGTCGCAGATCCAATCGGTCTGTTCCATGGCTTTTCGCACTTCATTCTCTTTCTGAAATCCTCTGTCGTACGCCTTAGGACTCATCCAGTTGCGAGAATAGACAACGTGAGCGCCGGCATAGCCGGCGGTGGGGTCATGGAGGATCTCGAAGGCGGATCCGGCCTCGGCACAGTTGGCCCGGACCTGCTCGATCACCTCCGGATCGAGATCATACCCCCGGGGGTAGGCCAGAGTGACGTCCATCCCAAAACGGGAGTTGATCAACAGGCTCTCCTGCACCGAGCACCAGGAGCGAGCCAGGGCACCGTGACCCCAAATCTGGAGCAGTTTCTTTCCCCGCAGGTCATCGCTGCCGAAGGCCTGCCGCAATCCCATCACGTCGGCCAGCCCCTGACAGGGGTGATACTTGTCATCGGCCATGTTGATCACCGGGATGGAAGCGTGCCGGGCATACTCCCGGAGCAACTCATCTCCGTCGCCATAGGCCTCTATCTTATTCTCCAGAATGCGAATCCCCAGCCCGCAGGCGTATCGGCTCATCACCCGGGCGGCATCCTCGATCGTTTCCCCGGCGCCGCTTTTGGTCTTCAACCGCATGGACGAGGGTTCCAGGAACTGCGCGTGTGCGCCCAGCTCCGTGGCCGCAGCCTCGAAAGACTGGCGGGTACGCACGGACGGGTTGTAGAAGAACATCATGAAGGTCTTATGCTGAAGCAGAGAAGTGTACTTTTCCGAGAAGCGGTTCGCCTTCATCTCCACCGCCAGCCGGAGAACCTGCTCCAGCTCTGCGGTGCTCCAATCCTGCGTGCAGATGAGGTCTTTGCCGAAAAGTTCCGTTGCAGCCATCTCTCTCCTCTATCTCATGGTCAGGGCCATGACGGCCTTCTGAGCGTGGAGGCGGTTTTCCGCCTGATCAAAAACGACCGATCGGGGCCCGTCGATGACCTCGTTGGTGACCTCAAAACCCCGGTCGCAGGGCAGGCAGTGCATGTAGAATGCCCCCGGTTTACACAGTTTCATTTTGGCCTGATCGCAGATCCAATCCTTATGCTCGTTGAACAGCTTTTCTGTCTTTCCCATCTCCGGCCTGGCCGTGATCGGCGGGATATTCTCCAGGCTGGTCCAGGATTTGGGATAGACCACATCGGCCCCCCGAAAGGCCTCCTTTATATCGTTGCTGATGGAAAAAGAACCGCCCTGATTCTGAACGTTGACCTGGCAGGCCTTGATCACCTCGGGATCCAGATCCAAGCCTTTGGGGTGGGCCAGAACGACCTCCATGCCCATCTTGGTGGCGGCGATCACGGCGCTCTGAGGAACGCTGAGCGGTTTCTCCGCGCTGGGGGAATAGGCCCAGCTCATCACGAACCGCCGGCCCTTGAAACCGCCGAGCTTTTCCTTTATGGTCAACAGATCGGCCAGAGCCTGACAGGGATGGTATTTATCACATTCCATATTGATGATGGGCACATCGGCCCAGCGGGCAAATTCGTTGACGATCGTGTTGGCCTTGCCGTAGACCCAGCCCACCGGATCCCCATACATCCGGATGGAGATGCCGTGCCCCATCCGTGCCAGGGTGCGGGCGACATCCGAAACCCGTTCGGTGGAATAGGCCTGCTCATCGCCTTCCAGGGCGGGCGTGTAGATCTTTCCGGGGGCCAGAAAATGAGCGTGGCCGCCCAATTGAGTCATGCCGGCTTCGAAACTGTTCCGGGTCCGCAGTGACTGATTATAGAAGATCATGAACAGGGTCTTGTCCGGCAGGAGGTGATGGCCTTCCCCGGTGGCGAATTTTCTCTTCAGGCTCAGGGCGATATCGAGAAGGGTCTCGATCTCCTCCCGGCTATAATTCAACAGGGTAATGTAATCCCTGCCGCGAAAGGTATCGGTTTTCATCCGCTGGTCCCTCCTGTTTGATATGAATTATTCGATGATTTCCCAGCCGCCCTGATAGGTGTTCAGCTGATCGATAGTGTACTGATCCATGGGGTGTTCCCGTTCCGGAATGTCCACTTCTTTTTGCTCACCGCAGAGCTCGGTGGAAAAATAGCGCTGTCCGGTGTCGTTGATCATGGTCACGATGTGTCCCAGCTCGGGGTGCCGCTCGGCCAGTTTGACGGCCGCTGCCACATTGCTTCCCGAGGAGATGCCGCAGAAGGCACCCTCTTCCAGAGCCAACCGGCGCCCCATCTGGATGGCCTGTTGGGAGGTGGTGGTGATGATCCCGTCGAGGAGACTGAGATCCAGGTTGAAGGGCACGAAGCCGTCCCCGATCCCCTCGATCTTATGAGACCCCCACTCCCGCTTCGACAGCATCGGCGCCTCGGTCGGCTCGATGGCGTACAGCCTGACCTGCGGATTGTGTTCGCGCAGATACCGGCCCACGCCGGTCAGGGTTCCGCCGGTCCCCTGGGTGGCCACGAAGGCATCCACCCGTCCACCGGTCTGCTCCCAGATCTCCGGGCCGGTGGTCTTATAGTGGGCCCCGATATTATTGGGATTGCCGTACTGGTCGGGCTCCCAGTATTTTCCCGGATTGGCCGCCTTGATCTCGGCGGTCTTGGCGATGCACAGATCCACATCCGACTCGGCTCCCGGAGTGAAGATGATGTCGGCCCCGTACGCCCGCATGATCTTCATCCGCTCCTCGCTCATGCCGTCGGGCATGACGATGGTCACCTTGTAGCCCAGCATCTTGCCGACAAAAGAGCAGGCGATGCCGGCATTGCCCGTAGAGGTCTCGATGATCTCCATGCCCGGTTTCAGGTCACCCTTGTCGAGGGCCTGAGTGATCATCTCATAGAAAATGCGGTCCTTGAGGCTTCCGGTGGGGCTGAACCACTCGATCTTTCCCAGGATTTCGGGCTTCAATCCCCGGCTTACGGAATTGAAACGAACCAGCGGCGTCCGGCCGATGGCCTCGAACATATTCCCGGCAATCTTGTTGTTGGCATCCCACTTCACACCCATGAAACACTCCTTTCCTTAAAACCTGTTCCATAATTTTTCAGCTAACTGCCGTGAGCGAGCGTAAATCTTTTCCTCATCCAGGCCCAGCAGATGCCCCTCGTGCATCAGAACTTTTCCACCAACCAGGGTGGTCTTCACCGGGGCTCCTGACAGACCGAAGAGCGTATGCCCCCAGAAGGAGCCGGCATTCAGCGGCGTGGCCGGATCATAGTCCAGGACAATGATGTCGGCGGCGGCGCCGGGCTCGATGATGCCCAGGGGCTGGTCGAAAAACAGGCCGGCGATGTGACGATTGTTCTCGAAGACCATCCGGGGAACCTCGGCATAGGCCACCCGGGGATCCCGCCGGGCCAGTTTATGCAGCACGTTGGCCATTCTGATCTCGTCGAACATGTTGGTGGTGAACCCGTCCGACCCCAATCCCACAGGAATACCGCGGGCCATCATCTCCAGCACCGGGGCCACGCCCACCCCGTTGTTACAATTGGACTGCGGATTGTGCACCACCTTGGTCTTGGTCTCCCGAAGCACCTCGATGTCGTCTTGGTCGACATGAACGCAGTGAATGGCCAGGGTTCTGGGGCCCAGAACGCCGAGATCGGCCAGACGTTGGACCGTGCTTTTTCCGTACTTCTCCCGGGCGTCACGCACGTCGGCGGCGTCCTCGGCCACGTGGATATGAAATCCCGAATTGAGCTCCCGGCCCATTCGGACGCATCGTTTCAGGGTCTCATCCGACAGGGTGAAAGAGGCATGCAGGCCAAAGCTGGCCGCCAGAAGAGGGTCCCTCCCACTCTGACATCTACGTAAGAATCGAACGTTTTCCTCGATACCCGATTCGGATTCCCGGTCACCGCCCCGGTCCGAGACCTCATAGCATAACGAAGCCCGCAGGCCGGCCTGCCGGACCGCCTCGGATAGGATGTCCAGGCTGCCGGCGATGTGCCCCGGGCTGGCGTGATGATCGATGACGGTGGTGGTGCCATGCCGAATACAGGAGATCAGAGCGACCAGAGCGCTGTAGCGAATGTCCTCCTCCAGCAGGGCTCGATCCAGCCGCCACCAGAGACGTTCCAGAATCTGAACGAAATTGGCCGGGGCCTCATCCTTCAGGGCCATTCCCCGGGCCATGGTGCTGTAGAGGTGCATGTGGGCACAGATCAGGCCGGGCATGATCAGGCCCCCGGTGTCCATCGTCTGCGCCTGCGGGTAAGACTGTCGAAGGCGCTCGGCCGGGCCCGTATCGGCGATCAGACCGTCGCGGATGAGGACGGCTCCCCGGGGAATGATCTCTCCGGATGGATTGAGGGTGACCACATAATCGCCGCTGATCAGCAGTTCCTTCTCTCTATCGTTATCTTTCAGAGTCATGCCGATATTCCTTTCGCCGGCGTTCCTTTCGTCGGTTTGTTCTCGCCGGAAGCTTCCTCCAGATGCAGACAGCCGGGCACCGGACAGACGGCCAGGCACAGCCCGCAGCCGACGCATTTTTCGTCATCCATGATGGGAATCCGATCCTCGCCCAGCTCGATGGCCTGATGCCCGCCGTCCCGGCAGGCCAGATAGCATAGATCGTCCTTAATACACAATTGCGAATCGATTCGGCTGATCATCTTCCTGGCCCGGGAGAGGTCTTCATGACTGACGATATGCGGCAGCGATCGGCCGACCAGCTCAGCGGGCGCCTGCATTCCCTTGGATCGCAGATATCGCTCGAGACCGTCCTTGAGATGCTCGATGATGCGATACCCGTAATGCATCGGGGCCGTGCAAAACTGTACGGTCCGGGCGCCGACCAGCATGAATTCGGCCGCATCCCGCCAGTCGGAGGCACCGCCGGTTCCAGTGATGGGGATGTCGACGTGTCGGGCGATCTCGGCGATGACCCGCAACGTGATCGGTTTGATGGCCGGACCGGACAGACCGCTGTAAGTGGTTTGGCCATCCACCTGAGGATACGGCACGAAGCTTTCCAGATCGATGCCCATCAGGGACGGTATGGTATTGGAGGCGCAGACCCCGTCGGCACCGCCCTCTTTGACCGCCCGAGCGATCTCCACGACATCGGCCACCTGGGGGGTGATCTTGATCACCACCGGCGTGTCACCGGCACCCTCTTTCACCCAGGCGGTCACCTCGCCGGCCAACCGCGGATCCTGACCGAGCATGAAACCCGGCTTGGAACCCAGAGTTCCCTGGGGACAGGAAAAACTGCACTCGATGATATCGGCCCCGGCCTGGCTCAAGCGCCGGGCGACCCCCACCCAATCCTCCCTGGTGGCAGCCATCATACTGGCGGCAACCACCTTTTGGGGATATTCATTCTTCAGGAACTGTATCCGCTCCTCGATCAGGTCGATATGATGATGCGAGATGAGATCGATATTCCCCAGGCCGAAGGCTCTTTTCTCCTCGTGGTCCAATCCGACGATCATCGGATAGACCAGATCCACCGGGGTCCCCTCCACGGAGGTGGTTTTCAAGACCGCTCCGGCCCAGCCAGCCTGGAAGGCTCTGGCGATCATCTCCTGGTCGTCGGTACAGGGAGAGGCAGCCAGTAAAAAGGGACTGTCGAAATGAACCCCACAGAAATCCACACCGAGATCAACGGTTTGAGACATGGATGGCATCCTTTGCCGGCGCCAAATGACGCGTTGATTATTTTCCTTGATGAAGATAACGATGAATGCTGCGTGCCGCCCTCTTGCCGCCGGCCACCGCTTCGACGACAGTGGCCCCGCCATTGACCACATCCCCGGCGGAAAAAATCCACGGCTGGGAGGTCTGCCCGGTCGCTTGATCAACGCCGATCAGGCCTTCCGACGAAGGCTCTAACTGCAGATCTTCCAGGACGGCTTTCTCCGGCCGCCGGCCGATGGCTTCCACGACGCTGTCGGCCTGGAGCCTGAATTCCGTTCCCGGAAGGGAGATGGCATTATCGGGAAGGTAACAGTCCGGCTTTTCCCATTCGATGCCGACACCTTCCAGTCCAATGACGCGGCCAGCGTCGTCGCCTAAAATCTGCAGGGGCCGGCAGCGGGTATGCAGCTCGACGCCCTCATCCAGGGCAAAGCGAACCTCGGAGGGAAAGGCGGGCATTTCCCCGGGACCCTCCAGACAGATCAGAGACACCTTCTCCATTCCCAGGCGAAGCAGGGAGCAGGCCACATCGATGGCCACATTGCCCCCGCCGATGATGACCGTCCGGCACCCCAGCTGTCCGATCAGCGCCTCCCGCTCACGGGGATAGTTCCTGATCCTGTCGAGCAGATCAGCAGCCCAGAAAACACCCTTCAGATCCTCTCCCGGAAGCCCCACCCGGGCGCTCCGGCCCAGTCCCGGCCCCAGAAAAACGGCCTCGAAACCGGCGGATCGGAGTTCGGCCAGGGAGAGGTCCTGACCGGCCTTTCGCTCCCAGACGAACTCGACGCCCAGACGGCGGATCAGGCGAACCTCTCCTGACAGCACCGTATCGGGCAGCCGATAGGCCGGTATGCCGGAACTGAGCACCCCTCCGGCCCGGTCACGGCTCTCGAAGATCTTGACCTCATAACCCAACCTGGCCAGCTCTGCAGCCGCCGCCAGACCCGATGGTCCCGCCCCCACCACCGCCACTTTCCCCAGGGATGTTTCGCCCGGAAGGTGAACATCGAGGAGCTCGTAACCGTGCTGCCAGGCATACGCCTGCAGCCTGCCGATCTTGATCGGTTCCGAGAGTTCCGTGTGGCTGCAGGCCTCCTGACAGAGTATCTCCACCGGGCAGACCCGGCCGCAGGAGCCGCCCAGAACGTTTGCCTCATAGATCAGCTGGGCCGCGCCGGCGATGTTCCCCTCCTTCAGCCTGCGGATGAAACCGGCCACATCGATTTCGGCCGGGCAGGCCCGGGCGCAGGGAGCGTCGTGGCAGAACAGGCAACGGGACGCCTCCAGACGGGCCTGGTGGGGACGATAGGCCGGCTCCACCTCCTCGAGATATCGTGAATGCTGAACGGTTTGTTTGTTCACGTCTTTTCATCCTCCCGGATCATGGCCCGGTGCAGCGCTTCCGGGCCTATGGGCAAAGTCCTCATGCGGATCCCGGTGGCATGGGCGATGGCATTGGCGATGGCGGCAGCCGTGGGAATGATCGGCTGCTCGCCGAGGCCCTTGGCGCCATAGGGGCCATCTTGAGAGGCCGCCTCGACGATGATGCTGTGGATGTGGGGAACATCCTGAGAGGTGGGAATGATATAGGTGGCCAGGTCAGGGGTCATGATCCGGCCGCCGGTGACCACAAAATCCTCCATCAGGCCGTATCCCAGGCCCTGCACCACCCCACCCTCGATCTGTCCGCGGACACCCTGTGGATTAATGGCCCGGCCCACATCATGTGCCGCCGTGATCTCCAGGACCCGGACCGCGCCGGTCTCCAGATCGACCTCCACCTCTGCCACCTGCGTGCCGTATCCATATACGTAATAGGCATCCCCTTGTCCGGTGCGATCGTCGAAACTGCAGGGCGGCGATACGTACCATCCCTCGGCCGCCAGGTTGACGTTGCGCAGATAACACTGCTCGATGACCTCCTCAAACGGCACGGAGGCCTTGCCGCCGTGAACCTGTCCGTCCCTAAAGGAGATCGCATCCCTCCGGCACCCGAGCATCCCGGCAGCGACCTCCGCCAGGTTCCCGCCGATCTGCTCCAGCGCGTTGAGGACGGCATTCCCGCTGAACACGGTCGTCCGGGAGGCCACCGTGGGGCCGCTGTCCGGCACCAGACCGGTGTCGGTCGGCAGCACGGTGATCCGATCGAGGGACAGCCCCAGCTTCTCGGCCGCCATCTGAGAGATGACGGTCTGCGCGCCCTGGCCCATCTCGGTGCAGCCGATGGCCAGGCTGACCGAACCATCCCGGTGCACCTGAGCATGGGCGGCGGCAGCATCCAGAGACCATCCCTTGGCGCCCAGACTGACGCCGTAGAACATCGAGGCCACGCCCATACCTCGG